>CAZOAP010000261.1:0-4867 GCA_964577645.1 uncultured Ignavibacteriales bacterium
TAGGCTGATAAACGCACCGTATAGGAACAGAGCTATTGTATACTGGCTTTGCAAGGTGTAGTTTATGCTGTAAATCAAATTGTTTTCACGGCTGATAATCCAGCCATGCAGCACAAATATAGATACTATTGAAATGAACATTGCCACTACATATGCCGCACCCTTTGTTACAAGTATATACCTGAAAGATTTCCTTTTGAAATTAGGTGTATCCATTAACATATCTACCAGTGAAAGCAGAAGCCCGTTCACAAGTGATACTATGTTCCCTTCAAGGAACATTAGCTCCATTTCAACGGGTTTTTTAAGGATAAAATACTGGTCAAAATCATACATTCCAAAGAAGCGGAATATTACAAACAGGTTTCCGGCAATAAGCCATGCAGCCAGGTTGAAACTTATCTCTTTTTTTCTCTTGCTCATTTTTATTACAGTTTAAACAGAATTATAAAAATGAAATTTAAAACCGAAAAGGGTTCAGGTCACCTCTAGACTATAAACACCAACGGGTTTTTCTTTTCCTTTTAACGATAACTCCCCGATCAATACACGTGTAAAAAATTTATCTTTTGGCATTATTTTATGCAGCATTTCAGATATCAGTACCTTCTTATTATAAGTGTTGCACAAAGCCTGTATCCTTGAAGCAGTGTTGAGCACATCACCGTGATAGGCAATATCTTTTTTTATTTCTCCAATTTCGCATACAGTAACGGAACCGCTGTTTATACCTGCTTTAAATTCCGGCACAATACCATAGGTTTTTTCGTAATATTCAGATTTGCTCATAAGCTTATCAGCATATTCAAAATAAAGCCTGAAGCAGTTGTAGTTATCAATACCTTTTGATCTTTCCCATGAAAGCACAATTTCATCGCCTACGTACTGGTAGATCTCAGCCTTATATTTTTCAACAATATCGGTAATATCAAAAAAACAATCCTGCACAAGCCTGCTGTATTTTATATGTCCAAGCTTTTCTGCTATTGTTGTTGATGCCTTCAGGTCAAGGAACATGAAAATACGGTCTTCGATAACCGGATGGTAATACCTCCCGGAAAATAGCTTTAACATTATACCGGGACCGAACTTCTTATCAGCTTCCTTCAGCAGGTTTATTAATATATTCAGCAAAATAATATATGCAGATACAGCTATAATATACATCCTTGTCATTTGGTTACCGATCTCAGGATCAGCGTTAATAGCTAGTTCCCTCTTTCCCATTAAAATATCATTTAATCCGAATATCAATACAACACTTATAGCAATGGAAAAACAATAAGCAAAGCTTTTGAAAATAATTGTATACCTGAAAGAGCGTCTTTTAAAATTATCAGTATCAACAAGCAGATCGATTATGCTTATTACAAATCCGTTAAGGATACCTACAGCCAGGCCTTCAAGGAATGCGTGCATAAGGTGCAGTGAAGATATGGGCATACCGTGGTTTTCAAAATCAAAAGTACCAAAGAACCTGAAGACAACAAAAAGCAGACCTGCAGCTATACAGAAAATCAAATTGAATGCAAGATTCCTGAGAAAATTTTTCGTTCTCCTTGTCACTTTTTATCCTTCCAGTACCACCATTTTAGCTTTTTTGCATCTGGCTTTTTTGTCCCTGCAAAATAAACGGCACACCTGAATACATAGAGCAGGCATCTATCCTGGACCACTCCCCTTTTTATATTTGACCTGTTATACAAAACCTCCGGGTCTTTACGCTTAAGGTCATTTACAGAATTAATACCAATATCTATAAGGTCACGGGCAATTGAGCTCCCCACCCCCGGTATGGTCATAAGTTCCTTAAGTATTTCTTTGCTGTATGCGGGCATATAGCTTTTGTGATATAATATCTGATTTTAGTGGATTGTATAATCACAAAAATAACTTAATTTTATGAAAATATTGAGAATATTATAAATATTTACACTGAAATATTAATTATTTTTTATTTTTTGCGACTTTTAAGCCCCAGGGTGCATCATATTATCAGTAATTACTTTATTCTATAGGATAAAATGGCCGGCGATACAAAACAATTTACGGAATTATTAAAACCGCACTATAATGATGCTTTAAAGTATTCAAGGGCGCTGTGCTCAACATGGTCAGCCGATGATGCTGAAGATGTACTGCAGCAGTCATTTTTGCTGGCACTTGAAAACTTTGAAGGGCTTAAAGATATAACAAAGTTTCGTTCATGGTTCTTTAAAATAATAACAACTACGTTTTATTCTTCCATCAGGAAGCATTTCTGGAAAAAATTCCTGCCGCTGGATAAGAGCAATTCATATGCAGAAGATATACCGGATGTATATGACAGGGCTGAGCAGTCAGAAAGCAGGATAATACTCAATGAAGCACTTTCAAAGCTTTCTAAAAAAGAAAGAGCCGCATTGCTGCTTTTTGAGATCGCGGATTTTTCTGTTGAGGAAATTACGGCAATACAGAATGAAAAAAGCCAGTCGGCGGTAAAATCAAGGCTTAGCCGTGCAAGGATAAAACTGAAAAAAATCATCACAGAGCAGGAAAATAATCTATACCATAAGGAAATTTCTTACAGCGGCCCTGAGGCTGATATTGAAACAGAAACATTAAGCCTGATATCAGAAATAAGAACAGAACGCTGAAAATGTAAAGAATATTAAAATGGAAAACAAACATAACACCACAGAACAAAACAATACAGAATGGAACAGTAATATATCAATGGAGCATCATTTGAATGCGGTTAAACAGGATGATTACTCAGGAACCTTCCCTGCAGTAGAGAACTGGCTTTATAAAACCAACATTCAGCTTTCAAACCAAAAACAATTAAACGAAAGGAAGCTCCATAAGATGAAAAATTTCTTTTTTGCAAACAAGCTGAGGCTTGTATATACAATAGTAGTTTTACTTGTGATAATAGGCGCCTGCAACATGCCTGTAACACAAACGGAATCAGCCGGCAAAATGATAACACTGGTTGTAGCAAAGGATAATACTGATTTTGCTGCTAAAATGAATGCCCTTCCATGGATGAAGAATGCACAGGTAAGCAGCAATGAAAATACTGATAACGGCAAACAGCAGGTTTTATACAGGATAGTGCTGCCCAATACAACTGAAGATGAGGCAAAGAATTACTGCAAAGAGCTTGAAGCCATAGGCGGAATTACGACTATACGAATAACTGGCATGGATTATGATGTCAAGCGCCCGTTATATTCAGCTGCACTGCATAATTTCTTCAGTATTAACATTGATGCTACCGGCATGAGTGATGAAGAGCTTAAAAATGAAATGGAACGCAAGATGAAGGAGCAGGGCATTGATATGAAGTTCAAACTGCGCACAACACCGGACGGAAGAAGAGATATTATGGTTGAAAGGAACAGCGAGATTGACGCTAACAAAGAACCGCAGCAGTTTGAAATGAATATTGAAGATAATAACGGCAAAGAACAGATAAAACTTCTGACGAAGAAAGCTGACCCGCACCAGTTTGACGGTAAAACGGACCAGGAGATAAGAGAAATGGTGAAGAAAGATTTTAATAATCCTGACTTAAAAGACAGTGATATTATTATAGACAGGACAGGCAAAGAAGTTAAGGTAAAGATCGAAATGGATAAAAAAGAAGTCAGATAGATAATAAATAATATTTAAACGGCAATGCCCGTCATAACTTAAAAATATGATGGGCATTTTTAATAAAGAAAATATGACGCATATAATAATTTCTGCAGTATTACTAATTTTTAGTTTGAATATTTACACACAAGCGGCGGATATACCGGTTTTTTTATTGACAAAAGAAAATAATACGTTGGCAATTGAAAAAGTCATGATTGCTGATGGACAGACACAGGCATTTATAACCGGGAATGGTTCTGATATAATTACAGTAATTTTGCCTGTATCTGCAGGACTTTCAGGGGACTTTTCAAAAGGAACTGAAAGCAGGGTAATAACTGCAAGGAATAAAGAAGGAAAACTCATAATTTCATTGCAGAAAGCAGACGGTACACTGAAAGAGCTCCTATCAAAAACAGCGGATGAGCTTAAAAAGTACGAAATAAAAGTAAATATAACTGGTTTAAATGCTAAGAAGGTATTTGTAATATCTAAATATGATACAGTTAATGAAGATAATAATTCACCTGTAATAGATATGTTCCAAGGTAAGATTCCGATGAGTGAAGGAGATTTTTCGATAACGACAGAAATTACAGAGAAAGAAGAATCTCTGAAGCTTGAGGGTGAATTTGATGTGGAATATTCAGGCGGCTATTACTTTACCAAACTGAAACTGAATAACAGGATTGTTGATGCAGTAATTGATCTTGGCGCAGCACAATCATTTTTAATTAAAGATGCTGTACCGGAAGGTGTTGAAATATATAAAGCCTATGCAACGGAAGTATCTGCAGAGGGAAATAAGTCAGTTGAGTTACCTGTAATGGGTTTTGGCGGTGAAATAAAAGGTTTGAATGCATGTGATATTGAAAGTGCTAGACTGGGTAATATTGATTTAGGAAAATTTACATTTAATGTGATGGATTCGCTGCGCACAACACAAAGTAAAAAGATTGAAGCCATAATTGGTTTAGATATTATCTCAAAAGCAGAGTGTTTTACGATGAATATTCCGGCCGAAAGTGAAACTGCAAATGCATATTTAGGAAAAAATAAAATATCTAAAGATACAAAATTGATTCTGCAATTTAATATATCACAGGGTCATATTTTTGTAAACGGAAAGGCAGGTAATACAAATATTGATCTTATTTTGGATACAGGCTCCCCTTTCAATTTTTTGCCGCTCTCACTAGCTGAAACAGAAAACATAAAGCTGGCAGAATCAATAAATGTGCAT
>CAZOAP010000262.1:0-2625 GCA_964577645.1 uncultured Ignavibacteriales bacterium
CTTCGTAATTACGGCGGTACAATACTTATTATTTCTCATGACAGGGAATTCCTTGATGGTATTGTAACAAAGATAATTGAAGTAAAGGATAAGAATGTAAAGACATATCTTGGGAACTGTACATATTATATTGAGAAGAAGGAAGAAGAAAAAACAGGAGTTACCCGGTTAAAGCAGGATAAGAAGGATAGTTCTGCCCATGTAAACGGTGCACCGAAGGCAAAGAAGACGAAGGAACAGAAAAGGCTTGAAGCAGAACAGCGCAACAAGATCTATAAGCACGCAAAACCCCTTAAGGACAGCATTCATAAGCTGGAAAAAGAAATTAAGGTGCTGGAGGAAAAGACAGGTCAGCTTGAAGCTGAAATGGCAAAACCTGATTTCTTTAAGGACCAGCATAATTCCGCACAGAAAACGAATGAGTACAAATCAACAAAGGAAAAGCTTAACGACCTGTATTATAAATGGTCTGAAGAATCAAAAAAACTGACAAAGATAGAAGAAGAGATAGCGGGACAATGAACAATGAGTAATGAGTAATCAGCAATAGGATCAATTAAATGATTTAGAATTTCTTAATAAATTATAATGAAGGATTATAAAATGAAAGAAAATATCATTAAGGATAAATCATTTAATTTCGCTGTAAGAGTTGTAAATCTGAATAAATATTTAGTTACAAAAAAGAAGGAATATGTACTATCTAAGCAGATATTAAGAAGCGGTACTTCTATTGGAGCAAATGTTGAGGAGGCTATTGGCGGTATCTCGAAATCGGATTTTTCCCATAAGATATCAATTGCATATAAAGAAGCCCGCGAGACACATTTTTGGCTAAGGTTACTTCATGCAACTAACTATATTAATAGTAAAATGCATGATTCACTTATAAGTGATTGTGAAGAAAATTGCAAAATCCTTTACTCAATTTTAAATACTTCCAGAATTAAAAAGATGAAGTAATATTTGAAATAACATTAATTACTCATTGCTCATTACTCATTATTAATTGAATTTATGAAAATAGGAAATTACGAGCTTTACTCAATACAGACGGGGTTATTCCGTTTAGATGGCGGCGCGATGTTTGGCGTTGTGCCAAAGCCGCTGTGGTCAAAAACAAATCCGGCTGATAGCAGCAACCGCATTGATATGTGTATGCGCTCCTTGCTGCTTGTATCCGGTGATAAAAAGATAATTGTAGATAACGGTGTTGGCTATAAAATGAGCCAGAAACTGAATGATATTTATGGCGTAGATCACTCTAAATTTACACTTGAGCATGAGCTTGAAAATCTTGGCTATAAACCTGAGGATATTACTGATGTTTTAATGACACACCTTCATTTTGATCATGCCGGCGGTTCAACAAAAACTGATGAGAACGGGAATTTAAGCCTGGCGTTCCCCAATGCTGTACATCATTTGCAGAAAAAGCACTGGGAGTGGGGCCAGAGCCCCAGTGACCGTGACAGGGCAAGCTTTATGCCGGAAAATTACAGCCTGATAAAGGAAAAAGGAATGTTAAAGCTGTACGAGGGTGATTTTAAATTTGATGATGTAATATCATTGCATACAGTAAGCGGTCACACGCCTATGATGCAGCTTGTAAAAGTAAAGGATGATGATAACACACTTCTGTTCACAGCTGATCTTTTCCCGATGACGTCACATATTCCCCTGCCTTATATAATGGGCTATGACTTATTCCCTTTAACCACGCTTGATGAGAAGAAGAAATTCCTGCCGCAAATAGCAAAAGAGAACTGGATATTATTTTTTGAGCATGATGCATTTACTGAAACCTGCCGTGTACAGCAAACTGATAAGGGTTTTACGGTTACTGATAAAATGGAATTAAATAAACGGTAAATTGTTATTATATTAAACAAATTTAATAAAGTAATAATATGACGACAGCAGAATTAAAATTGTTATTACACGAAAAAATTGATAAAATTGAAGATGAGGAATATTTAGAGCATCTTATGAGCAGTCTGGATAATGCTCTTAACACTGAATTTAAACTTGAACAGTGGGAATCAGATATTATTGAAGAAAGCGAGAAACAAATAGAGCAGGGTTTAGTAATTAGCAAGGAAGATGCTGATAAGAAAATTGAAGAATGGTTAAAAAAGTAATCTTTACTGAACGGGCAGAAAAAGAAAGACTTTCAATTCTTGAATATTATTATAAAGAGACCGGCAGCACAACAATACCCGCAAAAATTTATCAGCAATTTAACAGAGTAATTGAAAATATACAAATTTTCCCCGAATCAGGGAAAAAGCTCAAAAATAATAATTATGGATTCATAATCTCTCATTACAAAATTGTATATAAAATTGAAAACGAATCATTAATAATTCTTCACATTTGGGATACCAGGCAAAACCCAAAGAAATTACCTTTATGAGTGAAACCAAATATACAAAAATATGCAAAGTATCTGATCTCCCAAATCGCAGGGGCAGAAAATTTTCTATTGATGAAGATACAGATATTGCAGTATTCAGGATAATCGACAAAATATATGCAGTATCCAATGTTTGTCCGCACAACCAATCGAACGTACTGCATGATGGTTACCTGGATGAAGCACTGTATGTAGCCTGCCCGATACAC
>CAZOAP010000262.1:2635-4843 GCA_964577645.1 uncultured Ignavibacteriales bacterium
TGGCAGTTCAGCTTAGAAACAGGCAAAGTACCGCCTGAGTGCAAGGGTCTTAGCGCAACACTTGAAACCTACAATGTGAAGATAGAAAATGATGAGGTATGGGTGGAAGTTAAAGAAAAGAAAAAGAAATGGTGGTTTTGATCAAATCTAAGGTATACCCTCTAGCAGAATCTCGGGACTGCTTAAAAACATAGAAAGTAAAAAGGCATCTAGTTACTTAACCTGCCTTAGAAATAAGGTTGGCAAAAAAAGTTTATATCTAAGCATGATTTTTATATAATAATTAAAAACTGTTAAAGATTAGAGTAATCTGAATAAATCATGTTGAACTACATTTTTATGAGTTTGATTCTTATTTTGGAAGTTTACCATACTTCATTTTACATTCATTTATTCTTCTTAACATTATCAAAGTCCAATTACGTCCAAGCCCTAATGCTAAACAATTTTCATAATCACTAATAGCATTCGGATATATCCCTAATCCTTCCCATGCATAACCTCTCATTTCAAATATGAAAGATATTATTCTAGATTTAGGGCTGTGTTTTTTAGCAATATCATAAGATTTGTAATAATCCGAGATAGCAAATTTAAACAATCCCATAAGAGATAATTGCTCTCCCCTTTTAAAATACGCGTCCACATTCAAAGAGTCAAGTTCTATAACCTTTGTAAGATCTAAATACGCTCCAACTGGGTCTTCGAAATACTCTTTTGAAAGCCCTCTATTGTAGTATGCTAGGACATTATCTGGTTCAAGTTCAATACACTTGCTAAAATCCTGCAAAGCTATTCTTCTATCAATTTGTCCATAATATCCCACTTTTGTCATTACGCAATACCCATGATTTAAATAAGCATCCGCAAATTCAGGATTTGCTGCGATAGATTTTTCAAAATAATACATTGAGCTATCATTTGAATTTATTATAGGTATGCTCGTCGTCAAAGGGATTAGTAAATGACAAAGCCCCTTATAATAATAAATTAGATACTTTTCTATAGTAATATCAATATTAATTTCATTTAAATATTTCAATGCTTCAAGATAATTACCATTTTTCAATTCTTTTGCAGCAGAAATTCTATAAATAATTTCATTCGCTTCTCTTAACAAGTATCCATTTGGTATTTGATTTATCTCGGGCACCGGTCTTGAACCCATTTCAAAATTTGTAGGGGCTTGGTTTAGATTTGCATCAGTAATAAGACCAAATCCAAATCTCTTATCACTTTTAACTTTCCGGGGAATTAGGCTATACTTGATACAGGTTTCTGAAGTTTCAGGATAACATTTTTCAGAAATATCTCCCCAAATTACCATATCAGCATTCAAATCGTTTCCAATTTGTTGACCAATTTCTAAGTTTGAACTCGAAATTAGAAATAAAGAATCAACTTTTATCGAAATTTTAGTTGCTGTTTTCTTGTTTAAAGCATTTAATTCTTTTTCTACTATGTTTACGACATTTATATCTTTATTTTTGTTATTTTCTAGCGGTCTAAATGGTAAAATTAAAACTTTAAAATTGCTATCCAAGCTATTGAAACCCTGGAATAATGGTTGATTACAAATTACTTTTTCGTTGACGATATTATTTAATGCATTAATTAAAATTGGGGTAATGAAAGGAATAAAAAAATACCAAAAACCAAAGACTAGTCCTATCACTGTAAGAATAATACCGAATTTTACTTCTGATTTCCATTTTGAAAATTGCTCAATCCAATTTCTTAATGTTAAGAAAATTTTCCCTACTTTCTTTATCTTCTTTTGCTTAATCTTCGTCATTATTTTTTATTTCTCTAACAAACGGCCATTCTTTCTTTCTCCACGCGCGCCACATGTAAATACCCGACCCAACAACCAATAACACAATTGCGTATTTAATTTCTTTCTGGAAGTTCTGCCTTGAAAATAATACATACATAAAACCAATAAAAGCGAGTATTGCCGGCAGCGGGTAGAGCCACATTCTGAATGGACGGGAGTGTTCAGGATTTTTGATACGGAAATATACCACTCCGATAGTTTGAGCTAAAAATTGAACCATTAGCCTGATAACCACAAGTGCTGCAATGATATCTTTCAGCTTTAAGAAGCAGAAGCATATGGCTACTCCCCCTAAAATTAAGAGTGATACATACGGTATTTTGTGCTTTGGGTGAACTTTTGAAAATGCCTTGATTTCTGTTGCGCAACGA
>CAZOAP010000263.1:0-4781 GCA_964577645.1 uncultured Ignavibacteriales bacterium
GGTATTCCATGCAAGCAGTGTTGTTGTTACATCCTGAAGATTAGCGCCAATCCTGAACTTTGGAGTAACGTTATATATTGCACCTACATCAAAACCAATTCCCCAGGCTGAACCATCATCAATGCTTCTGGAAATTATCTTGAGATTAACCCCATAAGAAAGCTTGTCACTTTGTTTCTTGGAGTAAGTTGCAATAAATGCCCAATCAGCAGCATTGAAAAATCTTATCCGGCTGTAATCTAGCCTGTCACCATTATCAAAGTAACCATTGTTATTCAGATCCACCAAAGCGTCTTTTGTATTTGGGACATCATCAACGCCTAGTCTTATAACACTAAGACCCAAAGAAGCATTTACGCCCCAAGGAAGTGCTACAGAACCGTAATCATAATTTACCAGGTTACCGAATCTTTCATCGTGCATAAGTGAAAACTGCGGGTAATTCATTCTGGCAAGCGCTCCCGGATTCCAGTAGCCTGCAGTTACATCATTTACTAATGAAACATAAGCTCCGCCCATGCCAAGGGGTCTGCCCCCAACGCCAATAGCTAAGAACTCACCTGCATATTTATTTCCTGTACCCTGCGCAAAAAGGTTGATTGAAGATGCTAAAATGAGAAAAATGTACAGAATTCTTCTGTGTGAAATTAAGGAAGCAATTTTTGATTTTTGCATTAGTTTGAGTCTATTTGAGTTAGATAAATGATAAAACAGAAGAATTTTCTCTATAATTCCCTTTCTATTTACACAAATAACGAGATTTTTTTAAGTAAGTCAAGGAAGAATTTAAGGGGTAAAAATTTGGTAAATTTAGTTATAAAAAACGAAAAATTTGATAATTGTATCACCAACAGTAAATTTGCAGAAATACACACCGTTTTACAATAACGGGAGATGCAAAAACATTTCTACTTACAAAAACCAAATATTTGTTATTTTTTTAACTGACTGAATCTCTTGGGCTTTTCAATGTCATTTTAAAGTTGTATTAAAATTAAAATCTAATGCAAATTAGCTATAACTATAAAGAGTTTTCAAAGAGAAATTTTGTGATTTGTTACTAGGTTTTTCAGAAATATAAAACTCAGAATAGCTAAATATAAGCTGTATATGCAATATTTCGCACATTTATTAAATGCGTTTGTTACTATCATTTTTCGGTAAATTAAGATATTTTATATTTATAAATAACTGTTTTTTTCAAACTCTGTTAAATAACATAAATACAAGAATAAATGAATAAGAGCAGCCTTATGACATTGTTGAGGATATTTAACAAAAGGCAATTAAAGGAGTTCAGCGATTTTGTAAGATCGCCCTTTTTCAATAAAAACATATCTGTAATAAAGCTTTTTGATTATATAAAGTCCTTATATCCGGGTTACGATCAGATTAAGCTTGAAAAAGAATATGCTTATAAAGCGGCGTTAGGAAAATCTGAATACCATCCTGTTTTTATGAGAGTGCTGATGTCAAAACTCCACATCCTCGCAGAAGATTACCTTATTCACAGATCATTGCAGGAAGATAGGACCGGAAGGCAGAATTATCTTATAGAGAGGCTTTCGGCTTTGAACGAAATAGTCCTTGCACGAAAGATAGTAGGGAAGGAAATTAAGCTGCTCGAATCCTTTATACCTTCAAAGGCCGATGATTACCTGAAGATCTATCAGCTTATGTATCATAAAACAAATCTGTTCAGTCAGCAGTTTTCAATTACAAGAATGAACAGGCCCGGCGAAAATCTTGATAAGGATCAAAAGTACCTTATCTGTTATTTTCTGTTAAAGATCCTTGATGATTACACATATTATCTCAGTCTTGGCAATATAATGAATTACAAACCAAAACTTGATTTCCTGGATGGAATAACTTTTTTTCTTAAGGAGAACAAAGATTATCTCGAAATTCCTGCTATAAAGGTCCAATATTTTAACGCAATGCTGATGCTAGAAAAAAATGTTAAATACCTCAATGAGCTTAAATCAGCATTATATAATTTATATCCTGTAATGCAGAAACAGGATGTTTACAGCACGATTTCAAATATTCTTAATTTTTGTCAAAATTCATATTTTCTTACTAATGATGAATTTTTTGTAAATGAAAAACATGAAATAAATCTGTTCGCACTTGAGAAAAATTTCGTTACAGGAAATGAAGAAGATACGGGTATAGGGTTTGCAAGATATTATAATATCCTGATCTCTTTTTTAGAGGTTAGTAAGTTTGATGAAGCAGAGAAATTCATTAACGAATACGGCACTAAGCTTCCGGAAACAGAGCAGAATTTCTGGATCAATTTTTCTTATGCATCTCTGAAATGTTACCTCGAGGACCAGGATTCAGCATTGAATTATTTAACAAAGATAAAACGGTTAAGAAATTCCATGGAAAAGCTGAATTTCAAAGGTCTTGAACTTAAGATTTTTTATGAAGCCAGAATGTTTGAACAGGCTGAAACTTCTCTTGATGCATTTATGCATCTAATTCAGGAAGAGAAGCTGCTTTCCGGCCTTAATAAGGAAGTTTTCAGGAAATACTGTTACTATTATAAGAAGCTTCTTCTTCTGAATTTTGGAAGAAAAAGTACAAATCCTGTATCACTAATGAATGAACTGTCAAAAACTCCAAATGTTATGCAAAAGAATTGGCTCATCAAAAAGATCAAAGAAATAGAAGTAAAATAAAAAAGGCGGGGTTTTCAGCCCCGCCATGTATTTGAATTTACATTATCACAAATATTACTCGTTCTTTTTCCGAGTATTATAATTATCGTATTTTCCGGATTTCTGGACTTCCTTCTTTTCTTCTTCAGATTTTGTATCAATACTCTCAAGGTCTTTACTGTACTTTTCAAGGTTCTCTGACTGCCGTTTCATTTCAGGCGAGGGGTTTACAGATTTCATCTGTTCATCCATATAATTTTGAGCACCGCTCAATATTTGTTTAGCTGAATTATAATCACCGTTATCTGCCTTTCTTAATGCTTCTTCCATAAGCTCATTTGCCTCGAACATGGAAATATTCTGAACGACAGTTTCATTTTTATTACTGTTGAATTTTTCAAGGCTTGATGTTTGTTCAATATTATTAACATTCCTTTCGGTCACCAGCCTGAAATCTGATGTAACATCCTCGTATGTAAGTTCATTTTCAAACTCAAACTTCCTGCCGGTTTTCTTTGTGATATCAAATTTTATGAGAACAGATTTTTTCTGCCCTGAAAATACATCTTTAAAATCCACAATTACCTGGTCGCCTTCAACTTCATACGGATAGCCAAATACTTTGCTTACCCTTAGATTTTCACCCGGGAAGCGGACTTTCATTTTAGTGTTCTGCCCTACCAGATTTCTCATTCCTTTGAGCTCAGTGGCAAAGATCTCCGGGATATCGCTGGAATTTTTGATATAATAGTAATTCCCTCTTCCGTAATCTGCTATATCAGTCATTAGATTTTCATTGAACTCATTACCAACTCCGAATGTTGAAATAGTAATTCCGTCTTTCCTGTTCTTTTCTTTAACCATGTTTGCAAGTTTAAAACGGTCTGTAATTCCCCTGTTGGCCAGACCATCAGAGAGTAAAAAAACTTTATTAACATAACCGCGCATGTAAGACCTGTTCACCTGGTCATATCCTTCAAACATACCTTCGCTAAGATTGGTAAAGCCCCCCGGCTGTAATGAATAGATCTTATCTCTAAGCTCATATTTATCCCTTATAACCTGTGATTTTTGCAGTACATCTACATAATCATCATAAGTAACTACAGATATATAATCATCACTTCCGGCTTCATCAATTAAATAATCAACAGCTTTTTTAACATATTCAAGCTTGTTCTTTTCTCCCATTGAACCGCTTCTATCTATTACTATGGATATATTCATAGGTGTTCTGGATCTTTCCTCAGTTTTATCTGCTTCAAGATCAATATACAGGTAGACACTGTTATTATCATAGTAATAATTATTATCAAGGGTGCTGGTGAATTTTATGGGACCGCTACCGATTTTACCGTTAGCCTGCGGAATGGTACTTGTAACTTTGGCATTTGTCTGATGCATTTTAACAGGATCACCTGAATTAAAAAACACAAGGTAAGCACTTACAGATAATGCTGTTAAAATGGTTATGATTGCCATAGCGGGTAAAAACGCTTTTTTTGTTTGTTTTTTCATGGCTTTAGAAATTAAGTTTGGCTGTTAAGGTTTATACTATATAAAGGTAAAAATGTTCCTGTTTGAATGCATAAGAAAGTAAAAATTCAGATAATAAATAAGAATTATTTATTTATTTTCATTAACAGAATATAATTCATCAAGCTTTGAAATTAACCATGCTTTATTAAGTACGTTATCTGAATTTTTAAGGTTTTTTTCTATGGTATGAAGTTTTTTAATATTTCCGCTTAATTTTATTTTCAACAATTCATTGATATATTTTACAAACGCCAGATGTTTGTTCTTCAGCCTGTGGTTCAGGTGCTTATTATTAACAATAAATTTTTTATATGATTCTATATGGTCATATGCCTCACTGAACATGGATAGCTCGTAATAAATCATTAGGGTATAATATCTTACTTCCAGTTTATAATACAGGTCCTGGTATGAAACACGGCTGATATACCATAATGCTTTTTCATGATCTTTTTTTGAATGGTATATCTTTGCCATACTGAAATTATATGCATTTTCACGATGCCCGGGATCAAGTTTTTTTACATATGTTTTAATAAAATTTTCCGTCCACTCATACTTTTTCAGATTGGT
>CAZOAP010000264.1:0-4781 GCA_964577645.1 uncultured Ignavibacteriales bacterium
AACTTGCAAAGCATGGGTATAATATTTTTGGAGTACATCTTGACAGGGCAATTACCGTTCCTGATGTAAAAAGCCTTATAAGGAAGATTGAACATACCAAACAGCATGCTGTTTTCTTCAACATAAATGCTGCAGATGCGATCAAAAGAAATGAAGTCCTGGATGAAATAACAGAGCGTCTTACCGGTCATGAAAAAGGCAGTATTAAAGTTCTGGTGCATTCTTTGGCATTTGGAACTCTGAAACCATTTATAGCGAAAACTCAGGCAAATTGTATATCCCAGGCTCAAATGGAAATGACACTTGATGTTATGGCAAATTCACTTGTATACTGGACACAGGGATTGATCTTCAGGAACTTACTTGCTGAAGGCGGTAGAATATTTACATTAACCAGTGCAGGCTCACATTCAGTAATTCCCTCTTATGGTGCAGTTTCTGCTGCAAAAGCAGCACTTGAAGCACATACCAGGCAGCTGGCATATGAACTTGCGCCTATGAAAGTTACTGCAAATTCAATTATGGCAGGTGTCACTGATACACCGGCTTTGCAGAAAATACCAGGTGCAAAAAATATGATTGAATCAACCAAGCTTAAAAATCCACAGGGCAGGTTAACTCACCCAGAAGACGTTGCAAAAGCGATCTTAATGCTGTGCTCAGAAGAAGCAGGCTGGATCTCGGGCAATTTAATAGGTGTAGACGGTGCTGAGGATATAATCAACTTTACCGGTGAAAGGGTTGCTCATCATATAAAATAAAATTTTAACTCAAATTACTCTTTTTATATTATATCTAAATTATACTATTTATGTTCGAATTTGGATTTACTGAGGAGCAGCTAATGCTCCGTGAAATGGTTCGCGATTTTGCAATTAATGAACTTAAACCAATAGCACAGCAAATAGATGCGAATGAAAAAATACCCGATGAAATAATCAAAAAACTAGGTGAGCTGGGTCTTTTAGGAGCAGCTATGCCGGAAGAATATGGAGGCGGTGGATTTGGAGAAGTTGGTTATTGCGTTATGCAGGAAGAAATTTCCCGTGCCTGTTTATCAACTGCTACTTTTATTGGTGCTCACCAGTCAATAGGAACTAACGCTATACTTATTGGCGGAAGCGAAATGCTAAAACAGAAATATGTTGTTCCTTTAGCAAAAGGAGAAAAGATCGGAGCATTTTGCCTAACAGAAGTTCAGGCCGGCTCGGATTCATTTAATGTTAAAACTACTGCAAGGCTTGAAGTCGATGAATGGATACTAAATGGTGATAAAATGTGGATAACAAACGGAGGAATTGCTGATATTATCTCAGTTTTTGCAAGAACACCTAAAGGTGTTACTGCATTTGTTGTTGAAACATCTATGCCTGGATTCAGTGCCGGTCCACCGGAAAAAAAGATGGGTATCAGAGGAAGTACTACGAATGCAATAACGTTCGATAATGTTAGGGTTCCCAAAGAAAATATGATAGGGACTGAAGGCAGGGGATTTTTAGTAGCAATGAAAACACTTGATGCCGGCAGGTTAGGGCTGGGTGCAGCTACTTTAGGCGCTGCCAAAGAAATGCTTGAAATGTCTGCTAAGTATGCAAAAGAACGAATTCAGTTTGATCATCCCATAAGCCACTTTCAGGCTATACAGTTTATGCTTGCTGAAATGGCAACTACAATTTATGCTATGGAATCTATTATTTACAGAACTGCAACTGATTATGATCTTAAGAAAAATATCAGCACTCATTCTGCGATGGTAAAGCTGTTTTGTTCTGAAGGACTTGATAAAGTGGTTGATATTGCCGTCCAGATCCATGGCGGTATGGGATATTCAAGGGAATACCCAATCGAAAGATTCTACAGGGATTCGAGGATAAACAAAATATTTGAAGGTACCAATGAAATCCAAAAAGGCATTATAGCACGTGATATTCTTAAGCACAATGGTGTTATGTGAATTACACAAACAACTAAATTAAATTAATATAAATGAAAAGAACTTATTTGTATATATTATTAACTGTTTTAACTGTAAGTATGGTTGGTTGTTTAACAGTAGAAACAAAAGAGTATTCATATAAACTGAAAGACGGTAATAAAGGCAGCGGTAAAATAAAATATATAAATATCATGCATACAAACGATTCAGCCACAACAATTGAGGCTGAATACCAGGACCTTATTAGCAGTTACCTTAATGGAAGCAAGCCAGAAGATGAAATGCTTGGTGTTAAAAATGTAAAGAAAAGATTATTTGAAGAAGATAACCAGCTTTGCGGTGAAATTACATTTGATTTTGAAGATATCACATCTTTGAAATTTTTTAACTACAAAGGTAAGGTATGGACTTTTGCATTAACAGGAAACAGTATATTTGGAAATAATGAATCATATTTTTCATCAAACGGTACGTACGGCGGTGAAAATGTTCCTGTGATTTTCTGGGATTCCGGTGAAAAAGAGCTGAATTTTAAAACTACTGTTTCACAAAATGATAAAAAGAATGAAAGCTTGCTGGAAGAGTGGAAAAAAAATAATAAATAGAGCAAACTAAAATATTATTTTAAAAAGACGCTGCATGCAGCGTCTTTTTTTTATAAATTAATGATCTTTCTTTCCAGGGTTTCAACTTTTCTCCTAAGCTCAACGCTTCTGTAAATTAGCTGAATAATGACTGCTGTTAAGAGTAAAATAATGCTTATGAAGAAGAAACCTATTCTGTAAAAAACTATTAAGAGCTCATTCAATGGGTTGTAAATGTTTCTGACAAATACTTCACTTTTTGTGCGCTGAAATTTACTTTCATCAATTTGTTCGCTGGAAAAAATATTTTTGATCTTCTCAATTTGCAGCTGAACTTTCTTTACATTATATAGCATATCATCAATTCTGCTGTCAATTGAATCCATCGAAGCTCTTTTTACGCCAGCCGATTCAAGTGTTTTTACTGAATAACTGTTAAAGACAGGTTTTGTAACTGAACCGCCTAAAATTACCAGTAAAAATAAAAGACCGGTAACCCCATATAAAATTTGATATAAATTTTTCATATTCGATAAATTAACGTTTATTCAGTACATTGTATAACAAATATTCCAGTAATATTTATCCAAAAATATTCAATTGAATAACTCATAAAATTTTGGTAAATTTGTTAAAATAAGAGCAAAATTGTAAAATAATGCTCAATTGCACCCGTAGCTCAACTGGATAGAGCATCTGACTACGGATCAGAAGGTTTGGGGTTCGACTCCCTACGGGTGTACTTATAATTAATAATCCCCGTTATTACGGGGTTTTTTAATTATTCTTATTTCATTAGCGATTTTTCAACTATCCAAAATACTTCACCATTATGTGGTTTTATATAAAATGCAGGGTAGTATTTAGCATTTTCATTATCGTTCAGGATATAATTTATAATTTTTGCTTTACTCTTACCACTGACCAAAAAATATATATAGACAGCATTGTTAATCAAAGGCCCGGTCATGGTAATCCTTTTCTGGTTTGTAACTGGATGAATTGAAACATCATATATCTTTTCACTTGTTAATAATCCCATATGATCTGGGAATATTGAAGCAGTGTGCCCGTCATCTCCAATGCCCAATAAAATAATATCAAATGATGGAAGAAGTCCATTCTTTTGGATATTTCTCATGACCAGCTCTGAATATCTTTTTGCTTCTTTTTCAGGATCAACTTCACCATTAATCCTGTGGATATTATTATACTCTATTTCCAGTTTGCTGAATAAATACTTATCAGCATTACCAAAGTTACTTTCAGGAGAATTCTTTGGGACGCACCTTTCATCGACCCAATAAATATTAATGCTGTTCCAATCGATTTTATCTTTGTAATTTTCGGATAGTACTTTAAATAAATCAATAGGTGTGTTCCCACCGGAAAGTGCAATATTTATCATCTCCTTCCTGGCAAGTAAAACATTTATCCTTTTACATAGAATTTCAGCAAAGCCTGCTGCCAGATTTGCATTCGAGTCAAAAATCTTTATTTTATCTTTATCCAATACTTATTAATTGCTATTTGATTACAGTTCGCAATAAATGCCGTCATCAGCAAGATTTTTACATGGATAACGCCAGGTAATTTGTTCTCCTCCTTCGATAAGATTATCAGCTACATCAGGACCCCATGTACCCGCTGGGTAGCCATATATCTTGACCTTGTGGTCATCAGCCCATGCTTTCTGTATAGGCTCGATGAATTTCCAGGCTGCTTCAACAGCATCAGCTCGCAGGAAAAGTGTGGAATCACCAGCCATGCAGTCATAGATCAATCTTTCATATGCTTCTGGGATATGAACATTTGAAATATCGCTGTAATGAAAATCCATATTAACATTATGGACTTTAAAACCTGCACCCGGTTCTTTCATACCAAATTTCAATAATATCCCTTCATCTGGCTGGATGCGTAAAATTAACTGGTTATCACTGTTATTTTGACTTTCCTTGAAAAGGTAATGAGGAGTTTTTCTGAAATGAATTACAGCTTCTGTAACCCTTGTTGGCATATGTTTGCCTGTCCGGATATAAAAGGGGACACCACCCCAGCGCCAGTTATCTATGTAAAACTTGATAGCTGCATATGTTTCTGTTCGTGAATCAGGGTTTACACCTTTTTCTTCACGATATCCTTTAATTGCGACACCTTTAACTGTTGAAGATATATACTGACCCCTAATAACACTTTTTTCTATTTCTTCAGCATTTAATTTTCTAAGTGATTGAAGAACTTTTAACTGTTCATTCCTT
>CAZOAP010000265.1:0-3436 GCA_964577645.1 uncultured Ignavibacteriales bacterium
TGATAAAAGGTAATTCATATATGATGAGGGAAGAATATAATGACTCCCCTATGTTTTTAAGAGATCATATTGAGATATTTATCACATATTTTTTATCCAGGCTTTTTTCAATGTACGGTTTTGTAAAAAACCTTGAAGAATTCCAGCAGCCGGGCAATTCACTGGAGTATTTAGAAGAATACATGCAGAAAATTGACCTTGAGAACATAACAAAAATTGTGAGCAATAGTAAACACTCAGTTTACTTAGATATTATTTTCAATGTGCATAAGCTTAATATGACAAAAAATGATGATGAGCTTTACTATAATTGCAAAGATAAGTTCTACCGTTATATTGATTATTTTGATACATCGGCAAAATTCATAATTTTTAATTTTTTCTATACTTACTGTATCTACCAGGTAAATGTTAAAAAAAACAATTTCATCAATGAAATGTATGAGCTGCTTAAAAATGTAATCAAACACAGGTCATACTCAATGAACCCAAAAGACTATATGCCATCCATGCTGTTCAGGGAAACTGTGATAACAGGGATTAAATTAAAGGATCATAGCGGTGTAAATAATTTTATTAAAAATTATTCTGACCAGCTTGCACCGGAATACAAAGATACTATGCTTAATTTCAGCTTAGGCAAGCTTAAGCTTGCGGAAAAAAAATATGCCGAGGCCTTAAAAGCATATAAAAAGTGTGCTAAAAATATACTGATCATAACGATCGATGTAAATATGGATATGCTGATATGTTATTATGAACTGGGGCTGAATGAGGATATCAGGGAAAGCCTTCAAAAGAATTTTGCTTTACTGCGCTCCCCAGTAATAATTCCAGATATTCACCGCGGATTATATGAAAAGTTCATAGAAGTTTTTAATCAATTATACAACCTTAAAATTAACCCTGATAAAACCAAATTAAGTGCTTTATTAAATGAAGTTGAAAAACTGGAGAGATTAAATTACAGAAAGTGGATTATAAACAAGCTTGAGGATAAAAGCTGATCTAAGAAAATGAGATTAAGGAATTAAACAAGAAGATTTTCGAGCTGTTCAGTACTGAACTTTTGAAGCTTCTTAACTGATTTTAAATCTACAAGGTAAAAATATTCAAACTTAACTGATTCTATGAATATATGGAATATGTATTTATATTCTTTTGAAGTATAATTAAAATGTTTTTCAATAAAAAAAATTATATCATCTACATCCTTTATACTATCATACCAGCTTCCGCTAATTTCGCGGGTTACAAACAGTACTTTTCTTTTTTTACATGTTAAAACAGGGGTAAGAAAAAGATTTTCACGAATATCATCTTTTGATTTTATGTACTGTATTTTGTACATATACCTGTCAAACATGCAGTTTTTTTTCTGCAGGATCATTTTAAGCTGCGATTCCATAAATTTTACCCTAAGTGCGCTAATAATCCTAAATATTAATTTTTTTTGTGATATGCAAAATATCATAATACAATATTATTTCAAAAAAATAATTATGTAATGTAACCTGATATTTTACAAATGTTTCATCAATAATTTTATATATGACATATATTGACAGGCAAAATGTAACCTGAATAATTTATGTCATTATTTTAGAAGTATTTAACTTACATTCCTCAAGAATAGTGTCTTTTTTTAATTTTCTTCAATTGATTCAATAATTATGTACACAAATATAACATATATATAAGCAAGTTCTATCAAAAATACCGTATATTAGTTATCATCTAACTGATTATACTACAGCCTTACTACACCCTCACCCTATAAATTTAATAACAATTTTTGATGCAAAAACATGTAACAGTATTCAAAATTGGCACTTTTACTACCGTGAAGGTAGTAAAAACCTGCTAGTCACGTTTGCCGTGACCAAATACACGGTTATAAAGTGCTAATTTTGTTGAAACATACACAGAGTATAAACATAAAAAATCAATCTAATTAATTATAATAAAATCATGAAAAAGCTACTATTTGCTGTTTTATTCCTTTTTTCAACGATTATAACCTTCTCTCAGTGGACTTCCAATTTTGGAAACCAGGCCAGTGATATAAATTTTACAAATGCCAGAGGCAATGCTGTTACAACAGATGCATATGGTAATTGTTATGTAACTGGTTATTCATATGAATCAGCTTCATTAAATGACATTGTAACCATAAAGTATACACCAAACGGTAATATGGAATGGGCAAGCAGTTTCAATGGTGATGCAAATCAAAATGACGAAGGAACAGGTATTTATGTTGATAATTCAGGAAATGTATATGTTGTAGGTTTTGCAGAATACAATGGTAAAGGTACTGATGTAGTGATTTTAAAGTATTCTTCAAATGGCACATTATTATGGAAAAATCTGTATTCAAGCTTATTAAATGCTGTAGCTGAAGATAAAGGTCTGGCAATTGCTGCTGATATTAACGGTAATATTTTTATTACCGGTTACACTACAAATTCAGACGGTTTATTTGAAATGTTCACAAGAAAATGTGATCAATTTGGTTATGAAAAATGGACAAAGCTTGAAAATGGCGGATATAACGCAGAATCAAAAGGCTCAGCAATTGCAGTAAGCAATGCAGGGAATATATTTGTAACAGGTTATATAACAGTTTCCGGTACAAATACAGATATTGCACTTGTAAAATATGATGAGAACGGTACAAGACAATGGATGAAACAAGTAAATGGAAATTATAATGAAGAAGATAAAGCCTGGGGTATAGTTGTTGATGAATCAGATAATGCAATTATCACAGGCTATGTTACTAATGGTGCTTCAAACACTGATCTGTATACAGCAAAATTTTCATCAGCCGGTGATATACTTTGGTCAACAACCGGCGGCAGCGGAAGCCAAAACGATAAGGCATGGGGCATAGTTGTAGATACTGACGGCTCTGTTTACATTACAGGTGAGACATCAGTTAACGGAAACATAAATTATATAACAGTAAAATATTCTATCAATGGTACCGTAATCTGGGCAGTTCCTTATGACGGGACAGGCGGAGAGGATAAAGCTTCCTCTATAGGTATACTTTTAAATAATGATAATACAAAAAGCATTATTGTAACCGGTAAAAGCTGGGGATCATCAGATAATTTTGATTATGCAACTGTAAGATACAATTCCGAAAGCGGCAGTTTGAACCAGGTCAGCAGATACAGCTTTACAGGAAATTCAAATGATCTTGCCAAGGATGTAGCTATCACAAGCACCAAAAAAGTTATTGTAACAGGCTTTAGCCAGTTAATTGTAGAAAGCAGCCTGGAGTCATCATTTATTTCTACAGTTTCAATGGATAAATGGTCAGAAAGCAATGAGCTTACAGCTGTTACAACTAATACAAATCCAAGCAGATTCTCATTGTACCAGAACTATCCAAATCCTTTTAACCCAAGCACCACTATAAAGTTTG
>CAZOAP010000265.1:3446-4745 GCA_964577645.1 uncultured Ignavibacteriales bacterium
CAGACGTTAAATTAACTGTTTATGACGTACTGGGCAAGGTTGCTGCTGTTTTGGTAAACCAGCATCTTGAAGCAGGTACGTATAATATTTCATATTCTAATTTAAGTTTATCTTCAGGAATATATTTCTACGAATTGACTGCCGGAAGTTATAGAGAAGTTAAAAAGATGAATTTAGTTAAATAACCTTTTTGATAAACTAACAACATTAAACTCTAAATAAGAAAATGGAATCAATTAAAAACATAAACAATAGCAGACATAACTTCGAAGAAGTTGACCTGATGAACAAACAGGCAGATGAGGCAAGGAAGGATAACATTGGTCTTTCGCTATCACTCAGCAAAGAAGCTATCAGCCTGGCACAGTTATTAGGTTATTCCAAAGGGTTGGCAAAAGCTTATCTGAATGCAGGTATCTCATGCAGGCTTTCATCAAATTTTGAGGCTGCAATAGAGTACTACGATGAAGCATTAAGCATATACAGAAAGTCATCTGACAAAAAAGGCGAGACCAGGGTTCTGAATTCAATTGGAAATGTTTATTTAAACTTAGGTAATTTTGAGAAAGCAATTGAGTATTATGATGAATGTATCTTCTTACTTCAGTCAATTGGCGATATGACCTTTGAAGCAACAGTAATCACCAACAGGGGCTTAGCATACCAGCAGTTTGGCGATCTTAAAGCTTCATTGAACAATTATCTTGAAAGCTTAAGCATCAACAAAACCAATAATACAGAGATCCATCATGCATTGTATAATAATATTGGCATAGTTTACCTTGAAATAGGAAATTACCGCGAAGCATTATTATATTTCACAGAATCATTGAAGAAAACTGTGGCTGAAAACAATGCAATTGATGAAAGCTTCTCACTTGCAAATATAGGCAGAACATACCTGTATATGGAAGATTTTTCAAATGCGATCACATATCTCAGCGAAGCGCTTATTATCATGAAAAAATACGGTAACCGCCAGGCTGAAACACAGGTTTTTGCTAACCTGGGAAAAGCATTCAGAAGAATGAGAAACTTCCCTGAGTCAATAAAATTCTATAACAGGGCTGTTAAATACTACCGCGAAATCAGTGATAAGAGCTCAGTTGCTCACACACTCAGCGAGCTTGGTGAGCTGTATTTTGAATTAAATGACTACAAATCAAGCAAACAGTATTTCCTTGAAGGCCTTGAAATAGCAAAAGAGATCAATGATGTTGTTGATGAAGTAAGGATAAATACCGGTTTGGCAAAATTATATGTCAAGTTACAAAAAAAAGAAAAAGCTGAGAACTACCT
>CAZOAP010000266.1:0-4723 GCA_964577645.1 uncultured Ignavibacteriales bacterium
AGCATTTGTTTGATTTTGGAAGCATGATCACCCACCGGAAACCTGGAATTTATCGCTTCCAAAGTATCTTTGACCGCCGGATTCATATTTCACCCCGTTAGATTTTTTTTAGACGGCAATTATAATAAAATTTCTAATTAAAATCATCTGAAAAAAAGGGTAAGAAATTTTACCGGGTTTACTTCCCCTAGCCTTGCAATAACAATTTAAAATTACAATATTTGAAAACTTAGGGGCGCAATACATGCGGGTGTATAGCATTTTAATGCTTTACATTGTTATGTGTTGTGCTTTTATTGTATTAATTATCAAACAAAAAAATTTTATTCTTTATGTACTTATCTGAATTCCAAAAAAAAGTTATTTTAAGTTTTCAACCAGGTGATACTTATGATTTTTATAGTCTGATAAATGAGATAAAGGAAGTAAAACTTAATCCATATACTGGGCGGGATATGAGTTTTTCAATGTTTAATCTTGCATTAAATCAAGCTAAGACCATACATATAGCAACATTAAAAAAGATTTATTTTTATGAAAACTTTGATTCGGAAAAGGTAAAAACTAAAATTTCGGAGTTTATTTTTCTATGTGATTATTTAGAGCGTATAAAACTTATAAGAGCGATAAAACTATCAGATGGAGCGAATGTTAAATTCATACCAATTCTGAAAGCAGAGTACCAAGGAGGAATTAATCATACAAGTATAAACGATGTTATAAACCAACTTGCATTTGAAAGGTACGAATGGAAATTTCTTATTTCACCTGCAATTTTAAAATTTATTGAAAATAATTTTTTAACTGACGAAGAAGTTCATTTGCATTTGGAATCGATAGATAGAAAAGAGTCATTGATTGAAGCTAAAATTTCAAGATTAAATACTCGTAATTTTGCAATAGCATCTTTGGCAGTTGCTTTGTTAGCAAATATCGTAACTATTTACTACAGCCAAAAAAATGTTGAATTGTTTACAAATGAACGAAAAATTTCTATTGTTGAAGATAAGTCAAGAAAAGATACAAATAAAGTTTTGTTAATTGGAAAAGAAACGATTTACGATACTATAAAAGTTAATGATACCGCTATAATAAAAAACAAATAAATATTTTTCTGTAGATCCATTTAACATATTGGTAATTAAAAGATTACAACATTTATGCCTATAACAGAAAAAGATTTAATTGCAATCCAAACGCAAGTTTTTGATTTTACTAATGATTTACTTTCAAAAAAGGAATTAACCGGCAAATTTATAATTGATTCTATCATATTGTATGGTAGCGCTGCAAGACATTTTTTAGGGCAGGTAAATGATAATCGTGACTTTGATTTAAATATTTTCCTAAGAAAACCGACAAAGAGCAAAGCAGATGTTAGAAATCTAAATAAACGAGGTGTTATTTGGAATGCAGGCAACTATAACGGCAAGAAAATAGAAGTACTTTATAATCTATTGAAAGATGGGCATACGAATTGGAAAGAATATGTTTTAAAAAAGAATTCTGAACGGTGGAATAGAATTATAAACAACCCAATATTAGTTTTACATCCTACAAGGGAAAATTTAAAAACTTTATAATAACAATTTTAATAATTTATGGCAAACCGTAATCTATCTGATGCAAAAAATGCAAAAAACGATGAGTTTTATACACAATATCATGATATCGAAAAAGAAATTACTGCATATTTAGATTATAATCCTAATGTATTCCGAGGTAAAACAATATTATTACCTTGTGACGACCCAGAATGGAGCAACTTCACAAAATATTTTGCACAAAACTTTGAGAGGTTTGGTTTAAAAAAACTCATTAGTACTAGTTACGCAGCAGATAGTAAAAATTATAATGGTGGATATCAACCTACTATTTTTGAAAAAAGTGATCCGCAGTATGACGAGAATAAAACTAGAAAATTTGGAAAAATCTTTACACTCTCACGAGATAAATCAGGTGATGGGAAAATAGACGTAAATGATTTAGAATGGCATTACCTAAAAGGAGATGGGGATTTTAAAAGCCAAGAGATAAAAAAACTACGTGATAAATCAGATATTATTATTACCAATCCCCCATTTTCTCTATTTCGTGAATTTTTGGCTTGGATTGTAGAAGCGGATAAAAAATTTGTGATAATAGGAAGTAAAAATGCAATAACTTATAAAGAAGTTTTTCCCTTAATAAAGAGTAATAAAATGTGGGTTGGTACAACAAGTTTCAATAAAGATATGTTGTTTTTATCCTTAGAAGAAATAGACCCCACAAAGAAACCAAGTACAGCAACTAGAACGGTTGATGGTATAGTTTATTTGCGTTCCCCATCAGTTTGGTTTACAAATATAGACCATGGGAGACGACACCAACCTTTGCCGCTTATGACAATGTCAGAAAATTTAAAATATAGCAAGCACAAAGAGATCAAAGGTAAAAAATCATATGAGAAATATGACAACTATAATGCAATCGAGGTACCGTTTACAGATTCAATACCAAGTGATTATCAAGGCATTATGGGTGTACCAATTAGTTTTCTTGATAAATACTCACCAGAACAATTTGAGATTTTAGGTGCAACACAAAGAGGTTGTCATGATGAAGTACCTGATACAAAAAAGTATGACGATTATTGGGAAGTAAAGCCAAATGGAGAAGAGACAGGTTCCTCAGGAGGTAAAACAAATGAAAATGCAAATTTAAAACGTAATGACGGTAAAAAGAATTATTTTATAAATAAACAAGGTAGAATAATACAATCTGCTTATCAAAGAATATTTATTAGACATAAGAAAAAATCAATATGAAAACAACTTTGAAAACTAATATTACCATCAAGGATATTTGCGATGGCTTTGTATATAGCGAACTTGAAGGTAAAGGCTTGTTTGGTTTATCGGGTACATTAACTATTCAACCGGAGTATCAGCGTAATTACATCTATTCTTCCGATGGCGGAAAAAAAGAAGTTGCAGTCATTGAATCAATACTTAAAGGATATCCAATAGGTTTAATTTATTTTAATAAAGTTAATGAGAATAATCTGGAAGTTTTAGACGGACAACAGCGAATAACTAGTTTTGGACGTTTTAAGACAAATAAGTTTGCTATCAAAGATGAAAATGGAATGGAACAATATTTTGATGGTATAGCATCAAATAAGCAAAAAAAGATATTGGAAACAAAACTTCTTATTTATGAATGCGAAGGGACAGAAAGCGAAATTAAAGAATGGTTTCGCACTATCAATATTGCAGGTGTTCCCTTAAATGATCAGGAATTGCTTAACGCAGTATATTCAGGTCCATTCGTAACCCTAGGCAAGGAAGAGTTCAGTAATAGCCAAAATGCAAACATTCAAAAATGGAGTGCCTATATAAGGGGTAGTGCCAACCGACAGGACTTTTTAAATTGTGCACTTGACTGGGTTAGTGAAGGCAATATTGGTGACTACATGAGTAAACATAGATATTCCAAGAATATTAATGAATTAAAAAATTATTTTAATAGTGTAATTGATTGGGTTTCAAGTGTCTTTATTGATGTAGAAGATGAAATGAAAGGTCTTGAATGGGGCCGTTTGTATATTCAATATCATAATAAACGTTATAGTCCACAAAATGTTTCTGAGGAAGTAAAGATACTTTATGCTGATCCATATATTAAATCACGGAAAGGGATCTTTGAATACATTCTAGGTGGTTCAAAGGACAAAAAATTACTTGATATTCGAATTTTTGATGAAGCGACAAAAAGAACAGTTTATGCAAGACAAACAAAAGCAGCTAAGTTAAATGGCAAATCAAATTGTCCGTTATGTGCTGTAGGTCATGATGCTAACAAGTCTAAAATATGGAATATAAATGAAATGGATGCAGATCACGTTTCAGCGTGGAGCAAAGGCGGTACAACAGATCTCAAAAACTGTCAGATGTTATGTAAAACTCATAATAGAGCGAAAGGAAATCGGTAAAGGTGTTTTTAGTAAGACTAACAACACCAGGTGTTAAAACAGTTCGAATAATTAAATCTTTTCTAAAATTATTATTAATTTATGCCTAATAAAAAAACATTATTCGTATTAGGTGCTGGTTTTTCACAACCAACAGCTCCCTCGCAAGCTCAAATTTTATATAAGGTTATTAATCTTACAAAAGAATTTGTATATTCAAAAGAATCTGACAAGTTGAAAAGAATTTGGCCTCAATTTGAATCTGCAAGAAATGAATTATTAGACTTTATTTGTGAACTTTTTCATTGTACTACAAATAAAATAGGTGATTTAGAACTTGAAGACATTTTTACAATTCTAGATAAAGCAATTAATAAACATCAAAACATATATAACTTGTCCGATGATAAATTGGCTATAAAAAGGAGACAACTAAATCTCTGTATAGCTTACATGTTTGATGCAATATTGTATGGTGTTGATACAACTTTTTATAATTTGTTAAGTAAAAATATTATTAAGTCGAGATTAGCTCCATCAAATATTGACATGGATAATTTTTCATTCATCAATTTGAATTGGGATTTACTTTTTGACAATGCTTTATTTAGACAAACCACATTATATAACCAAGACAACACTCCAAAAGTAGCCCTAGATTATTGTTTTTATACTGATACATTCCGAAATAACAACACTCAAAATTATCCTCACATAATTTTAAAAGCTATAGGTAAAAAGAACATAAAGCTTTTAAAACCACATGGTTCA
>CAZOAP010000267.1:0-1936 GCA_964577645.1 uncultured Ignavibacteriales bacterium
AAAGGGTAAACTAAAAAAATTAATTAACGGAGGCTAAAATGCTTAAGAAATTTTTTTACGTATCATTAATTGCATCAGCGTTTGTATTCGGAAATTTAGATACCAACGCTGAAACTTCAGCAGCGTCAAATTATTTCAAGATCGAAGTAATAGCAGGTATCAGGTATTTGTGTGAATATAATGATGACGGCATTCTTGTCAATATAACAGAGATAGAAGATTAATATTTTTTATGATACCGATAACCTGCTTTATAAGGCATAATTTTTATAACGGGTTTATTACTGTTTTTGCCACCCATTTAAAACCAACCTCTACACGCGTGAGGGCGCTTAGCTGAGCGTTCAGCGGCGCAAAATTCTTACCCCTCTCTAAATCCGGAGAGGGGAAGAGTTTGAACTAAGATAGTATTCAATAGATTATTTTAGGGAAAACTTCCTGCACCTCTTGTACTTACTCTCGCAATAAAAATTTTTCATGCCGTCGTTGGCAACGACTGCATAAGCAGTGTTTTCACCAACGACGAATTATTTTATACTCTGCATTCTCACTTCCTTATATTGTATTATTATATTAAAAATGTTCTGGAATATACTGTAATATCCACCATCATCATTATTCTATTACTGATTAATTTCTAATTTCTCACTATCTTTACACCATGCAGCAAAAATTTTGTAACAATAACGGATTATCAATTGAATATTACTCAATGAATCATGAAATGAGCAGTATTCCTGTGGTTATTATACCAGGTGCGGTTAATGGTGCTGGTGATAATATTCAAAATATTGCAAAACATACTCATGCCAAAACTATTGTGGTGAGTATACGCGGCAGGGGAGAGAGTTCTAAGCCGGTTTCGGGTTATACTTTAAATGAGCAGATCTCTGATATCGAAGCTGTTGTTCAGGCTGAAGGATTAAATGAGTTTGTGATTTTCGGGCATTCTGTAGGGGCCGGTATTTCAAGCGGTTATGCTGTTAATAATCCGGCTATGATTAAAGGTTTAGTGCTGGGTGACTATCCCCCCGGTTACCCTAATTTTAATGATGAATGGGCAAAAAATGTATTGAATAATTTCCCTGGTATAAGCGAAGATTTTGTGAATGGTATTGTTAACGACAGCGAAAAGAAATTTTTCTTAAATGAACTCGCTGAATTAAATATTAGGACTCTTATCCTAAAATCAGGCGGCAGTGATTCAATTTTGCCTATCGAGCTTGCACAAAAGATCCATTCTGCATTAACAAGTTCCAAGCTGGTTGTACTTAATGGCTGCGGACACGAAATGTTTGATGAAGACCCAGGGCAGGTGTTTGATGAAGTGAAGAAGTTTTTACTTGAGGACTGATCATAAGACTTCAAAAGTCTTTATGATTCCTTTATAAGTGATGTTAAAAAAAATTATGATTCTTGTGATAATGAAAGACTTTTGAAGTCTTATGTTTTGTTGAAGATGTTTGAATATCATACATTAAGCATCTTTCAGGTTTAAAGTCTGGATTCCCGCCTTCGCGGGAATGACAACACAGATATGAGGAGTCGAAAAATTAATACTTTTCTTTGTGTTTGTTTGTCTTTGTGTCTTTGAGTCTTTGTGGCTATCTTTGTTTTTGATTTTTTGACATAAAAAAGACGCTTTAATTGCGCCTGCTTTTAATTCTTAATTCGTAATTCCTAATTACTAATTGATTCAGCTTCCCCAATCACGATTATACCTGAAATCTACATTAATAGTCCTGTTGCTGACCTTTGCAATTACCGGCGGTACACGTTTGAACTGGTTGAACCTTATCTTTGCTCGAATTGTCTTTATGAAATCCGGTTTAAATCCAATATCTGTTAACTCCTCATCATTGTATCTCTGGTCTATCATGTAATACAATAGCTCATCAGCTTCGCGGTATGTAAAGCCAAGCTCGCCTTCATCTGT
>CAZOAP010000267.1:1946-4721 GCA_964577645.1 uncultured Ignavibacteriales bacterium
CACAGGTCTGCCGATGGCTTTTTCTTAATGATCTGTTTCGGACATTTGAGAAGCTCAGCCAATTGCCAAACCTGCGTTTTGTAAAGGTCACCCAATGGATTTATCGCACTGGCGGAATCACCATACAGCGTTGAATATCCCAAAAGTATTTCGGTTTTATTACCCGTGCCAAGCACTAACGCTTTTTTTTCATTTGACTGGTCATACAGGCATATCATTCTCATCCTTGCCATAATATTACCAAAGCGCACTTTATTCTTCAGTATATCTGTATCATTTTCTGCCAGTGCATCAACAGCGCCTGTCAGATTTATAAGCATACTTTTCATCTTCAGGTCTTTTATAACGGAAAGTGCGTCACTAACACTTGATGCGCTTGATGTTTTATAAGGCATCATAACTGCAAGCACGTTTTTTGGACCTAAAGCCCTGACTGCAAGGTAAGCGGCAACAGCGGAATCAATTCCGCCGCTTAAGCCCAATACAACTTTCTTCAGTCCAAACCTTTCGGTTTCCTGTTTGATAAAGTCAACCAGGACTTTAACTAAGTCCTGGTTAACGGATATTTCAAATGGATTATTTCTTTTCGAAGAGTTTTTTGATGCGGGTTTGTTTCCGGGTTTTTTCAATTAATTTTCCCTGTTGCAGCCATATATGCCTGATTATTACCCAAAGGGGTGACTTTATTTCAGAAATTTACTTTTTTGAAACCTGGTAAACGATCTTTCTGATTGTATCAAACTGAAGATAGGGGAACATTTCCTGTATCTTATCAATTGCTTCACCTGCACTCATTTCTCTTCTCATATCCTTGTACATCTGGCGTATCTTGTAGTCGCGAATTGCTTTCTCATCTAATAATTTGTATTTCTTTAAATTATTGTATGTCTCATCGTCAATCAGCTCGCTTAATGGATTATCGGTCTTTGACTTAACTGTCGGCTTCATATTTGCCCTCCCGTCCTTCCGGACTATTAGTTTATTAATATAACCTCTGCTGGAATACCGTAACTTGTTTTAAATATAGTCTCCTCGGCTCCTAATGTTACAAATATAATTAAAAAGCAAGTTAAAAATCAAGTAATCCAATAATTTAGCTCCATTTAATTATACTTAACTTTAAATAAATATATAGTTACGATTTTTTTTAGTTTCTGTTTCTTTAACGTTTGTAAGCCATTAATCGTTTCAATTTTAAGGGTTAAGCCTTGCAATATCCTAATATTATTCATATTTTTATCAAAATTTATAGTGTTTATGGAAAGGTTTTTCAGGATTTTCTATTACACCGCTTTCACGGTATTCATTCTAAGCAGTCTTTTAGTGATATTTTCGATCATAGTTTCATTTATTGCGTTTTTGTACTGGTCTTCTACCGTTATTCTGCAGTATTTTCTGCAGCTGATATAGGTAACCGTTGTATAAAACAGGTAATATTACTAACAAACAATTTCACAAAAAAATTATTTTTAATGTTAAAAAATACTTTCTTCCGATATCTTATTTATTCAGCATTTATAACAGTAATTTTCATCTCAGCCTGTAAACAGGGCGAGGATATTGTTACAACTATTGATCCACCTGTAATTATAGATACAACTAAAATATTTTCAAAGACATACGGCACATCGCTTTCTGATCTCGTTACCGGTGTCAGGCAGACCCCCGATGGCGGACTCATAATGTGCGGTTATACAATTGGCGGCAGCTTTGGTGATAATGATATATTCATAACCAAGCTTGATGGCAGCGGAAATATTGTATGGTCAAACCTTTACGGCGGCTCAGGCAATGATCAGGCAACATCTATAGAAAAAACAAGTGATGGTAATTTCATAATCTCCGGTACCACATCATCTTTCAGCGGATCATTTGACCCGTTCACGATAAAAATTAACCAGTCAGGTACTATAGAGTGGAGCAAGTATTACAGGTTCTGGAACGAAGATTATTCCAACTGCGTTACACAGACTTCAGACGGAGGTTATATCATTACCGGCTATACAAATTCTTTTAACCTGGGCGGTTATGATATTTATGCAATTAAGCTTGACCAAAGCGGCTCTATTATGTGGGCAAGATGTTACGGCGGCGCAGCAAATGATTTCGGCAATTCAGTAAGGCAGACCCCCGAAGGCGGTTATATAATCGGCGGTTATACTTTCAGCTTTGGCACAGCAGGTGATGCATATATACTTAAATTGTTCGGTGATGGAGTTTTAAGATGGTCCAAAACATACGGCGGCACTGGATTTGATAATATTAAAGATATGCAGGCAGTTTCAAACGGGTATATTATGTGCGGCTCAACAAGCTCTTTCGGGCTGGTTGATGATGATGCTTATGTATTCAATATAGATAACCAGGATGGTTTTGTTTACTGGTCAAGGACCTTTGACGGAAATGCAGGCGGTCCATCTGATTTTAAAAAAGTTCTGCAGACACCCGATGGCGGATTTTTGCTTGCGGGTAATATTCAGAACGATATTACCAATCTGCAGGATATGACGGTTATAAAATTATTCGGCGATGGTGCATTCAATTATGCAAAATTATTCGGCGGTGTAAGTAATGATGGTGCAACATCTTTATCATTCAAAACAGATGGCGGCATTCTGCTTGGCGGAAATACAACGTCATTTGGTGCAGGAAGCAATGATGTTCACGTATTCAGCCTGTATAACAATGCTACCGGCTGCATAACTGATCATTCTGTAACTCCGCTTGCAGGCAGTCCGTTGACGGAAGTTGCAGAACAGACATCGCTTGATTTCC
>CAZOAP010000268.1:0-4678 GCA_964577645.1 uncultured Ignavibacteriales bacterium
GTGGAATCCCAATCAGCGGGAACAACTTTTAGAAAATCGAATTCCGGCAATTTTTCATAGATCTTAGGCGATTCACACAATGTTAATAACCCGCTTTCATATACTACAGTCATAGCCAGCTGTTGTGCCCGTGTACCTTTAGTCATCGGGTTTTTCCACTGACCTGTAAACCCGGCTTCGGTTGAGTTAGTCATGCTTCCAGGTGTATAATCCATTGGTCCGGCAACCATTCTGGTAAAAGGCAGCGTTACATTATGTTTTGGATTTGGATAACCTGTTATCCACTTTGCATTTTCATTTCCTAATACAGCTTCATAGGTAAGAATATTGGGATACGTCCTGCTTAGGCCATCCGGTTTATATGCCCCGTGAAAATTTATTAAAATTTTTCTTTTGGCACACTCTTCAGCAACTCTTCTGTAGAAACCGGTCATATACTGGTCATCTCGCTCCATAAAATCCATTTTAATTCCTTTAATGCCCAGTGAGCTGTAATAATCAAGTGCAGTTAACAATTGCTTATCAAGATCGTTCCATACAACCCAGAGAAATATTCCGATACCTTTGGATGCAGCATAACTGACTACACCGGGCAGGTCAAGCTCCGGGAGTGATCGTGTCAGGTCATGCTGTTCATTCAGCTTTGAAGCATCAAACCACCCGTACCAGCCACCATCAAGAGTGACATATTGAAAATTATTTGCTGATGCAAAATCTATGTAATATTTTACAGTTTTTGTTGAAAGGATCTGGTAACCAAATGAGGGATCAAATCCCCTGTCTTCAGCCCACCAGCTCCATGTAGTTTTTCCCGGTTTTATCCAGTCATCAGCATCTGCAATTTTACTGGGTTCGTTCAGGTTCATAACCAGGTTTGATTCTATCAGCCGCCCGGGTTCACTCCCGATAATGAAAAGCCTCCATGGACTGACAGCAGGGGTATTTCCTGTGACAGAAACATCATTATATAATGTATCACGGGCCAGAACACCTTTTAAAGTATTTGCATCTAACTGCGTTAAGTGAGTTCCGGGATAATCGGTAATGTTAGCTTCCGAAAGCAAAACATAAAGGCTGCTGCTTATCTTCATAGTTAAAGGTAAAGTAACATATTTAAAATAACTGGTTGAGTCACCCGGTAAATTATTTAACGTACTTAAATTATAATGCCTGTATTCACCTTCATAGCTGTGATTAAAAATATTTTTTTTCATTGCCCAGCATTCATAGTCACCTGAAAAATTAAAATATGTTTCTTCATCTGATATTACAAACGAGCTTACATTAGGCTGCTGCGGAATCCCGTACCTGAGAGCTGCGCCATCGTTATAAGCCCTTAAATAAATATCCAGTATCCTTGCCTTCGTGCCTTTTTCCCGGAGCGAAATTTTTATTTCGTTGCAGTAATTACGTGAGTAACGTGATTTTCCTGAATATATCCTGTATGTTTCATCAATGGTTTTTCTTTCCTGTGAGATAACGATAAGATCTGAATTAAGCAATCCTGTATTTTTAAAATTCAATCCCAGTTTTGACCAGTCAAGAAAACGGGTTCCTTTATAACTTATACTGTACAGCGGCTCACCGTTAGAAGAAATATTAAATGATATTTCAACATTTCCATCAGGAGAGAAGGTTTTTATCTCAGCTGAAAATATATTTGTAAACAGTAAAAAAAATAATATTATGACAGGTATTATACTTTTCATTCTTAATTTTATCGATTCTTTTCCCTAATTTCAGTGCTAAAACTGATACTTTAGTTTCATATACCTATAAAAGGTTAACCCTGTAAATAAAATTCCATTAAATATATCTCTATTTGTTAGTAAATTTGTAGAATGCCAAAAACTGTAACATTACATACATTGGGATGCAAGCTGAATTACTCAGAAACTTCAACGCTTGCCGGTAAATTCCACAACAACGGATTTAACATCAGGGAATACGGTGAAAGCTCGGATATTTTTGTGCTTAATACTTGCTCAGTTACCGATAATGCTGATAAGGAATGCCGCCAGATAATAAGAAGTGTGTTAAATAAGAATCCAGATACATATATAATAGTGACCGGGTGTTATGCCCAGCTTCAGCCGAATGAAATTGCCGGGATACACGGTGTTGATCTTGTTCTTGGCGCGAATGAAAAGTTTAAGCTGTTTGATTACGTGAACGGTTTTGAAAAAAAGGATCTGTCATGTGTATTTACTTCACCAATAGATGAAGTTTCAAACTTTGATTATGCTTATTCAAGTGATGTTGAATCCCGTACACGTGCATTCCTGAAAATCCAGGACGGATGTGATTATAACTGTTCATTCTGCACAATACCGCTTGCAAGGGGAAAATCACGAAGCCAGGAATTAAACAGTGTAATTGATAATGCAAAAAAGCTTATAGATTCAGGCTATAAGGAAATAGTTTTAACAGGTGTTAACACCGGGGATTATACTTTTACTGATACTGCGGGAATTACCAGGAAATTCATTGATGTTCTCACTGAGCTTGAAAAGCTTAATATCCCGAGAATAAGGATAAGCTCAATTGAACCAAACCTTTTAACAGATGAGGTCATCCAATTTGCAGCCGGTTCAAAAAGCTTATGCAGGCATTTCCACATTCCGCTGCAAAGCGCTGACCCGGAAACACTTAAACTGATGAGAAGAAGATATAACAGGGATTACTATGAAAACCTGATATCAAAGCTCAACAGCAGTTTACCGGGGCTTGGTATTGGTGTTGATGTGATAATTGGTTTCCCTGGGGAAACTGATGAGAGATTCAAAAACACACTGGATTTTTTGACAAGCCTGGAAGTAAGCTACCTGCATGTTTTTACTTATTCAGAGCGCAGGAATACACATGCTGTTACACTGCCCGGAAGAGTAGAGATGAACATCAGGAAAGAAAGAAGCGCAATATTAAGAGAGCTTTCTGCAAAAAAACGAATGGAGTTTTACAAACAGAATACAGGAAAAAAACAAAGTGTATTGTTTGAATCAGTTAAAGAAGACGATTATATATACGGCTTTACCAATAACTACATTAAGGTTCGTACCGCAGCAAATACCGCTCTGGAAAATATCATAACAGATTTTGAGATCACGGCTGTTGACCACAGCAATTTTGCCGAAGGGAAGATATTGTTATGATGGATATATACATTGTAAGGCATGGTATCGCTGCGGATCTTGATAACGAGATAGTTGAAGAAAGCTTCAGGTATTTAACTATTCACGGCAGGAATCACTGTAAAATAGTGGCACAAAGAATGAAGGATATGAAGATAAGTTTTGATGCAGTGTTTTCAAGTCCGCTGGTAAGAGCAGTTCAGACAGCAGAAGTTTTTGCATCAGTTCTCAAATACGATAGTGAGATAAAAACCGCAATAGAGCTAATCGGCGGAAGCTCCTTCAGCCGGTTTATGCAATTCATAAAAAGACACTCACACAATAAAAGTATTGCAATATTCGGTCATGCACCGGATGTAAATTCATTTACAATGAACCTTATAAGGGATAACCCTGTAAAGGATCTGCAGCTGAATTTCAAGAATTCAAGTGTATGCAAGATAAAATATGACCCGGCATCTGATAAGGGAAAGTTTGAGTGGTTTTTGAATTCAGATAATATGAAGCTTATAGAATCCCTTTCAAAATAATATTAACTAAAAATCTTTAACCGGTGCAGGAGTAAAAGAGCATATGAACATAAAAAATGCGAATACTCCAAGTAATTTTCTGCCTATACCCAATTGCTGCGGGTCATAGAAAGGCGGATGGTCTATTTTTACAAGAAAGAATAACAGTACAACCCATATTGCCCACATGGGTGAGCCAAGCTCCTGAAGATTTGTAAGCTCTGCATAATTCAGGATTCCGATAACTGACATAACAATTAACAATCCAAAGAAAAACCTTGCCACAATTTTATGCTTATTACCAAGCAGTGCATATGTTATGTGCCCGCCATCAAGCTGCCCGATTGGCATTAAGTTAAGTGATGTTACAAAAAGACCAAACCATCCCGCACACAGAAAAGGATAATGATATATTTCATTCATAGGCGGGATAAATGCATCATGGGGCAGCGGAAGAATGTTCTTCAGCACTACATAGATCAAAGTATTGGCAAATGTTAAGCCTGATACCGGTGGTATGCCGTTAACGGCATATTCGGGATGAATAGAATATAAATAATTAACTGAAGGCAGAGTAAGCAGTCCGTACACAACACAACCAATAGCTATTACAAATCCGGCAATCGGACCCGCAATACCGATATCAAACAATGCTTTTTTTGTTTTGATAGGGTCGCGTATTTTAATTACAGCACCCATAGTACCAAAAGGATTCAGCAGACCGGGCATCGGGATATAGAATGGAAGAGTTACATCAATTTTATGGTATTTAGCAGCGAAATAATGCCCGAATTCATGGAAAGTGAGGAACAGTATTATCAGGAAAGCATATGTAATACCTAATGGCAGATTGCTGACCTCGTAGGGATCTTTACCAAGCCAGAAAACACCTGCCATTACAGTTGTACAGCATGTTAATATGAAAAGAACAATATTTACCCAAACACCAAATCTTTTTTTCTTTTTTGGCAGCGGCCTGAAAACGTATTGTTCCTGCAACCCTGAAAACTGTTCTGTATTATCCTGCAAAGTTTTTAA
>CAZOAP010000269.1:0-4656 GCA_964577645.1 uncultured Ignavibacteriales bacterium
GCTGCCTTTCACCCTGCGAAAGTGTGACACCTCTTTCTTTGACATTCTGACCATACTGTAATGGCAGTTTACCGATAAAGTTATCTATCCCGATAATTGAAGCAGCTTCTTTGATCCTGCTCTCAGGGATCAATGAGTTATTAAGGCTGATATTATTTGCAATAGAATCAGAAAAGAGAAAGATATCCTGTACTACCAGCCCAATATTTTTCCTGAGATCATGCTGTTTGATATCTTTGATATTCAGTCCGTCAACTGTGATTTCACCTTTTTGGGTATCGTAGAACCTGCATAAAAGATTCATTATAGATGATTTTCCTGCTCCGGTAGCACCTACAAATGCAACTTTTTCACCCTGGTTAATTTTAAAAGAAATATTTTTCAATACATAGTCATCCTTAATATAAGCAAACCACACATCTTTGAATTCGATAATTCCTTTACATTCTCCCAGCTCAAGCGGTTTAACAGGATCAGCTATTACAGCTTTCCTGTCAAGCAGCTTGAATATCCTTTCAGAGGAAGCCATTGCAGTCTGCATGATATTATACTTTTCAGATAGGTCCCTTATAGGCCTGAAGAACATTTCAGAATACTGTATAAATGATATTAGTATACCTATTGTAAGTGCACCCTGTACAGCCTTACCACCTCCATACCATATTATTAAAGCCCCGGATATTGCCCCGATAAGCTCAACAACAGGGAAAAAGATGGAATAGTAATAAACGGATTTTTTGTTTGCCTTTGTATGGTCATAATTTATTTTCTTGAAATCATCCATCGTACGTTTTTTTTTTTTTAATATCTTTACTATCATAATACCGCTGATATGTTCCTGCAGGAATGCATTCATTTTTGCAAGGTAAAACCTGACATCACGGAATGCAGTCCGTACTTTCTTTCTGAAAACAACTGTTGCGTAAATTAGCGGTATTACTACAGAAAGTGCAATAAGTGTAAGCTGCCAGCTTAGACTGAACATGAAGAACAAAATTCCGCCAATTATGAAAATATCAGCAAAGACCATTACAATCCCTGAAGAAAACATTTCGTTCAGAACTTCAATATCGTTTGTAAGCCTTGTAACAAGCCTTCCAACTGGATTTTTATCAAAAAATCCCATAGAAAGTTTTTGAATATGCTCAAACAGCTCCATTCTCAGATCAAAAATCGTTTTCTGGCCAATCCATTGTGTCAGATAAGTCATGCTGTATTGCAGCAATCCCTGGAATATAAGGGTTCCAAGCAAAATAAGTATAATATTCCTTAAACCAACGCTATCTTTATTAACAATGTAGTTATCAATTGCTATTTTTGTGAGGTATGGTCTTATAGTACTTAGCAGGGCTACACCGACAGTCAGAATAATAGCAATAATAACCCATTTCATATAAGGTTTTAAATACCTTATAAGCCTTTTCATAAGGCGGGCATCGTATGCTTTGCCTAATACTTCTTCCTGCTGATTTTCATCAGGCTCGGCTGTTTCTATTTTCTTTTCTTCTGCCATTAATAAATTTTACAGATCTTTTAATTCTTCTTCTAAAAGCTGTTTAAGGTATATATCCGCATATATACCATGTTTTTGCAGCAGTGATTCATGTGTACCTTCTTCAGCAATCGTACCATCTTTTAATACAATTATTCTGTCAGAGTTTTTTAGAGTTGAGACCCTGTGGCTTATAAGTATAGTTGTTCTGCCGTTCATTACTTCTTTTAACCCGTTCAATATCTCTTCTTCTGTATATGTATCAACAGCTGAAAATGCATCATCCAGTATCATAATTTTAGGGTCAGCAAGTATCGCACGCGCAATTGAGGTCCTTTGTTTCTGTCCTCCTGAGAGATTTATACCGCGCTCACCAAGCAGCGTATCAAACCGCTTAGGGAATTTATCAACATCTTTATAAATTTGAGAGATCTTTGCAGCCTGGATGACCTTATCCTTATCAAAGCTGTTTTCTGCATATGCAATATTATTTTCAATAGAATCAGAAAACAGGAATGTTTCCTGAGGTACATAACCAATCGAAGTACGCAGGTCATTTAGTTTATAATCCTTGATATTTCTTCCGTCAACAAGTATTTCTCCTTCTTCAACATCAAATAAACGTGATATAAGGTTAACAAATGTAGTTTTACCGGAACCTGTATGACCCAATATACCAACAGTTTCACCTGCATTCAGCTTTACATTTATATTTTTCAGTACATAAGGAAAGTTTTCATGGTAACGGAAATTAATATTTTTGAATTCAATATCTCCCTTTTGAATACTATACTGAATTTCACTTTGACCTGCTTCTTGCCTGCATGCTTTTGGGTCATCAATTTTAGGAATGCTGTCAAAAACTTCAGCAAGCCTTTTCATGGAAGCCTCAGCGCGCTGGGTAAGGTTAATGATCCATCCAAGAGAAATGATCGGCCATGTTAACAAACCAAGATATATAATAAAAGCAGTCAGTTCACCTATTGTAAGCTCGCCATTAATTATCTTATTACCCCCGGCATAAAGAACTATAATTATAGAAAAACCTGTTAGAAGGAACATAATGGGATATGAAAACGACTGAACTTTTGCAAGCTCAAGATTCTTGTTCATATAGGCAATGGACATTTTTTTAAAACCTTCAGTTTCTGAATCTTCCCTGACATATGCCTTTACAACTTTTATTCCTGAAAGATTTTCCTGTGCCCTTGTTGTCAGCTGCGAAAACTGGTCCTGAACCTGTTCGAATTTGTAGTTTATGCTCTTACCTATCCTGTATACCACATATGAAATCAATGGTATCGGAACTATAGCGATCAGGGTGAGCTCTGCATTAAATGAGAACATTAAAGATATTGCCATTGTAAAATTAATCAGGGTTTCAAAAGTATACATAATACCCGGTCCCAGGAAATTCCTGACAGCAGATATATCATTGGTTGCAAGTGCCATTACTTCACCTGTCGGGTGAAAGTGGAAGTACTGCTGGTCCTGTACTATAATTTGTTCAAGGAAATCATTTCTCAGGTCGTTTTCAATTTCACGGGATACAATAATAATAGTCTGGCGTGTAGCATACAAAAAGATACCGCTCATTATAGCAAAACCAACAGTCATAAGCGCATATTTATATAAAGCCATACCGTCACTATGGTTCTTTATCTGGTCAATAGCCTTGGATATTACAAAAGGGATCAAATTGGTGAAAACAGCACTTAATGTAATTACAATTAACCCGATTATCAGCGTTTTTCTGTACCTTTTCAGATATGGTACAAGGCGTCTTAGATAAGTCATTAATGCAAATTTATCTTAAAAGTAAAAATTTTACTATACCAAAATAAGATACAATTACTAGCATAGAATAAAGAAAAAACCCCGCTGGTAATGCGGGGTTTTCATTCAATTAATACAGATTTTATCCTAAATTACTGTATTTGAAACAATCTATAAAACAAGATCAGGAGGATCCTCAACGGATTTCTAATTTAAAACTATTTTTATTTTATCAACAACATTTTTCTGGAATCTGAAAAATCATTTGAGCTTAATCTGTAATAGTATATTCCGCTGGAATAATTTTCTGAACTAAATGAAATCTCATAATTGCCGGGATGAAGGTTCTGTGCAACAATTGTTTTTACAGATCTTCCCAATTCATCAAATATTTCCAGCTTGGTATAGCCTTCCTTTGGAAGCTGGAATTTAATTGTTGTTGAAGGGTTAAACGGATTGGGGTAATTTTGAGATAAGCTGTATCCCGCCGGAATCTGATTATTAACCGGCTGAATACCGGTAAGGCCATTTGACAAGTCATATTTAAAAGCCCGGTAGGAAAATATTCCCGTATTAAAAGTAATCTGCAATGCTTTACTTCCATCCGGTTTAATTTCTGTTAAAGTCGGGTTGGTAGCACCCCAGCTGATCAGTGTATTTCCATTTTCCAGCCTTTGCGCAAAACCCATTGCATACCCGTATATCGAAGGTGTATTCCTGTACTCCCAGAATAATGTTGCCTGCTTATTTGTTTCATCAAGAATATATTCCGCAGCCCTTGAAACCTGGGGTGAATGAAAATTTCCGTTATCAAACATAATGATATGCCCGTTCGGCAGTCTTCTGATCCCATGTTGGTAAGAAAATTTCTGAGGATCATTGGTAAAAGTGAATTCATTTTTTTTGCCGCCAAGTCGCCATATTGTATTTCCATTGGATCTGTTGATCTTTGTTATTTCATCCAAATGTCTTGATGACAGCAATATATTACCGTCATTATCCATTTCTATAGCATTACTGTGTATATAATCAATTTCAGGTGCAAGCAGATTTTCGTGGGTAGCGTCAGTTATCGGTATATGATCCCAGCTTCTCCACTGGAATACAACATTTTTGTTTTCATCAATTTCCTGTAAAATTACTCCTGTTACCTGCGCATTGGGATTTCCACCAGCTATAAGTAAGCTCATATCAACCGGCTGTTTATCATAACTCATCAGTAATGCATGACGATTTGGCAGAACCCTTAATTCATGCAGGTCTGTGAAATAACCATTACCAGTATAAAAGCTATCGGTTAGATTATATAATGTATCCAGCTCATAATATTTACCGCCCTCTCTATTAAAATAAGTAAAATTACCATTTGGCTGCCTGTTAAAATCAAA
>CAZOAP010000270.1:0-4655 GCA_964577645.1 uncultured Ignavibacteriales bacterium
TATATTTTCTTCAAATGAGAATTTGCAACAATTTTTGTGAATATTTGGATTTCGTTCAACCACCTTCACCACCCCGTCACGCCTCCGGCGTGACTTCCCCTCCTTAAGTCCTGCTAAAGCGGGACTGCGAAAACACAACGTGTTTTCTTGAAAAGAAGGGAGCAATAAATAATTACGAAAGATTTTCAGTGATGAAATTATTAAAGTGTTCTTTGTATCCTGCTTTGTTGAGTGAGTTAATATGCTGTATCAGCAATTTCCGTTTCTGTTCTCGCTCTGCTTTTTTGCGGATAATAAGCAGATCCATAGCGCGAGTATCCCTTTCATGTGAATCAGCTTTCAGCTTTTCAGTTTTATCAATGAATACATCATAATCGCGGACTTCGCCCAGTGAGCGTATAAGCATGCGAAGCTCATTATATTCAGCTTTAAATTTCTTTTTGGGGAATATTCCGCGGAACATTTTAAAAACTGCCTGCACCCGTCTGGATGCAACACGCATATCATGCAGAGCTTCGATATCGCTGCCGTCAATTGTACCCTGCTCGTGAGCTGTCATTTCTTCAAAGCGTGTTCGGAGTATCTTGAGGAGGCATTCATCAAGCGGCTGATTGGGATTGAGTCCGGGTATTTTTTTTGCTTTAGCCATTATATTTTCTTCAATGCAATTTTTGCAAGGGGGGTTAGCTTAAGCTTTTTAACTTCCTTTTCGGAAAATATTTCAGCCCCGAACGAATCGTTGCCATCTGGTTCGCGTTTTAATTTATCGATATCTTTGGCTACGGCATGGAATATCACACCAGTATGATGGAACTCTTCCTTCTTTGTTTCATGAGTATATGCCTCCACTGAAACGAGCTTGTATGATTTAAGCTTCAGTCCGGTTTCTTCACTGATCTCACGCTTCAGGGTCTGCTCAGGAATTTCGCCGAAATCTATTTTCCCGCCGGGAAGATCCCACCTGCCTTTGAAGGGTCCTTTGCCTTTTTGTATGAGGATATACTTATCCTTATACATTAGTACAGCATATACTCCAAAACGTGTTGATTGTATTTGTTTTTTCTTTGTCATTTTTTACCGCAAACTTTCAAAAAGCGAAAGTCTAGAGAGCGCAAAGGCTCTTTTAATTAGTTGAATTGGATTTTATTGTTTCCGAATGAGATGACCCAGAGGGTGCCCCTACCTCACTTCGTACGTCAGAATAAAGACTTAACCACCCTATATGTCCCGGCGTATGCATCAACTGTGTGTGTGATGGGTTTAGAGTATCCGCCACCGAGTCCAAGAGATACCGGTACTCCACGCTTTTTGCATTCGCTCAGTACAAGCCTGTCGCGCTCCATTAAACCGCCCGGTGTTAATGAAAGCCTTCCGAGCGAATCTTCTAAAAGGGGATCAACCCCTGCCTGGTAGAGAACAATATCGGGCTTCCATTCAAAAATAGCAGGTAAATTTTTCTTAAGTAAGGTTAAATATTCATCATCACCTGTCCCGTCATTTAATTCGATATCTACTGTAGATGCAACTTTTGTGAACGGATAGTTTTTAGCGCCATGCATGCTGAAAATATAAACATCGGGGTTATATCCTAATATAGAGGAATTGCCGTTTCCCTGATGAACATCAAGATCAATAATTGTTGCACGGTGGATCATTCCTGATTTAATTAAATGGAGTATTACTACAGCAAAATCGTTGAATACGCAGAAACCTTCGCCATAATCGCGGAATGCGTGGTGAGTGCCGCCTGCAAGGTTACCGCCGATGCCGCACTCAAGCGCGCTAATAGCAGAACCCATTGCTCCTCCAACGGAAGCAAGCGAGCGCAGAAAAAGCTCATTGCTCCATGGCAGACCGATGCGGCGTATAATTTTGGGGTCAACCGTACCGTTTGAAAATGCATCATAATATTGGGGTGAGTGAGCAAGTGTGATTATTTCACGTGAGGGCAGCTCTGGTTCATACAGTTCACCCGGTGATAATATAGAATCAGCTATTAGCTTTTCGCGCAGCATGCGGTATTTTTCCATAGGGAAGCGGTGTCCTACAGGAAGCGGAACAGTGTAATTATCTGAGTAATAAATTTTCATTCGAGGAACAAAGTTATTTGAATATCACTTCAAGTAAAAGGAAATGAGGAATGCATTGTTAACTGAACTGTATATAGGATAAGTGAAAAGAAACAATTGGTGAAATTTTTCCCTGATTTAGCTTACTTTTTACTTTGAATAAAATTTTGATAAAGGGTATTTTGCAGGATAGTTTAATAAGGATTAAACTAAAGAAACAAATCCCCGTCTATAATTTTTGAGTGGGGCTAGTGCACTGATAAATTGAAATTATAATAATATTTGAAAATAATACTCCCCCTTTTCAAGGGGGATTTTAAAGAAATGATAACATTCGGAAGATTTTCAGACAGTTTTAAGGATAAACCAAAAATTGAAGCGTGGAATACATCAGAGCGCCTTTTTCTGGAGAAGAAATATACAGAAAGCTACGAGGCATTTTTTAATTATTTAAGGGATGACGATCTTGGCAATGTGAATTTCAAGAAGGACGGCGATAAGATTACATTCGAGCTTTTGCAGGGATCAAAATTTGTATACGGTACAATTGATAACGGCAGGGTTGTTTGCGAAGCTGACATAGCGGAATACGATAAGCTTTCAGTTGCCTTCATGCGCAGGCTTATGGAAATGAACTATTCACTTTTCTACAGCCGGTATGCTTTAAAGGAAAACAGGATATGTATTAAGTTTGATTCAACAATACCCGCAGCACCGCCGAGAAAGCTTTATTATGCATGGAAAGAGCTTGCAACCAGGGCAGATAAACAGGATGATGTTTTGACGGATGATTTTGCAATGCTGCGCTCAATAGGCAACTCACATGTTGAGCAATTGCCCGATACCGAAAAAGAGATAAAATATAATTTCTATAAAGCATGGCTTGATAATACTATTAAAAGAATTAACGAGCTGAATGAGGATGCATTCTCTGGCGGGATTTCTTACCTGCTATTGAATACAGCTTATAAGCTTGATTACCTGATAGCACCTGAAGGCACGCTGATGAATGAGCTTGAAAAAATGAGCTGGGAGTATTTTGCTAAGGATAATAAGCCTTTTGTTGAGAAGAATAAAAAAATGAAAGAAGCTCTGCAAAAGCTTGCTGATATGCCTAAGGAAAAAGTACTTGAAGATCTATACAGGGTTAAATCAACATTTGGTATTGCAAACCCCGCACCGCACCAGGCTGTGGTTGATTTGTTTGCCAATAACCTGCAGAACGTTAAATGGTATCTTGATAACAACTATCTTGATATAGCCGTTGTAATATATGAATATCTTGCAACCTATTGCCTCTTTAGTTACGGCCTGCCAAAACCTGATGCGAAGCTATTTGGTTTAATGCTTAACATTACCAACCAGGATTATTTTACAGCACTTGGCGCAGGTGAAAAGCTTTATGATTCAGCAGCAGGAAAGTTCAGTGAACAGGCAATAATAAACAGGGTGAACACTATAATTACCGAAGGTGCTGCACTTTACCCTGAACTGAAGTTCAATACTGCAAACTTAAAGTTTGATTCAATGGTAAGCTTCCTCAGGACTTATGTTGCAGAAATTCAGCAGCTGAATTATAATCAGTAAAACAATTTACAATAAAGCAACAGCCAATAAAAAACATCCCCATCTGAAACTATAGATGGATACAAATTAAGTTGAATTTTCAATAATTAATAAAGCAAGTTAATTCTCCCCCTTCAAAGGGGGAATCTAAAAATTATGGATCCACAACAGATAATAGACAGGTTTCAGCATGTAATAATCCAGATTGCAACTCCCCAGGGTACGGGTACAGGATTTTATGTTAAGAAAGCCAATTTGATTATCACAAATGACCATGTGGTTAAAGGCAATTCAGAAGCTGTAATTAGCGGAAGATCTATCCCGAAACAAATTTCACCGGTATATTTTAACGATGCGAAGTATGATCTTGCATTCATTAAAGCACCTGAAGGTATTGAGCTGCCTGATATAAACCTGGCTCCGGGGCTTAATGTAAAAGAAGGCGACCCTGTCATTGCAATAGGTCACCCATACGGGCTGAACTACACGGCAACAGAAGGAATTGTTTCAAAATCAAAAAGGCTTCAGCGGGGATTTTATTAGATACAGATAGATGCAGCAATAAATCCAGGTAACAGCGGCGGACCCCTGGTCAATTCAAGCGGTGATATTGTGGGTGTAAATACTTTCATTATTGCAGGCGGTGATAATCTTGGTTTTGCCTTGCCTGTGGAGTATCTTGAAGAAGACCTGGCAGAATATAAAGAACATTTTGGCAAGTACGCGCTTAAATGCCCAAGCTGCGGATTCTTGGTAATGGAAGATAATATTGACGGCGAGTATTGCCCGAACTGCGGAACAAAAATAGAATTTCCTGCACTTAAGAAAGATTCAGAGTATAAACCAACAGGGGCAGCAGCTGTAATAGAAACAATTTTAGAGCAGCTGGGAAAAGATGTTAAGCTTGCCAGGAAGGGTCCCTACAGCTGGGAGGTAGAAGAAGGTACAGCAAAAATATTTATTAATTACAACCAGGATGGTTTTATTGTTTGTGATAGCATGCTGTGCTCGCTGCCAAAA
>CAZOAP010000271.1:0-4580 GCA_964577645.1 uncultured Ignavibacteriales bacterium
TCCCATTTGCCCTTCTCCTCGGTTCGATAGCGGTAATGCCATTTATAAACAGACACTGGTGGGAAAAAAATTATCACCTCGTCTCTTTTGGACTGGGATTATTGGTGATATTATATTATCTCATTTATATACGTGCCTCAAATGGCTTTGCCGACATCTCAGGGGAAACGTCATATGGACTTCACAAGCTCATTCATACCGGTGTTGAATATTTCAGCTTTATAGCGCTTATCGGCTCTCTCTTTGTTGTCTCTGGCGGAATCTATATAAAGCTTAACAATAAATCAACCCCCCTTATAAACACTGTCATACTTTTTATAGGCGCTATAGTTGCCAATTTCCTTGGTACTACCGGCGCCTCAGTGCTCCTCATAAGGCCATTCCTGAGGATCAACAAGGAGAGGGTAAAGGGTTATCAGGTAGTATTCTTCATCTTTATTGTAAGCAACATAGGCGGGGCTCTTACCCCTATAGGGGACCCGCCATTATTCCTGGGTTTCTTAAAAGGTGTACCGTTTTTCTGGATAATGGATAAGGTATTCTTTAAATGGCTGTGTGCACTTGTGATACTGCTTGTGATATTTTATATACTGGATCATATCAATTTTAAGAAAGCACCAAAGGAAATAAAAGAACGTGAAATAAAGACAAAGGAAAAATTATCTATTAAAGGATATCATAATTTTATATATCTTGCTGTTATAATTGCATCAGTATTTATTACTGAACCGTTGTTCTTAAGAGAGGGGATTATGCTCTTAACTGCATTCCTTTCGTATAAATTCACAAATAAAGAAATTCATAAACGGAATCATTTCAATTTTCACCCTATTAAAGAAGTTGCCTGGCTGTTTATCGGGATCTTTGTTACAATGACACCGGCACTTGAGCTGTTAAGGCATCACTCAACAGATCTTGGCATAACATCACCTACACAATATTACTGGTTCACCGGCGGGCTTTCAGGATTCCTTGATAATGCACCTACATACCTGACATTTTTAACGGCTGCAATGGGTATATACGGACTTGATATAAACAGTGCACAGAATGTACTTTCATTTATAGTAAGTCATGAAAAACATGTTATAGCGATATCAATTTCTGCTGTATTTTTTGGAGCTATGACATATATTGGCAATGGACCCAATTTTATGGTAAAATCTATTGCTGATAACCAGAATGTTGAAACCCCTTCATTTTTTGAATATATATATAAATTTTCCCTGCCTGTACTTATCCCTATCTATTTATTGATATGGTGGTTGTTTATTCTTTAATTAATAACTGAGAAAAATGCCCTTGTTCAAACTTTTAATAAACTTTATATTTGTAATATGAAATCACAAAAGAAATGCAAATGCGGCTTTTCTAAAGGAGACCCTATGATCATTCCAAAAACAAAGTATAATAAAAAAGGCTACTTCTGGCTTTCAATGGGATACAGTGCAAAACCTACTGAAGTGGTTTTCCAGTGCCAGAATTGCGGTGAAATTATTGATTCATCCACAGATGAAGAGGTAATTGAAAAATACAGGTATAACTCAGATATCATTCAATAAATAAAATCACAAATGAAAAAAATTACTCTTTTAGCCCTCGTAACGTTTACAGTTTTCATGTTTTCATTTAATATATTTTCACAAACAGCACCACAGGAAAGGCTTAAATATCCTCTGGCTCTGGATATTCCGGGCAGTGTGAATAAAATTCCGGGTCCTGTGAATACAATGCCTTCGCCGCTGGAATTCTTTAATATCAATATTTCCCAGAATTCAGCACCGCAGAATGAACCATCGGTAAAAATTTCAAGAAAAGATACCAACAGAGTAGTAGCTGCCTGGCGTGATTTCAGGTATGGAGTTGATCCTGCAGCAAACAGGCGTGTTGGATACAGCTTTTCATCAAATGGCGGCTTAACATGGTCAGTTTCAAAGGTGCTTGATTCAACATTACTTCCAGGAGGTTTAACAAGGAACAGTGACCCCGTTGTTACTGTTGATACAGCAGGTAATTTTTATATTGCAGTTATTGCAATTCAGGGCGTATCAGGTGCTAACTTAACATTGGCAGTTTACAAATCAACAAACGGCGGAGTAACTTTTCCCCAGGCATTTATTTGCTCACAGACAGGTACAGAAGATAAAGAATGGATAACCACTGATCTGAGCAGTACAAGCGCATTCGTAAACAGCCTGTATATCAGCTGGACAAGTTTTTCTTTAGGCGGAATTAAGCTTACCAAATCAACTAATTCAGGTGCTAACTGGCAAACACCTGTAAGTGTAAGTGATGTTACCGGCGGAGTGCAGGGTTCTGATATCTGCATCAGCAAGAATGGCCAGGTAAATGTGGTGTGGCTTGGATTTTCCACCAACGGTGATATAACTTATGACCGCTCTACAGATGGCGGAACAAGCTTTGGCATAGACCAAATAATTGCAACGGGTGAATTCCCGACCGGTTTACCTAATGATGTAAATACATTCCCTACAATTGCAACTGATAACAGCTCAGGACCGAGAAGCGGATGGATATATGTAGCATTTGCAGATAACCGCAACGGAGATTGTGATGTATTTTTAATAAAAAGTACTGATGCAGGTATTACATGGTCAGCTCCTCAGAGAATTAATAATGACCCAATCGGGAACGGTAAGATTCAATATTGGCCTACTATTGCTGTTAATGAATCAGGGAATGTTGCCATATTATTTATGGATACAAGGAATACTCCCGATAATACCATTATTGAAGCTTATATAGCCCGTTCATATGATGGCGGAGTTACATTCAATAATGAACTGCTAAGCACAGAGCCTTCACCGACGTTGACACCTGGTTCAAATGTAAGGTTTGGTGATTATATAGATATGGATTATAAAGGTATCAAGTTAGTACCTGTATGGACAGATGAAAGAGCAGGCGGATTCAATTCAGATATTTATACCTCAGAAATTGATGAATTGCTTTCAAACGGTGAAATTACAAATAATACACCGTCAGAATTTAAGCTGAACCAGAATTATCCAAATCCGTTCAATCCATCAACAGTAATATCATTCAGCTTGCCAAAGGCATCAGATGTAACAATAGAGGTATATTCAGCTATAGGAACATTGATAAAGACACTTGCAACAGGAAGCTATCCTGCAGGGAACCATTCTATCAGATTCAATGCCGGTAATCTTTCAAGCGGTGTTTATTTCTATAAGTTAAGAGTTGGAGATTTCACTCAGACAAAATCAATGATCCTGGTAAAATAATTAAAGCAGATTATGTCATTTAATATTAAGCATACATGTGTTGAAAGATTCATAAAATATGTGCAGGTTGATACTCAGTCAGATCCGTTATCTGATACATATCCCTCGACAGAAAAACAAAAAGATCTTGGTAAGATATTAGTTGAAGAACTTCTCTATATGGGCATCAGTGATGCCCATATGGATGAATACGGCTATGTGTTCGGCACTATTGAAAGCAACACAGATAAGAATGTACCAGTAATTTGTTTCTGCTCACATATGGATACTTCACCGGATTGCAGTGGAAAAGATGTAAAGCCCATCATTCATAAAAACTATTTGAATGGTAATATTGTATTAAAAGGTGATCCAACCCAGATAATTACCCCTGAAGTTCACGCGGAATTGAAGAATCAGGCTGGAAACGATATAATAACAAGTGACGGCACAACGCTTCTTGGAGCGGATAATAAAGCTGGTGTTGCTGAAATCATGGATGCTGCCAATTATTTAATGACTCATCCTGAGATAAAGCATGGAAAAATTAGAATACTTTTTACTCCTGATGAAGAGGTCGGCAGGGGAGTGGAAAAGCTTGACATGCAAAAACTGGGGGCTGATTATGGCTATACTATGGATGGAGATAAGGCCGGTTGCATAGAAGATGAGACATTTTCGGCTGATTCTGTTACAATTATCATAAATGGTGTTATAACACACCCCGGCTCAGCATACGGTAAAATGGAAAATGCCATCAAAATTGCGGGCGATATTATAGCAAGTCTTCCAAAAGACACAATGACACCAGAAACAACAAAAGGACTTGAAGGATTCATTCATCCTGTATCTGTTACGGGCGGAGCTGAAAGAACTGAGATCAAATTTATTATACGTGATTTTAAAACTTCAGAGCTGGCAAAAAAAGAAAATATTCTGAAAAACATTACCAAAAAGGTCTTAACTAATTATAATAAAAGCAGTTATGAGTTTATTGTTGAAGAATCTTACCGCAATATGAAAGAGGTCCTTGATACAGTACCTCATGTTACAGAATATGCTTTGGAGGCTGTAAAACGTGCCGGATTGAAGCCGTTTAAAAAGAGCGTGCGCGGCGGTACAGATGGCTCAAAGCTTTCATTTATGGGTCTGCCGTGTCCCAATATCTTTGCTGGTGAGCATGGAATTCACAGCAAGCAGGAATGGGTTTCAGTACAGGATATGCAAAAAGCTGTCGAAACGATCATTCATTTATGTATGATATGGGAAGAGAAAGCACAATAGTATAACAACAAAATTTCATCATAATTTTTACCTAAAACTGAATTATATGAA
>CAZOAP010000272.1:0-4566 GCA_964577645.1 uncultured Ignavibacteriales bacterium
GTTTTCAAGAAAATGCATGTAAGATGTAAGGATGAGCTTGTTACTTTCCGGCTGCCTGAAGATCTTGATCCGAATGAAATTTCAGGAAAACACCTTGAGCCTAAAGAATGGCTGAAACTGATGCAGGAAGATGATGTGATAATCCTGGATGGCAGAACTGATTATGAGTTTGATCTTGGTCATTTTAAAAACGCAATAAGACCACCGGTTAAATCATTCCGTGAATTTCCTGACTGGGTAGAAAATGAATTTAAGGCATATAAAGATAAGAAAGTATTGACGTACTGCACCGGCGGTGTAAGATGCGAGAAGCTTTCAGGGTATTTATTACAGCAGGGATTTAAAGATGTTTACCAGTTAAACGGCGGGATAATAAATTATTCGCATGATCCTGATGTAAAAGGCAAGCTGTTTGAAGGCAAATGTTATGTATTTGACGAAAGAATTTCTGTGCCTGTAAACTTTGCTGATGAATATACTATAACCGGAAAATGTCATCACTGCGGTACAGCTACAGATAGATATGTTAATTGCGCTAATCTTGATTGCCACAAACAGCATTTTGAGTGTGAAGCATGTGAAGAAAAATGGGCGCGCTCATGCAGTGAAGAATGCATGCAGGCCCCAAGGCATGAACTGCTCCAAAATGCATAAAAAGGTATTGCAGCAAGGTTTCAATAATTAAGCATTTTTAATTCATTAACATTAAAAAGCTAAAGTTATGTCACTGCTGAACAGGTCAAGTCTTTATAAAACCGTGGATAATGTTAACGAAGCATTATTCTACGGGAAAAAAATAACCAAAGCCAGCGCTAAGGAAATTGTTTCATGGATATCCTCCCGGCTTGATACAGAGCACTCATACAATAAAAGCTATGGTTTGACGGGCAAAGATATGAGATCAGATGTTTTTACGTTTACCGGGGAGCGTCTTTTATCAGCCTCAATGAGGCACATTATGGCAGAAGAATCTGCCAGGGTAGTATTAAAGCTTTCAAAAATTGCAGGATTAAAACCAGCATCACTTAAAAGTACAGATGAACAGTTCTATAAAATGCTGAAAGCCTCTGATGAAGCCGGTAAGCCAGCCGGTACATTTTGCTGCGGTGCATGTACGATCGGCTTGTGGCGATATTTAAATGCAGGCGGGTTACCCCAATATCAACAATACTTCTCTGATGGTTTACAGGCATTGCATTCCAACCGGGATGAAACAGGTAAATGGAGAAGGTTTCCTTTCTACTACACACTTCTAGCACTTTCGGAAATTGACGATCCACTGGCAATGAAAGAAATTAATTACGCTTTACCTGAATGTGAAAGAGCATTAAAAAGATTGCGGCAGGGAAATAAATTTTCCAACAGAAAACGCGACCTGCTTTTAAGATTAATGAATTAGGAAAAAAATAAATGAACGGATCAACTGTGTATTTAGCTGTTTTAATTCCCCTTGCTGTAATAATACTTCTTGCATTATTTTTTTACAGGGTATTTGCAAAAAATATGAGGAAGGATGAAGCAGAACGCGAAAAGATGCGGCAGCTTGAAGATTTAAAAAAGAAAGCTGAGTTTAAAGATGCCAGGATAATCAGTGTTAGACCTGAGGGTCAATCAGGTACAAGTCCTGCAAACAGATTTGTAAACCTCAGATTTGAAATAAAAGATAGTAATGGAGAATTTAAGATGTTTACTGCCCGATGGTTTGTAGATACTTATTATATATCACAGTTACAGCCGGATATGAATATACAAGTTAAGGTTTATAATGAATATGTATTCCCTTTAACAGAAAATTCAAGACTTATTACAGATTAATAATATATTGATAAAACATTCATATATAAAAATAAATATTGTTAACTTGTTGACAATTAACAAATGAACTATTATCTTTGTAACATGAAAGTAAAAGTTGAATATAACATTTCTGACCAGGCCGGAGGATTACTGATGAAAGCCGGTGATCATTTATGGCGTGAGTGTGACAGGTTTTTATCCAAATGGGATCTGACAGTTGGTCATTATAACGTACTCAGGATAATTAACGGAGCAGGTGAACCACTTTCTCAGGTAGATGTAAGCCGCCAGCTGATATCTTCCAGGGCAAATGTTACAAAGCTTGTTGATAAACTTGAATCATTAAAGCTTGCTGAAAGAATAACAGGTAAAGACAGGAGAATAAAGTTAATTAAAATAACAGAAAAAGGATTCAGGTTCATAGAAGAAGTTATCCCGCAGGATATAAAAAATACAGAACATATTATGGGTAACCTGACAAAAAAAGAACAGGAAACACTAATTACAATTCTTAAAAAACTATAAAAAAATTTGAAATAATTGTTAACAAGTTAACTATCAACCAATAAACTATTAAAGTAAAGAAAGGATTCAAGCAATGTCAGATCTAAAATTAATCACAACAGAGGAGTTAAAAGCTAAACTTGATTCAAAAGAAAATTTCAATTTTTGGAATGTACTTACTGATGAGTATTATAACGGCGAGCTTATCCCGGGATCAATACGTATATCACTTGATGTAGTTGGTAAAACAGCAAGATCACTTGACCTGCCAAAAGATAAAGAGATTATTGTTTATTGTGCAGGTCCGGGTTGCCCGCAGAGTAAAACCGCCCAGGAAAAACTAACTGCACTCGGTTATACTAATGTGCTTACATACGAAGGCGGAATTGAAGAATGGCAAAAAGCAGGTTATGCAATTGATTCACAATTTGCTGAAATAGCATAAATTATATTTATCGGGATAGGAAAGTATCCTATCCCGAGATTTTATATTAAACATACTTACCTGCTGCAAATCCAGATGCCCAGGCCCACTGGAAGTTATAACCGCCAAGCCAGCCGGTTACATCAACAACCTCACCTATAAAATAAAGTCCGGGTACTTTTTTAGCTCCCATGGTTTTGCTTGAAAGCTCATCAGTATCAACCCCGCCTTTTGTAACTTCAGCCTTGCCAAAACCTTCAGTTCCTTTCGGTACGATCACCCAGTTATGCAGCAAATAAATAATTCGGTCAATTTCTTTATCATTAATTCTGTTGACAGGTTTTGTTGCAAAATTAAGTTCACACCAGGTTTCAGCAAAACGCTTTGGATAAATTTTTGCAAGTACGTTAACAAGCTCTGTTTTATTGGGTTTATGTTCAGCTATTAATGATCCAATATCAATACCCGGAAGCATATCAATTGTTATTTCATCTCCCTCATTCCAGTAGTTTGATATTTGCAAAATTGCGGGTCCGCTTAGACCTTTATGAGTGAACAATATATTTTCACGGAAGCGAACATCATTGCATGATACAATTGAATCAATTGAGAGACCCGATAGCTCGCTGTATAATTTTTCGTTTAGTGTAAACGGAACAAGCCCGGGAACAGTTTTAGTCAGCTTAATCCCGAATTGCTTCGCTGTTTTATAGCCAAAATCCGTTGCACCCATTTGCGGGATTGATATACCGCCTGTAGCTATGACAAGTGACTCAGAAGTAAACTCACCTATATTAGTTTTGACTGTAAACTTATCATTCTTTAATATTTCCGAAACCGTGCAGTTTACTTTGATTTCTACACCTACATCATCACATTCATTTTGAAGCATTTGCACTATTTCCTTGGCAGAGCCGTCACAAAAAAGCTGTCCCAGCTTTTTTTCGTGATACTTAATGCCATGTTTCTCTACGAGTGAAATAAAATCCTGCGGGGTATATCTTGCTAAGGCTGATTTACAGAAATGAGGGTTACTTGAAATGAAATTTTCCGGTTTTACAGCAAGATTTGTGAAGTTGCACCTTCCCCCGCCGGAAATAAGTATTTTCTTCCCGATCTTCTCGGCATTTTCAAGCACAAGGATTTTCCTGCCGCGTTTTCCAGCCTCGATTGCGCACATGAGTCCTGCCGCGCCCGCGCCTATTATTATAGTGTCATAATATGTTGTTTTTAAATCATTCAAATTAGTATCTTAATACCAACATTATTTATTATCAATTATTATTTTTTCACTATTAAAATTATTATCAAATAATCCTGACTTAATATAGAAATTAAAATATCCGTCTTTATGGGGAATAGATTTCATGTAAGTTGAAAGTCCTATACTGTAAGAAAATATTAACTCATCATTAAATAAATCGTATATACTAATAGATTCCTCATTAGCTATTACAGAATATTTCATTTCACTGTAGTGATTAGTGTTTTTTAATTCCAAATATTTTCTGCTTATATAATTTTTACTGGTTTCAATTCCTGAAAAACCAACAAAATATTTATTTAAAATAAAAAACTTTATATAGTTACCTGCTTTAATAAATCCTCCACCAGTACCAAAATCTATAGTCTGTAGTATTATTGTATCTTTTTCATCAACATACATAAATTTATCATCAATATAATTCGTTAAATATGTATCTAATTTTTCAAATTCTGGTAAGCTTAACTGAGAAATACTAATATTCTTTACATACTCCAAATCACCATTCGCTTTCCTATACAATTCAAGATATTTCTCACCTCCAAGCTCGTTCAGTAAAAATGAGTTATATAATCCG
>CAZOAP010000273.1:0-4560 GCA_964577645.1 uncultured Ignavibacteriales bacterium
TTTTAACAATTAAATTTGATAATTTCCTGTTCATATTACAAATTTATTTATAATATGGGCAATAAACCATACATTTTAGGGTAATTACTGTAATTTTTCAATATAATATAATGCATTGAAGAGAATTTTTATTAAAGCTATATTTGCTGATTAATTAAACGGAAAATATGGAATTTAAGTTAAATAAAATTGACGCGGTAAAACAGGAAGTTGAATTTGAGCTTTCATACACAGATCTTGCTCCACATTTTGATAAAGCTATAGGAAAATACCAAAAAAAGGCTGAAATCCCCGGTTTTCGCAAGGGAAAAGCCCCCCTTTCCATGATAAAACGCATGTATGGAGATATGATCGAGCAGGCATCACTTGAAGATGTAGCTAACGATGTTTACAAGAATTACCTGGATGAAAATCATGTTCACCCGCTTGGTGAAGCACAGATGGTTGATATGGATTATGAACCTAAACAGGTTTTTAAATTCAAAATAAAATATGAAATAAAGCCGGAGTTTGAGCTTGCTGACTATAAAGGTGTTGAAGTAAACAGGACAGTACATAAAATTGATGAAAAGACTATAGATGAAGAAGTAAAATACCTGCAGTCAAAACATGTTACATATGAAGAAGCCGAAAAAGCAGACGGCGATGAATATACCATAACAATGGATGTTCAGAAGCTTGATGAATCAGGCGTTGAAGTTATCGGCCAGAGTGATAAAGATGTGAGGTTCTATTTAAATGACCCGCAGATAAATAAGGAATTCAAGGAACAGGTTGAAAATATCGCTGTTGGAGAAGAACGTGTTTTAATGCTCCCCGCTCAGGAAGAAGGAAAGACCGAAAAGTATAAAGTCCTTTGTAAAAAAGTTGAAAAAGTAGTATTCCCTGAGTTAAATGAAGAGTTCTTTAAACACATTTTTAAAGATGACGGAATAACAACAATAGAAGCTTTCAGGGAGAAAGTTAAAAAAGACCTTGAAGGAATTTATAAAAATATATCCGACCAGGAGATCCGCAACAATATCGTAAATGAGCTGATAAAGCTTAATGAAATCCCTGTTCCTGACGCACTGGTTGAAAATATCCTTAATTCATACATTGAAGATGTTAAGAACCAGAATCCCAAAAGGCAGCTTCCGCATGATTTCAACGAGGATGAATACCGCAGGTCTAAAAGAGCAGATGCTATACTGCAGGTTAAATGGTATTTGATCCGCGATAAGATAATTGAGCTTGAAAAGATGGAAGTATCCGATAAGGACCTTGAGCCGGTAATTGAAGCAGAAGCAAAGAAATACAACCTGCCGGTTGATAAGATAAAATCAGTTTATGAAAATAATCCCGATGTAAAATACAGGGTGCTTGATGATAAGTTAATGCAGTTCTTAATTGATAATGCAAAGATAAATGATGTTGAAAAGACCGATGAAACTTTAAATGATGCAGAAGAAGTTGATACTGATGGTAAAGAAAAAGAAGCAAAACCCAAAAAACCAAGAAAGAAGAAATCATAATTCAATTTAATTAGAAGGAAATAAATGAATTATCAGAAAATAATATCGGGTAACAGGACCGAGATAGAAAATGGCCTCAATATTGCGAACCAGCTTGTACCGATGGTTGTTGAACAGACAGCCCGCGGCGAGCGCGGTATGGATATATATTCAAGGCTGCTCAGGGAAAGAATCATATTCCTCGGGTTCCCTGTAGATGATCATACAGCAAGCCTTGTTATTGCACAGTTACTGTTCCTTGAATCAGAAGATGCCGATAAAGATGTGATGCTGTATATCAATTCACCTGGCGGAAGCGTAAGCGCGGGCCTGGCTATTTATGATACAATGCAGTACATAAAGCCGAACATTGCGACAATTTGCACAGGGATGGCTGCCTCAATGGGTGCGGTACTTCTTGCTGGAGGATCAAGCGGAAAGAGGACATCACTACCCCACTCAAAAATTATGATCCACCAGCCATTAGGCGGCACGCAGGGCCAGGCTACTGATATTGAGATCTATACCAAAGAAATGATAAAGACACGCGATGCTCTGTATAATATATTATCCAAGCATACCGGCAAAGATTTTGAAACTATTAAACGTGATTGCGACAGGGATAATTTCATGACAGCTGAAGAAGCCAAGGCATACGGATTGATTGATAATATTCTTGAAAAAAGAATAGTTGATAAAAAGTAAACTGATATTTATATAAAACAAAAAAGACGGCTATATGCCGTCTTTTTTTATGGTTGATTTTAATATCTTATTTCTGCTCTGTGTTCTTTTCTTCTGCTTCTGAATCAGATTTATTTTTTGTAGAATCCTTTTTTGTTGCCCTGCTTATCCTGCCTTTTGTTGTACTTCCATCATCTTCAGTCTGGCTTTGTACATTATCATTGGCTTTGGATTCCTCTTTTTTCACCGGCGGCGGCGGAGCTTTTTTGGTTTCCTGTTTTACTTCATTATTTTCGTCAATATAGATATTTTTTTTCTCATCGCTCAGCTTACTTTCGGCATCCTTTTTATCTGATTTTAATTCGCCTTTGGATTCAGTTTTAAAGTATCCCTTGGATTCCTTTTTCATTATACCGTCATCGCTTTTTCTTTCTCCTTTAACATCAACACCTTTTTCATCAATATCAACACTGCGCTGCATTTCTATTCTCTGCTCTTCGCTTACCCTGTCAGGCTTATTATCCGGTTCTACAGTTCTTGAAGGATCCGGTTTAGCGTAGAAATCACTTGATGTTTCGCCGGGAGGTGCAAACACATCCCCTGGGCGTGAATCTTCCGGTGATACTGCACTGTACTCAGTCGGGTATTTACTGCTTATATCATCATTATCTTTCTTTACATATATGATAAGATCACCCTGGTTTGTTGAAGTAACAAACTGCGGAGTGTTTTTATCAATACCGCTGTTCATTTTAGAAAAATACGCAAAGTATACCACAACTGTAATAAGCAGCACAACAGTTAAGCCCAAAGCAGGCACAAATGCAGGCCTGAACAAATTTGCAAACCAGCTTTTTGCCGTACTTTCACTCTTAACCTTATGTGTTACATGAACGACAGGTTCAGATGATTCTTTAATTCTCTGCATAAGCCTTGCTTCAAAATCCGGCCTGGCTTTCACTTTAGGCAGAGCCCTTAATGAATCCCGTAATGTTTTATATTTTTCGTCGTCTTGTATCATTTTTTTCCTCCTTTCGGAGAATTTTTTTACCTCATTCTTCTTTATAAATATCTTTAAGAAGTTCCTGGAGCTTTTCTCTGCCCCTGTTTATCCTGCTCTTTACCGTACCCATCGGCAGTCCTGTCATATCAACAATTTCTTCGTATGAAAAATCTTCAATATCTCTAAGTATAACAAGCTCCCTGTAATTTTCGTTTATCTGGTCAAGCGCTTTTTGTATATGCGCGCTTAAAAATTTTGAATTCGCATCTACTTCGGGTCCGCCGTAAGCTTCATCAGGCAGATCAAAATCCTTATTCTCATCATCATAAACATCGCTTATACTGAAAGTTTTATACTTCTGCTGCTTTACTACTTTCGTCTTAGCCAGGTTAATAGCAATTGTGTATATCCACGTTGAAAATTTTGCTATTTCCTTATACAGATGTTTTGATACGTACACTTTTACAAATGTATCCTGAACAATGTCATCACATTCATCAAAGTTACCAACATACCTGTAGATGTAGTTTGTGAGCCTGTCTTTATACCTGGCAACTATCTCGTTGTAGGCTTCAATATCACCTCCCTGGAATCGGAAGATGAGCTCCTCATCTGTCAGCTTAACTGTATTTTTTCCTTCTTTCGAAGGCGCCATCAGTACCCTATTAATTTAACGAAAAAATTGGTTTTTTGTTCCGGTTACTCAAAATTTATGCATTTATAAGCTCTTCTACAAGGGATGTCATAAGTATCTTTGGATCCATTATACTGGTTTTCAGCTTCTTATCTGTATCTATGATTTGCTGTATAGAATTATGCAAACCGTTAATATTCATCAATTTATGATAATTTTTTGCGAATTTTACCCTGTCTCCCCACATTTTGTATTTTTGGTAAATTAATCTTGAATCCATTAAATCAAGTCCTGTAGTTTTAAATGAGATCAGGTCCATATAATAATTGCTGATTAATGAAAGCAAATATACTTCATTTAAGCTATTAGTATTAAGCAAATTATTTAGTACTATAAATGCCTGTTTTCTCTCTTTTCTTACAATACATCTCATCAGTTCATCCGGGGTGTATTCTGTATCGTAGCCTGTAAATTCAAGTATAATCTCCTTTGTTATCACTGCTTCTTTGCCTTCAAAATCGTAATTGGATATTTTTTCTATCTCAGTATTTATCAGGTCAAATGATGCAGGTATTGATGTCAAAAACAGGTCAAGCGCATCGTTATTTATCCTGATACTGCTCTTTTCAAATTCACCACGAACCCAGTCATACAGCTCACGCTGCGGCATATCAGAAAAATCAAAGAAATCATAGTTATCATAAAGCTTTTTTTCCAGCACATAAGCAGAATCAAAGCAGAAAAGC
>CAZOAP010000274.1:0-4558 GCA_964577645.1 uncultured Ignavibacteriales bacterium
GAAATCTTCAATGGGTGAGTTAGTTGCCGGGGCTATTAGTACAGTTAAAGGCAAAGTATAAAATATCGATAATTTTAATAAACTATTTTCAAAATTTAACCAATTAACAACATGTTAATATTAAAATATCTTAAAAACCGATTTGTTCAGCTGGGCATGTTCATCATGCTTGCTGCTGTATGTGCTGCCATTGATACTAACCTGGGCGGTGCTGCAGGTATCATAATGGCTACGGGTGTAGCCGCATCAACAAAAAAGGAAAATGAAACCACTGCTGAAGCTACCAATGAGACAAAAGTGGAATCAGAAACCTCAAAGATTGAAGTTCCCATGACGCCGGCAATAAAGGAATTAATCAATCTCATGAAAGATGGTGTGGTTGACGGCGTAAAAGAAGTTGTTAAAAACTTCAAAGCTGGTTTAAAGTTACCCAGTGAGACCGGATTGGATAATGCCAACAAAGAAGTTTATGAACAGGTACTCACTGAAAAAGAGAAAACTGTTCAGAATGCATCTGAACGCAGGCGTCTTGGTATGAACCGTATAATTAAAGGTATCCTGAATAATAATCCTGACTGGGTACCTGATGAATTATACACAAATGCGGTTGAAGAGGGCGATACTTCAAAAGGCGGTACTCTTTTACCTGCACCGATGGCTAACACAATTGTTTCAAATCTTGCAGAGAATAACGTAGCAACACGTGAGACTGAAAGATGGCCATTGTCATCAAGGACCTACAAAGTTCCTAAACTGCTTGCAAATGCAACTGGTGGCTGGAGAGGTGAAAAAGGCAGAGCTCGTGTTGATTCACCAAGCTTCGGGGATGTAACATTCACACCACATGATTATGCTTTAATAATTCCATTCACAGAAGAGATTCTTTCAGATGTTGATATGGATTTAGAAGCATTGGTTATGATGTTCACGCTGAATGATTTTAACCGTGCAAGGGATGCTGCTTTATACAGGGGTGCTACAACTGCGGATGGAACAATCTATGGATTGTATAACAGGGTCGGATTAACAGAGAAGTTTGTAAATGGTACAAACTTCGCAGATCTGAAATACGATGATATCATGGACGTAATATATTCAATCGAAGCTCAGAACTTAGCTAACGCTAAATTCTCAATGCATAGAACTATTATGGCTATCATCAACAAATTGAAAGATGGCAATGGTAATTATCTGCGCTCATCCGAAGAGAGAAAAAGCGGTACTCTTGAAGGCTATCCTGTTATTTTAACCGAACAGGCTTATTCCACAAGTGAAAGCGCAGCTGACAGGCGTTTCATCACATTTGGTAACCTCAAAGAAGTTAAGAGAGGTTCAAGGAATGAGATTCATATGAGTGAATCTAATCAGGCATCGATTGTTGACCAGGCGACTGGTGATACAATCCATCTTTGGCAGCAGAAGATGAAAGGGTTAATGATATCTGAGAAGTATGACTTCCAGATGTTTTTCCCAAATGCTGTAGCTGCCATTAAAACAAAGGCAGTTTAATTAACTAAATCATTAATTCGGGGAGATTGGAAACAATCTCCCTAATTTAAATTTATATCTCACATGAATAAATATGAAGTGTTAAGTCCTTTTTTTCATCACTCAAAGAATTTTGAAGTTGGTTCACAAATTCTTTTAAGTGAAGAGGAGGCTCGTGGATACGGTAAAGCATTACGGCCATGGCCGGCTGATAAACCTGATCCTGAACCGCCAAAGGAAATAGCTCCAAGCGTTTATGTTTCATCCAAAGAAGAATCAGATGCAAAAATATCTGAATTGCAGGGTGAAGTTAATTCCGCAAAGGATGAAATCACAAAGCTTCAGGAAGCAAATGATAAGCTGGTTGAAGAGAACGGAAAGTTAACTGAAAGCATATCTGAAAAGGATAAAGCTATTACAGATTTAACAGCCGCACTCGAAGCCGCAAAGGATGAAATCACAAAGCTTCAGGAAGTAATAACGGATGACAAAAAAGGCGATGAAAAGAAGTCATCTAAAAAGTAATTAACAATAATTCATTAATTCAATTTATAAAAAATGAAAAATTTAAAATTCTTAATAGCCGTACTGTTTGGATTGATGCTTGGTTCATCAGTTTTAAAGGCTCAGAATCCCCAGGTCATAATAAATGACACAATCAGGAACAGCGGTAATGTAACCGGGGCAATTACATTTGACCCTAACAGGATTGTTGATTCTGTTGTATTCGTTGTTTATGCGAAGGGTGAAATAGATCTGGATAGATTCATCGTAACACGTGGGATTAGTGTTGGTGACTACACATATAATTATACAACATCAGTCGGTGATACAACCACACTCACAGTTGATAATGATTCAACAACTGCTACTGTTGTTAAGGTCAAAAGTCATACAGGTATAACAGGAAGTAATAAGCTGAAAGTGCAGGTGGATGCTGGTTCATCCGGCAATGATGCGACTGATCCTAATAACGTTAAGGTGTTTGCAATTCCATATTACAGGCAAAGGTTCTAAATAAATCAAATGCTCACACTCACTAAATTTAAGCGGTTTCTTGGAGTTGATTCTGATAACACGGATAAGGACGTTGTTTATCAGGAGTTCATAGATGATGCTGTTGGAGAGGCTGAACGCTCTACAAACCGTGTATTGAAGTTTAACACTGTCAAAGTTCATCTCAATGGCAATGGAACTGATACATTGATATTGCCTGAATGGCCTGTATACAGAGTTACCAAACTTCAATATTTTAACGGTTCTGAATTTGTAGATATTATTAGCTTACCGGATACAATTACAAATTCAATCAGAATCATTAATGGATATAAAATCAAATTCATTAAATCGTATTACTTTAAGTGTGGTGTGGAAAATATCTATTTAGAATTTGAAGCCGGTTATCAATTTGCAGATGAGTGGTTAACTAATCATGCATATCTGATTGGCAATAATGCAGTGTATAACAGCCAGCTTTATAAATGCATAACTGCTCATACTTCTGCAGGTACATTTGATGTTTCAAAATGGGAATTGTTAACAGTAGAGCTCATCCCTACAGATCTTGAAAAAGCTGTAAAATACAATGCTGCTATGATATTTTATGAATCACCGGCAGGTAGTGGTTGGTTCATGAAGAATAGTTCAAACACAGGTGGTCAATCTTCGGATGGTTTCACAATCGGTAAGGATAAAATGATTGAATATTATTCAAGAACATATGAGGCTTATAGGAAAAGGAATATAAGATGAATTCGCAAAGACAAGATATAATTGAAAACCTGAAGAACGGTTTCCTGAAAATTAATACAATAAATGGTTATACACGAAATGTTTCAAAGGTCACTTATTACAATTTGGTGTTAAGTGATATTACATCATTCAAAGAGAATCATGCTCAGGTAGATTTTGAACCCGGTGCGGATATCATTGATGATACAAAAAATGAAACTACTCTGAAAAACCAATTTGCAATATTGATTAAAACATTCATTGAATCAAAAACAGACATCAATAAGGAAGGCTTGTTGGTGAATGAAGCTGAAGAATGGATAAAGAACTGGGAATGGTTCTTTTATGGAATCAATAAGGATATCAGCAGGGATAATATCTGTAATTTAAGGTCGGTTGCAGGGGTATATAAATACACCATAATTGCACGTGATCCTGTATTTGCAAAGGCTCAGAATAAACAAACTGTAGCTATTTTGTTAAGGGTATATTTTAATCAATTCAAAAGTTATTAACTAAGGAGTAATAAATGTTAAAACAAATTTTTTCAAACAAAAAGAGAGTTATCCTGGGTATGCTTGGGTTTCTCTTATTGTGTTTTACATTAGCAGTCTTGTTAGATCCTGCATTGATTAGTGTCGGTATGATATCACTTGCATTTGCACCCGTTGCAAATTTCTATGATACAGCCGCATTCAATGAAGAGGGTTCTAATATCTGGTGGTTAAAACGCAAAGATAAAACAACTCAGGCTTATCTGAATTTTGGGCAGGTTTCCGGTGTAAAGGTCACCAGTGGGGGTTCTGGATACGCTGCGGCGCCTACAGTTGGCTTTAGCGGTGGTGGCGGTTCCGGTGCTGCAGGTACCGCATTAATTTCTAACGGTAAAGTTGTAAAAGTCGTAATGACTAACAACGGTACAGGTTATACATCTGCACCAACTGTAAGTTTCACCCCAGCTGAATCTGATCCGGGTACAGGTGCTGCAGCTACAGCATTCTGGAGTGACGGTTGGCATTTGATGCCTGCAAGATTATCAGTTGATGTTACTGCAGGTCAGAAACAGACTAATGTCATCGGTGAAAATAAAAAGATATTCACCACAAAAAAGGAAACAGCTGAAGGAATGTTCAAAGCTGAATTAAATCAGAATGATACCTGGACAAAGAACTTCTTTGCCAAAGAAGCTCATCTTTATGACTGGGAATGTTTCCAGCATGTAGGTCCGTCACGTGGTGCAGAATTTCAGGCATACAGGTTAATCGGTGTTATGCGCTTTCCTAATCTTCTAGAGGAGAAGCGTCAGGGAGGTACAATCACAGTTGAAGGTACCATACTT
>CAZOAP010000275.1:0-4527 GCA_964577645.1 uncultured Ignavibacteriales bacterium
TGAATACAGGTAAACTACTTTGTATTGCTTCTTCAGGAGTTTGAAGCGGTTCAACCGTTACTAAGGAAAAGTTGTAATTCAAATTAGTAAAACCGGTAATGGGAGATGGGGGCATCCACGTAAAAAAAGGTCTGCGTGAATCTGTTGCCTGTTGGTTTTCCGGGCTAATTAAAATAGGGGGACCTAGCGGTTCAATTTCAATATCTGTACATTCCTGTTCTCCTTTCGCATTACCTTCCAGAAACAACGTGCAACATACCGAAAATCTACCGACAGGTAAAGGACCATCAGGATTCAATCCTAGATTATAACTACTGCTACCAGAATAATAGGTAATTGGACTTAAGCTGGCTGCATTGAGCTGAGTAATCTTTTGATATAAGTTATAAACGGAAGACTTGCCTGAAAAAACTAATTCTCCTGTTACAGCATCAGAAACAGCAATTTCAATATTAATGTTTCCGTTGAATCCATCTGGATTCATGATAGAAATATTCCACAACTGACTTTTCGATGTTATTCCATTATAGGGTAATTGGTAACTGACCATAAGCTGTCCATAACAAGTGCCGACAACCAAAGACAACAACAGTAAATAAAGCTTCTTCATGTTAACTAGAATGTTTTGGTTAATTGAACGTTGCCGATTTTATTGTTGATCAAAATGCCGTGTGATACTGGCATGTAATCATTTGAAAAAAAGAAATAAAAACTGTATCGACTTTTCAGAGGTAAGCGATAACTGACATAGTAACCTATCCTTGCGTCTCCTTCGTTCAGCGTATTTACTTTTACCCCCCCAGTAATTACTCCGATATTCCTTATTGGCAACTGTATATTTTGATCAATACAATTAAACTGATAATTTGAACTAGCACTATGAGTAATACTGAAGCCAGCATCAAATCGCTTGAAGTTGAAACTTTGATTTAGCAGGAAATTTTTTGAGTTGTAATACGCATAACTAGTATCAACTGCGTCATTAAAAAACTGCGAATACATCAAAGCAGATGAAGCTCTGATATCACCAATTTTATAGTAGTGATAAGAATTTATGTTGAGGGAATTAAATTTAGTTTCCAGAATTATTCCATTGAATACTGTGTACTGGGAAAGGGGCATGAAAGACACCGATACAACCGGCCATTTTCTTTTTTTAAAGGTCGCAGTAAAAGTTTTGAAAACAGTATTACTCCTTTGATCCTGTATAAAATAAACATTTGAGTATTCATTCTTTTTTACTCCAGCAGAAAGTTTTATCTGCTTATGTAGAAAGTACTGATCCCATTTAATACTAAAACTGGTGGCCGAAGAGTTGGATTGATACGCCGAAAAGGACTGAAAATTAGGCCCTGTATACTTATAGTATCCATCTATAAAGGCATTTAAATTAAAAATGGAATATTTAATTTGTAAGTAATAAGCCTTATTAGTTTTGTCTGACAGGGTCCATTTACTTTTTGTTATCGGATGCTTTTTGAAGTCAGGACTTATTGTTTCCGCAGCTTCCATTTTGATGTAACCGGCTCGATTAAATGAATATTTTACTTCTGCTGCCAAGCCCGTCACATTATAATACTTATTTGCATTAGTGCTTGAACCCGGCGGAATATTTTGTTTACGACCTTTGAAAAAAGAAAATATTAAATGAGTATTGGATATATCTCCCACGCCTAACCGTGTCATAACCAGATATTGAGAACCATTAAACCGGTTATTAACTGACGTAAACACATTTCTTAATCTGTAATCCAATAAACCTGCACTTAGCGCCACGTAGTACCAAGAATTGTATTCAAAATTGAAACCCTTGAGAGCTACATTTTTTGCGGAAAGCTCTGAATGATTCAGAAAGCTTTTTCCTATACTTAATTTACGGATGTTAAGTAACCATTGATACATGCGGGGTATTTCATTTTCCAATTCACGTTCCTTCTCCGATTTTCTAACATCAAAATAGCTTTTCACACCTCTGTTCAAGGAATTATTATAACTATCCAAGGTTTGCTTTATTCTCGTATATTGGTTTTGAAGTGAGTCATAAAGGGACTTGGCTGAATCTAACTGAGCTTTTGCTGTTTCATATCTTTTCAGAAAGCCCCTAGCTGCGTCTTCTAATGAATCTGATTTTTTTATAGCAAGACTATCTGGCAAGGTTATATCCCAACTTAATTCTTTATTGTTTAGAAGCTCATGTGCTTCAATCCACTTTTCCTGGCTAAATTCATTTTCAAACTGTTTGCTTAATAAATCGTATTTGTTCAAGCCGAGCATTTCTTGCATCTTTTCAAGGGAATCAGCGAGAGTATGAGTAAGTTGAATATTTTTCTTTAAATTTTCTCGCAGCATTTGCTGAAACGTAGCTACATCAAAGATTACCTGAATATCATTGAGATTTTTGAAAAAATTTGAGTTTGTTCTTCTTAATAAAAATGTTAGCCTAAATGGTAATTGATTACCAAGCAAGATTCTCATTGCACCATTCGCTTGATGCTGGTACAAATCTTTTTGAACATAGGGTGTATCCAAATGGGATCGGTAAAACGAGCTTATATCTAGTTGCCCATCCTTTACAATAAGTAAAGGTTTCGAAAATTTTGGAACTATATTTTCACTAAGGTTATTCATTTTATCACGTAAACTGTCCTTACGAAGTTTATATCCCTTGATGTTTTTCATTCTAGTAATGCCAGTTAGCGTATTAATCGATTGCTGGCTATCGCCGGTTAAAGAATCTATACTCTTTTGCGATATTTTACTTTGGCTATTTGATACCACGTTAAACTGATCCCTTGTTTGGGATGCCGCGATTACAGACATCATTATAAATACAATAAACAGCCTTAACCTACTAGGCATAATAATATATTAGAGGTTCCAGTCAGAAACTGGATTCAAAATGTCAGAAATACAAGGGAACGGCACAGGTTTTTCAACCTTAAGCTTGCGCTTCTATAACCAAAAAGAAGACTATAAATATGCAGGATCGCTGTTTCGGTGTTTCGGGTCTTACTTTATTATTAAGGTTAAAATTGAGGTTAAAAAAACGGGTTAACAACGGTAGTATTTGACTATAAATTTCTACTACAATTATAGGCAAATTTTTAATGGTTTTACTTTGAATGTATTAATCAATTAATTAATGAAATGTTACGTACGAATGTTAACAGAGTTAATTTTAACTGATATAGGCAAATATATGAATGAACCCCTATTAGCTAAGTGGGTGTTTTAACGGTTTTTTAAAGGGTGTTTACACCGTAAGATATCATTGTCTATTTAGCTCGACCATCTCACAGTTATTTTTGTCCGCCTTCTTTCCCTGCTCTGCGACTTTCTTCATTTCATTGGCATCTATTTACTGCCAAGCTAATGCAAGGGTTTTATCATAAAACTTTTCAAGCTCTCTCGAAAGCGTATTATACACATGGTTAGTCTGATTCAGTTCGTCTACCATTGTCGAAACACTTGTCCATTTTAATACTCCTGCGTAAAGAAACGAGCTTGGACCAATTGCAATATTTTTCTTCCAAAGCAATTCGCCATACTGTGATGACTAAGCATTTATAACTAAATTACCAGCTAACACAATCTCTCATTCATTGTATAAGTTGTTGTTGATGCGGAACACCGCTACTAATCACACTTTCTCAATTTGTCTTAGTACTGTAGTGATACTTACAGTTAAACTTTGGATAAAGCTCAACACCTATCTCCAGGATAAAGCTGGAATAGAGTTTATCATTGTATACCATTTCATCTCTAGAGCCAAAGGCACCACGGATAGTAAAGCCTTTAGCAGTCAATAATTCTGCAAAATCGTTTCCCATGCTAATTGCCATTTCTTTGAATGGTGCTATATTCAGTCAAATAAGCTATATAATCTATAACGGAAAATGCTAATGGTCATTGAGGTTAGCTCGTGCATCACTAAAAAAATTCAGACTTTTAAAAGTCAATTATAACGAAGTACCTAAGACATCTTAAAAAGATTTACGTTACCATCCCTTTCAAACTGATTTACTTGCCTTGCTTTATTATTAGACTGAAAAGTATTCATTTCAAATTCTTAAAGGATTTGTATTCTTTACTTAAAGATTTTCCAGGCCACCCAAACCTATCCTTATTTATCCCTTTTTTGACAGTTTCAGCTTACTTTTAAGTAATTAAACCCAGCCAATGAATTTTGATGCCCTATCGCTTCACTTCAAAACAGCCAAACCCTTAATTCTACTAAGGGCGAAAAGTGCACCGTTTACGCTTTCTTTTTTTTATAAAGTGTTTAAAGAGGCTCATGTTACTACCATTACAAATGCAGAACTCAAAAATAAATTAGAAGGATACCTAGAGGATTTGGAGTACGAGGAGAAAGACGATGAATTAGAAGCCAATACTCTTTTTGATGATAATTCTATTAAAGCTGCTCAGTATATTGAAAAATGGAGCAATGCAGGTTTTTTAAGAAAATATCCGAATGATGATGGTGAAGATCTACATGAACTCACCAGCGATACCCAGAAAGTAATG
>CAZOAP010000276.1:0-1330 GCA_964577645.1 uncultured Ignavibacteriales bacterium
AACAGATGACAGGGCAAGAGATGTTTTTGCAAGATTGCTGTATGGATTTAATATATCAATATCATTTGCAATAGTTGTTACATTGCTTGCTTATCTTATCGGTGTAACCATAGGCTCTATCCTTGGGTTTTACAGCGGAAAGATAGATATACTGGGTCAGCGTGCTATAGAGATATGGGCAACTCTGCCCTTCCTTTATGTTATAATAATAGTAAATTCTATCCTTCAGCCTAATTTTATTCTGCTTGTGATAGTTTTAACTGCCTTTACATGGGAAGGCATTACATATTATGTACGGGGTGAGTTTTACAGGGAAAAAGCCAGGGATTATGTATCTGCTGCGGTTTCTCTTGGCGCAAAGAACAGGACAATAATTTTTAAGCATATTCTACCTAACTCACTTACACCGATTATTTCTTTTGCACCATTTGCAATAGTAGCTAATATCAGCTCACTTGTTGCGCTTGATTTTCTTGGTTTCGGTCTCCCGCCGCCAACTCCAAGCTGGGGCCAGCTGATTAGCCAGGGAATGAATAACATAGAAAAATGGTGGCTGGTTGCTGCACCGCTAACTGCAATGTTCCTCACGTTAATTGCAATCGTATTTATAGGCGAAGCAATTCGCGAAGCTTTTGATCCGAAAATATACTCCAGGCTGAGGTAAGGAATTGAAAAAATTAATAGAAGTTAAGAACCTGAGAACATATTTCTTTATTGAAGCTACCGATAAACAGCTTCAGGCGGAAGAAAAATATATACAGGAAGGTTTCCTTAAGAAATTTTATGATGAAGATAAAAAACTTAAAGGGAAATTCCCTGCCAAAGCCGTTGATGATGTTAGCTTTGATATTATGGAAGGCGAAGTACTGGGTATAGTGGGTGAATCCGGTTCAGGTAAATCTGTCACTGCTTATTCTTTGACAAGGCTTATACCTGATCCCCCCGGAAAGATAGTTGCAGGTGAGGTATTATTTAAAGGTGTCGATATGTTACAGCTTTCTTACGAAGAGATGAAGAAATACCGGGGGTATGAAGTTGCGATGATATTCCAGGAACCGATGACCTCATTAAATCCTGTAATGAAAATCGGTGAGCAGATAACAGAAGTTATCTTAACACATGAAAAGATATCAAATAAGGAAGCTGAGAAAAAAGCGATAGAAATGATGGAAGCTGTTGGGATACCTGATGCTGATAAAAGAATGAATGATTATCCGCACCAGTTTTCAGGCGGCATGCGGCAAAGGGTTATGATAGCAATGGCGCTGTCATGCAATCCTTCCTTACTGATTGCAGATGAGCCTACGACTGCACTTGATGTAACAATACA
>CAZOAP010000276.1:1340-4511 GCA_964577645.1 uncultured Ignavibacteriales bacterium
TTGAACTTATGGTTAAATTGAAAAAGAAGCGTGAAGATTCTGCAATATTACTTATAACCCATAACCTGGGTGTTGTAGCTGAAATGTGCGACAGGGTAATTGTTATGTATGGCGGCAAGATACAGGAAGTTGGAGATGTATTCAGTATTTTCAAAGATCCTAAGCATCCATACACACAGGGTTTGCTGCAATCACTGCCTGACCCGTATAAAAATGACCAGGGAGAGCTTAAAGCAATACCGGGCATCATTCCTCATATACTTGAGCTGCCAAAAGGATGTAAATTCTGCACAAGATGCACTGAAGTAATGGATATTTGCTGGGAAACTGAACCTGAATTGCTGGAAATATCAGCAGGCAGGTCAGTACGCTGTCATTTAATTTCACAGGAAAAATGAATAAAGAAAATATACTTGAAGTAATTGATCTAAAAGTAAAATTTCCGGTTACCGGTGGAGTTTTTCTGGGTAAAGTAGCTGAGGTTAAAGCTGTTGACGGAGTAAATTTTGTTATTAAACGCGGTGAAACCCTTGGGCTTGTTGGTGAGTCAGGCTGCGGAAAGTCAACTGTTGGTAAAGCCATTATCAATATATTAAAATTCTCTTCTCCTGATGTAATTATTACCGGTGAAGTATGGTTAATGACCGATGAGGGTGAAATTGATCTTATTAAGCTTTCAAGGAATGATATCAGGAAATACCGCAGCTTGATACAAATGATATTCCAGGACCCGTATTCATCATTGAATGCAAGACTTACTGTGGGACAGATCATCGAAGAGCCTATGCTGTACCATACTAATATGAGTAAAAAGGAAAGACTTGAAAGGATTTCCTGGCTACTGGGGAAAGTCGGTTTGCAGGCTGAGCAATCAAAGCGCTACCCGCATGAATTTTCAGGTGGACAAAGGCAAAGGATAGGTATAGCACGTTCACTGGCAACACACCCAAAGCTAATAATTGCTGATGAGCCTGTTTCAGCATTAGATGTATCCATACAGGCTCAGGTAATTAACCTGCTGCAGGAACTGCAGAAAGAATTTGATCTTAGCATTCTGTTCATAGCTCATGATCTATCCGTGGTAGAGCATATCAGCTCAAGGATAGCTGTTATGTATTTAGGCAGTATTGTAGAAGTAGGCGATGGCAGACAGGTTTATCATAATCCTGTGCATCCGTACAGCAAAGCGTTGCTTTCAGCAGTACCGCTTCCTAACCCGGATTTCCGCCACAAGGAAAGAATAATATTAAAGGGTGATGTTCCGACCCCGCTTAATAAACCTAGCGGCTGCGGATTCAGGACAAGATGCCCAATTGCACAACCAGCATGCGCTGAGGCTGTTCCCCCGCTTGAAGAAAAGCGACCCGGGCATACTGCTGCGTGTCCCTATGTAAGCTGAATAAGATCTTAAAAAAAAGAGAGGCAATTGACCTCTCTTTTTTTATGAATTAAATTCTCAAGTAATTTTCAAAAATTTTTCCAGAATTCACGCTCTTCCCGGCTGTTCCTGATTATTATCCAGTTTAAATGTTTCATTTCACTATGCCTGATAAGTTTGTTATTCCAGGCTCTTTTTGAGTGATAATGGTTAAGTGAATATAGAATTATTGAATCCCTGGAAAATGCCATTTTTAATGTTTCCCTGTTATTATGCCAAAGTGTTTTCCTTTTAATAAGCCTGCCTGCTGTACGTAAGGTGACCCTGTACATAATTTTTGCCATCTTTAAATCCAGCCATATTATTGTATCAGCCCTGCCAATTGTCAGATCTTTTACCCTTCTGTAGTTACCGTCAATTATCCATTCATCTTTAGCTGTAACTTTATCTATCAGATCTCTGAATTCCTCTTGACCTGTTTGTATCCAGCCCGGTTTCCAGAAAATTGAATCTATTTCGTAATGCTTAATATTTATTTTGTTTGAAAGCTTCACTGCAAAGGTTGTTTTCCCGCATCCGCTTGAACCTAATATTACTATTTTTTTTCCTAATTTCAATTATCAATTTATAAAGTATATCAATATATTTCCCCTTTAAAAAGTGGGATTTAAACAAAACATTTTTGCCTTTTTTACTTTTGGCTGTTTCTGATAATTATAGGCTCTTCTATCAATTCAGGTTTTGTGCCGTCTAAAGGGATAATATATGCATTATCATTTTCACCTTCTTTTCTTTCACGCCATTTCCTTGATGCTTTTTGTATCTTGATAGGGAAAATAGTAAGCGTTCCTTCTTCATCAATATGAAGCCTCAGGAAATTCTTGTAATCTTTAATCCTTAATGCAGAAAATGCTTCGTTATCATGCCTGCCGAAAATATTCATGGAAATGGTAAGGTATAGCCCCATATTAAATGAGCCAAAGAACCACCCAAGCCAGAAAACAATTAATGGAATGAAAACGAATCCTGTATAAATGTTTTCGTTGAAGATCGTATTATTGATGTAAACAGCAAAAAGTCCGATATACCCGATACTGAACAGGTTCATCCCGAAATGCGCCAAACCGCCAGCCCATTTATACCATTTGGAATGGGTATCAGTAAAGAACACAAAACCCGCTGCAATTGCTCCAAGCCACAATGCTGCTACAGGATTCATTAAAAATGCGCGAAGCACCTGGTCAAGAAAACCGCGTACATTATGCGGAAACTCAAAATGAAATGTTGAGCTTATGATCCATATGGTCACAAGGTATAATGTACCTGTTAAAAATCCAAACCCCGGGTTTGTAAAGGGAAATAAAACATTCAGCCATCCCAGCTTTTTTGATGTTTTCACATCCGGGAAAGATTTCTTCAATTCAAACTCCCTGGGCTTTTGTCCCGGCAGGTGTTTATCTTCTGTCAATAAGCTTACATCTTCACCATGAGTAGGATGCATGAATGCACCTCCGCCGCCGGCTGTAATTTTCTGAGTTTTAGCTTCCGGATCCCCTGCAAAAAGTTCTTCATGCCTTCTGTAATGATGCAGGTCACCTGATAAAAATACTTTTACCTCAGCACCTTTTGGCTTTAATATCTCTTCCTGCAGGAAGATAAGATCGCTTTCATCGTAAAAAGCACCGAATTTTTTATATTTATGTGCATAAATCCATACCGGTTCAGAAATACATAATATGACCTTATCGCCTTCACTCATGTGTCCTTCGGTAACAGTGCGGAAATAATCAAGC
>CAZOAP010000277.1:0-4503 GCA_964577645.1 uncultured Ignavibacteriales bacterium
CATGTGCCTGCACCTTTAGAGAGCATTTTTTGCATATCGCCCGGTGTCATGTAATCCATCCACTTTTTCATGTTGTCATCCTGTGAATATGTACTGCCGGTAAAAATTACAACTGTAAAAACAGCAATGAATGTTAAAATTAAATTCTTCATGGCTTTTAAAATTAAATTAGTTTACAAAAAAAATCCCGCTTTTAAAAAGCGGGATAAATGAATTATGAATTTTTCTTTTTCTTTCTTTGTGAGTAGTATGCAAACCCTATTAAAAGTGTTCCCATAGCCATACCGATAATACCGCATAATTTGCCTTTGGCTTTTTTAACGACGGTTGTCATTTCGATATCTTTGCCCAGATCAGCAAGTGTATATGAATACTTTACAGTCTGGCCGTCTTTTGTACCGTTTGTTGATACAACTTCTGAAGGCATTGTGAATTCATATGTAACCTTGTAGTCACTTGCGCTCATCTGTTTAGCTGCTGATGTATCCTGGAGCAGTGTGTATTTAAGCTCCATACCGTCCGGAACTTCTTTCCAGGTTACTTTTGCGCTTTCAAATCCTTTAGCATCTGAGAGCTTGTTGATATCTTTGAATGTTAGATCTATATAAACGTGTTTTGTAGAGTCATCAAGCTTTTCTTCAACCTTGATACTTGTTACATCTGAATTGCTGCTTTTGTACTTATCTTTTGCCTTTGATTCTTCAAACTCAAACTTTCCTAATGTTGTACCCATTGAAAAATTCTTCATACTTGACCAGTAGTGAACCTTCATTGAACCGGAGCCATCCTCTTTTAAAGTGGTTTTCTGATCGTAGTTTACGCATCCGACCAGGTATATGGAAACTGCAAATACAAATGCAGTTAAAACTGACATTAATTTGAACCTTTTATTCATCATAAATTCCTTCCTGTATTGTTTGTGATGTATACAAATATAAATTAAATAATACTTAATTCAAACCTGCTAATACGGTGTTTTACATATTATTTGGCTATTCCCGAGCCGAATTTATACTTATCCGTAATTGTAACAGGCAGCTTACCTTTGAACTTTACTGCTCCTGTAACTGCTTTCAGTGATGCTTTTATAGAATAATCTGAATCACCATATGAGCATATATATGACTGAACGTCAGGGAATTCCTTTAATAAATATGGATTACCCAGAGAAATAATTGCTGTATTTTTGTTTAATGAATTTATCCGGTTAACAAGATCAATATTTGATGAAGTGATTGATATTTTCCCTGTACCGTATCTGACCTTTGCATATATGGCAACAATAATATTATCCGCATTTTCGAGGCTTGAAAGATCACCTGATAACTCTGCATCCATTGTGTTACTGTTTGCAGAATAAATTATGTTATCCTTAAAGTAATCTGAGGCTATGGTTCTCAGGTAGTCAGTATTATCCTGTTCACCGCCTTCACTTATAATTACAATTGCGGTTTTATTATTTGTTTTAAAAGGAAGTGCATTCTTATCATCTTTTACAAGTGTTATTGATTCATCAGCAATTTGCTGTGCAAGATCGTTTGCTTCTGTTGTATTTATGACTTTGTAAATATCGGCTTCCTGAACATACCTGTTTTCAAAAAGTCCCAGCCATTCTTTGGCTTTTAATATTTTTTCTGCTGAGCGGTTAATTCTATCTTCGCTTATTTCCCCGCTGTTTACAGCTTTTTCAATTGCGTTTACCGTGGTAACTTCGTCCAGCGGCATTAAGATAAGATCTATCCCTGCCTTTACACACATAACCGCAACTTCACCGGTTGAAAAATACTTGGTTATTCCTTTCATATTAAGCGCATCCGTTACAATAAGTCCACCAAACCCCATTTTATCAATCAACAGCCCCTGAACAATGGAAGGGGAGAGTGATGCCGGGATATTTGGCGTGCTTTCAAGCTCCGGGAAGGCAAGGTGAGCTATCATTACTGACATTACATTATGCTCAATTGCATTTTTAAAAGGAACAAGCTCAACGGAATTCATTCTATCCATTGTGAAGTTCAATTGCGGAAGGTCATTATGTGAATCAATATCAGTATCACCATGCCCGGGAAAATGTTTTGCTGTGGCTATGACCTTGCCATCCTGCAGGCCTTTTATCATTGATTCAGACATACGGCTTACAAGCTGCGGGTCTTCACCAAATGATCTTACATTTATTATCGGGTTGTTTGGGTTGTTGTTTACGTCGCAAACAGGAGCGTAATTCTGTTGTATGCCAAGCAGCCTGGTTTCGCGGGCTACTTCTAGTCCCATTTTATATGCCAGCTCCTTATTATCTGCTGCGCCAATTGCCATATTGGTAGGGAATAATGCGCCATCTGTAACCCGCATTTTTGTACCGCGCTCAAAATCAGAGCTGATCAGAAGCGGAACATCTGAAAATGACTGAAGTTTGTTGGCAAGCTTAACATAATCTGTTGAGCTTCCTTTAAAAAAAATAAATCCGCCAACTTTGGTTTCTTCACACAGCTTTTTGAATTTCTTAAAGTCTGCTGAGCTTTCTGTAAAGTTTTCAGGTACTGCATTGGCAACTACCATTTGAGCTATCTTCTCACGCAGTGTCATGCTTTCAAGCTTCTTTTTGATCATATCGCCGGAAGGTTTTTGAAATATAAATTCCTTCATATTGTTTTCTTCATTGCCGAGTACTTTTGAATTTTTATTGAATGTTAATATTGTAATGGAAAGTAATGCTGTAATAACCAGTGCGATAATAATTTTCATTTTTGGATTTTTAATTTTGGCCATTTGGAAAATATCTGAATACAAATTTACGATTTTATCATGAAGAATGAACACCTCTATATGAGTTTTTTTGAAATTAATAAAAATAAAAAAAAATTTTCATGCTTAAAAAACCTTACTTAGCTGATATATTTTAAAATACCGTAAATCGCTATTAATCTATTTTGACTCAACAAAACAAGGTAGATATAATAGCCGTAATGGTAAAGACAGCAGTACTTTCAAATTCACTAAACCACTTTATGTACTAATATTAACATAGCTATATTAAGTAACTAAAAAAATGATTGACATCACGATATAAGTTAACTAATTTAAGAGTAATCAAATCAACACATTTCATCAATTAAATTCCGTATTAACGGATGGGGGAAAAGATGAATAAATTAATAACAGCTTTTTTATTTGTTTTAATACTTGTTTCACAAACATTTTCGATCGGTCAGGAGTGGGCTTCAAGGTATAACGGAGCAGGAAACTCAACCGACTGGTCATATGCTATAGCAATGGATCCGGGGGGGAACATTATTGTTACAGGTTACAGTACTGGTGCCGGTACAGGTAAAGATTACAAAACTATTAAGTATGCACCAAACGGCTCAGTACTGTGGGAAGCAACCTTTAACGGACCTGTAAACGGGGGAGATTATTCAAATGCACTTACTATAGATGCTGCAGGTAATATCTTTATAACAGGCAGAGTTGATTATGGTGCAACCGGGTCTGATATTGTAACTATTAAATATAATACAGCCGGAGTTCAGCAATGGATGGCAAGGTATACAGGCCCGGGTCTTGGAATGGATGAAGGAAAATCAATACATATAGCAACTGATGGCAGTATTATTGTTGGCGGTAAAACTACAGGAACAACATCAGCACTCGATTTTATTACTATAAAATATAACCCGGATGGAACAGAAGCATGGAAATCAATTTATAACGGGACAGGGAATAATGATGATTATGTAATAACCGTTGATGTTGATAACAATAATGATATTTATGCGGGCGGATGCAGTATCGGTGCAAATTCAGGTCTGGATATTGCTGTTGTAAAATACAACAGCTCAGGTGTTCAGCAATGGGTAAAACGTTATAATGGTTCTGGAAATGGTGGTGATGCGTTAGTCGGCTTAAAGGTAGATGGAGCGGGAAATATTGTCACTGCTGGTTCAACGGATTTTGGTGCAGCTCAAAAATTTAATTTTCTTACAATGAAGTATGATCCGAATGGTAATCTACTTTGGGAAAAGCAGTATAACGGCACAGCAAGTGAAGTTGATCTGGCAACAGCTATGACGGTGGATGCTAACAATAATATTTATCTTACTGGACTTACAACCCAGGTTACCGGGTTTACACCTGACTCAAATTACGGCACAATAAAATACGACCCGAACGGGAACCAGCAATGGATATCATTCTATAACGGGCCGAATAATTCAGTTGATATAGCAAGATCAGTTTTTGTTGATGATAATATGAATGTTTATATCACAGGAAGCAGTAAAGGAGTTGGTTCTGATGATTATGCAACTATTAAATATTCAGCAACCGGTTCACAGCAATGGGTATTATCTTACAATGGCACCGGAAATTCAAATGATTACAGCTCATCTGTAGTTGCAGACAACTCCGGCAGTGCATACGTTACAGGCAGAAGTTTCGGAAGCGGAACTGATTACGATTATGCAACTATTAAACATAGCAACCTGGTGGGAGTTGAGCCAGTTGGCA
>CAZOAP010000278.1:0-4492 GCA_964577645.1 uncultured Ignavibacteriales bacterium
ATCATAAATAACAAAGTTACTGCAGGTAACCATACATATTCCTGGGATGCAATAAATAATTTCGGGTATAATGTTAACAGCGGAGTATATTTCATGAAAATTACTGCAGGCGGGAATACTGAAACCAGGAAAATGATATTGGTAAAATAATAGGTTTATATAATTGTTTACTGTTTTAATGTTACTGAGAAACAATTATATAATTTAAAATCCTTATATCTGAGCAGCAAGTAAAAATTGATTCATTTAGTTCTCTTTTAAGACCTGCGGTCCCCAATCGCAGGTTTTTTTATGTACAAATAATATTGCAAAACGAAAAGCCGGTATTATGTATACCGGCTTTAAATTTTAATACAGGAGTAAATGAAAAAATTATCTTATGGGCAGTGAAAGTGTAAAGGTAGTTCCTTTACCTGTTTGTGATTTGACGGAGACTTTACCACCATGTTCTTCAATGATTCTTTTTACTATAGAAAGCCCTAAACCCGTGCCCTTTCCGTATCCTTTTGAAGAGAAGAAAGGTCTGAAAATTTTCTCTATGTTTTCTTTTGGAATTCCGGGTCCGTTATCTGTCACATCTATATAAATTGATGAAAGATTTGACCGGGTTTTTATAGTGATCTCACCTTTACCGGTAAATGCCTGAACAGCATTGATGACAAGGTTGGTAATAACATCTTCAATCTGAGCTTTATCAATGTTTATACGTGGCAGCTCTTTATCAAGTACTTTTTTTATTGAAATATCCTTGTTCCCTATTGCATATTTTGACCTGCTGATTACGTCTTCGATCAGTTCATTTATATCAGTTTTGGTTTTTTCAACTGTTATTGGACGGGAGAAATTCAGCAAACCTCTTAGTGACTTGGTTATCCTTGTTGCTTCTTCAACAATCGTTCTTAACTCTTCATATTCGGGCTGGTCGCTTTTTTTATTCAGCAGAAGGTAATCAGCGTTACCTGAGATAATGTTCAGTGGATTTGAAAGGCTGTGCGCGATACTTGACACAACTTCTCCGATAAGAGCTAGATTTTCCTTCTCACGAAGCTCTTTTTGCAGCCTTTTAACCGTAGTAATATCCCTTAATATTCCCACACTGCCTATAGGGTTCATATCCTTTTCATCATATACTGCAAACCTTGAAATGCTGACATTGATAATTTCATTCGATTTTGTCAATCGTTCAGTTTCATAGTTTGCAAGAAAACCGTTCCTGCTGACCTCATCTATTAAGAATTTTCTTTCCCCTTTTTGCTGAAGGTATTCAGGAATCAGGAATTCAAAATCCTTTCCCATCACTTCTTCTTTTTTATAGCCAAACATTTTCTCGGCACCATTATTCCACAAAAAAACATGATATTTATTATCCAGTCCTATTATCGCATCAATTGAATTAAGTATAATATCAGCAAAGAACTTTTCATGGGCAGATTTGCCGTCTTTCATAAGCTCAATCATAGAGCCGAGACATGTCTCAACATCTTTGAGTATTTCTTCAACCTGCAAATACGGCAGTCCGGTACTATTGCGTATCTTATCCCTAAGCTGGCTTTTCTGCCTGCTTAATTCAGATATCAGCATTTGTTCCAATTATGCAACCTCACATTTCATAGTTTCTTGATGTAAATATACTTAATGAGATTTTTTTTGCGAATGATACTGCTCATACATACTGATGATATAAATCATAGGATTGAAATATTATGTTATATAAAAATAAAAAGAAAATAATTAAGATATCGTACTGATATTATTGGTACATTTATTCATTCCATTTTTCGACGAGCAGAACCTGCAAATTCTTTAATTTATTAAAGGAATTGATAAATTTGTTGAAATTTATAAAACGTGAAATATATCATATTTTTAGAAAGTTTATATCGTTATTTTTGTATATCATGAAAAATATTAAAAATAATATAGTATTTATTACCGGGGCATCAAGCGGTTTTGGCAAAGCTACAGCTGCAGCATTTGCAAAAAAAGGGGCAAAACTCATAATTTGTGCAAGGAGAGCTGCCAGATTAAAAGAATTTGCAGCAGAACTCAGGAAAAAATATAAAACCGAAGTTCTTGCAGTTGCACTGGATGTGAGAAAGAAAACTGATGTATTCAGGGTCATAAGTAATTTACCGGCAAAATGGTCTGCAATAGATATTCTTGTAAATAATGCCGGACTTAGCCGGGGGCTTGATAAGTTACAGGAAGGCAAAATGCTTGACTGGGATGAAATGATTGATACCAACATTAAAGGTTTGCTTTATGTGACCCGTGCAGTATTACCGGGTATGACAGAAAGGAATTTAGGTCATATCATCAATATCGGTTCCATAGCAGGACATGAAGTATATCCTAAAGGAAATGTTTACTGCGCTACCAAGCATGCCGTTGATGCTATAACAAAAGGCATTAGGCTAGATACAGTTGATACTGATATCAGGGTTACAACTATTGATCCGGGGCTTGCTGAAACAGAGTTCAGCATTGTTCGCTTCAGGGGAAATGTTAATAAAGCTAAAGATGTTTATAAAGGCATAGAGCCCCTGAAACCTGAAGATGTTGCAGATGCTGTTATATATGCGGTAACCCGGCCGGTAAATGTTGTTATAGCTGAAATGATCCTTGTACCAAACAAACAGGCATCCGGACAGGTTGTACACAGAAATTAAAATGTATTGATAAATTGAACGGTAAAGAAATAGTAAATAAAGATAAAGATGTTATAGAGCTTGATATTGAAGGAATGGATTGCCCTTCATGTGCAATGAAAATTGAACGCAGGCTTAATAAGCTTGAAGGTATTGTAAATGCAAAGGTTGATCTTGCAAACGAAACAGCCAGCTTTGTTATAACCGGCACTGGAACTGATATTAATTTCATTAAGAAAGAAATTGATAAGCTTGGCTATAAGGCAATTGAGCAGGAAGCTGATGAGGATGAAGCAAAAGCTGATGAAGAAAAACAGAAGGCTAAATCACTTTTTAAAAAGAAAATAATTACTTCCATAACTCTTTCGGTAATTATAGTGCTGCTTGGAATGAAAGAACACCTGGATTTCCTGGCATTCATTTCACAGGATGCAGCAAACTGGATATCGCTTCCACTATCAGCAATCGTAGTTTTCTGGTGCGGCATGAAATTCATGAAAGGCTTTATTGCTGATATCAGGGCGCGGTCTGCGGGTATGGATTCACTAATAGCTATAGGTACACTTTCAGCTTTCTTTTACAGTATAGTAATTCTGCTCTTTCCTCAAATTTCAGGTGAACATCATCATACCGTTTATTTTGAATCAGCGGCAATGATAATTACATTTATCCTGCTTGGCAATTACCTGGAATTCAACTTAAAAAATAAAACACATTACGCAATACGGGCACTCACTGAGCTACAGGCTAAGAATGCAGTTGTTATCAGAAATAATATTGAACTTGAAATTCCTATTAAAAAAGTTAAGGTCGGTGATATTGTACTGGTAAAGCCCGGTGAACGGATTCCTGTTGATGGTGTAGTCACTGAAGGCAGTTCAAGTGTAGATGAAGCGATGATGACGGGTGAACCGTTACCTATTGAAAAGATCTCAGGTGAAAAAGTACTTGGCGGGACAATGAATGTGAACAGCTACTTAAAGGTAAAGACTGAAAAGGCTGTTAGTGATTCGATGCTTTCTAAAATAATAGGTATGGTTAAAGATGCTCAAAAAGCTAAGCCAAAAATTCAGAGAATTGCAGATAGAGTTTCTGCTGTCTTCGTTCCGCTTGTCATCCTTATAGCAGTTGTTACATTTGTGGTTTGGTATAGTTTTCTGAGTGAAACATTAAGCTTTTCACTGCTTAAAGCAGTAGCTGTACTTATTATTGCTTGTCCATGCGCATTAGGACTTGCTACCCCAATAGCAATTGTTTTAGGGGTTGGTAAAGCAGCAGAAAACAAGATATTATTTAATAATGCCGAGGCAATTGAAAACGTTAATAAAGTTGATACCATATTATTTGATAAAACGGGTACATTAACTTATGCAAAGTTTGATGTAAAAAGAGTCGTAGCTCATAAGGATCATACCGAAAATGAAATTTTGAAAATAACGGCATCAATCGAGAACTTCTCAGAACACCCTATTGCAAGGGCAATAGTATCAAATTACAAAAAAATATCCGGGGATCTGTATGAAGTAAGTGATTTCAGGAATACTTCAGGTATTGGAGTAAATGGTATTATCAACAACAAGTCGTATAAAATTGGCGGAGCAAATTTAGGTGATATAGAAAATACTGACAAAAAGCACTCTTCATCAAGAAATATATTTGTTTTTGAAAATGATGTATTAATAGGTGAAATTGAGCTTAGTGACAGGGTTAAAGATAATGCAAAAGAGATCTTAAACAGGCTTAAGGCTGATAAATATAATATTGCTATGATAACCGGTGACAGTGATATAACTGCGGGTGAAATTGCAAATGAGCTGGGAATAAAAGAGTACAAAGCACAGGTT
>CAZOAP010000279.1:0-4482 GCA_964577645.1 uncultured Ignavibacteriales bacterium
TAACTCAATACTTGAAACCATGGTTTATTACATACAGTCATTCTTTACCAGTATACTTTCGTTCTTTGGCTTATCTCTCAGCTCAAGCTCGGTAACAATAATACTGGTTGTTGTACTTGTTGCAGCAGTTTACCTTGTAGGCGAGCGTTTATTCTTAAGGGGAAAATTAAAGCAGAGTGTACAGGCAAAATAAAAACAGTATATAAAAGGTTTTATTAAAGCCGTGCCTTGTGCATGGCTTTTTTTTGTTTAAAAAGAAAGCTATTCGATTTTAAAGACTAAAAACTGATGTTATGACCTTAGAGCCTTATCATGGAAAACAAAAAAGGCACCCAAAATCTGGATGCCTTTAAAGCTGTAACCTTTAACTTATTTAATTTCCCAGGTATTGCCTGCAAAAAGCAGTTTTTCCAGGTCACCAACGCCAAGTCTTTCCTTTGATTCTTTTATTTGCTCTTCCATCTGTACTTCATATATTGGTTTCTGAACCTTATATAATACACCAAACGGAACAGGGAAATCCTCAAAATCAGAAAGCTGCGCAACAATCATAGCCAGCTCTTTGGAAGTTTCATCATATACAATTACATCGTTTACCGAATTATTTCCTTCGTTAATATTGATGATCTCAGGTCTGAAACCGTTCAGTTTTATTCCTTTATCCTTCTTTGCTCCAAAAAGCAAAGGTTTGCCGTTCTCTACAAAAAGAGTGTGGTCAGGCTTAGTGTCTTTTTCTGTGTATAGTTCGTGAGCACCGTCATTATAAATATTACAGTTCTGGAATATTTCAATAAACGATGTGCCCTTATGTCCTTTTGCTTTAGAAATAGTATCCTGCATGTGTTTAGGGTCACGGTCCATTGTTCTTGCAACAAATGATCCACCGGAACCTAAAGCAAGAGTTAAAGGATTAAACGGCTCTTCAAGTGTTCCGAAAGGCGATGATTTTGTTATTTTGCCATGTTCAGAAGTAGGTGAATACTGGCCTTTTGTTAACCCGTATATTTTATTATTGAACATCATAATAACAATATCAAGGTTCCTTCTTAATGTATGTATAAAGTGATTGCCGCCTATACTTAACAGGTCGCCGTCACCGGAAGTAACCCATACATCAAGATCAGGTCTAGCCATTTTTAAACCGGATGCTATTGAAGAGGCTCTTCCGTGTATTCCGTGGAAACCATAGGTATCCATGTAATAGGGAAAGCGGCTTGAGCAGCCAATGCCTGCAACAAATACGGTTTTTTCCTTTGGCATGTTGAATGAAGGCATAACACGCTGTACCTGTGCAAGGATAGAATAATCTCCGCAGCCCGGGCACCACCTTACATCCTGGTCTGAAGCATAATCCTTTGCTGTTAACTTTACCTGCGCCGCGGCTTCAGGTGTTCCGTTTGTAGCTGTTTCTGTTTCCATATTATTTTTCAGTTAACAATTCTATTACTTTTTTCTCAATTTCACTTGCTTTAAAAGGCAGGCCCTGAACTTTATTAAACCCAATAACATCTTTAAGGTAATATGCTTTTAACAGCATACTTAACTGTCCAAGGTTCAATTCAGGTACAAGCACTTTCTTAAATCTCTTCAGAATATCACCTAGATTCCTTGGCATCGGGTTAAGATATTTCAGGTGTACCCTGGAAACATTATACCCCTTTGCAAGTAGTCTCTCACGGGCTGAAGTAATTGAGCCGTAAGTGCTGCCCCAGCCAAGAATTAATAGCTCGCCTTCCTGGTCGCCGTCAACTTCTGCAAGCGGAATGTGGTTTTCTATATTTTTAACTTTTTCAGCTCTTAATTTAACCATGAATTCATGGTTAGCTGTATCATAGCTTACATTTCCTGTGATATGCTGTTTTTCAAGTCCGCCAATACGGTGCTCCAAACCGGGTGTACCCGGTTTTACCCATGGACGGGCAAGGAATTCATCTCTCATATACGGGAAGAAGCCTTCCTTCTCAGTTCTGAATTCACCTTCAATTATCGGTAATTCGCTCTCATGGGGGATCCTCCACGGTTCAGCACCGTTTGCCAGATAACCGTCTGAAAGGAATATTACAGGTGTCATGAATTTGCATGCAAGACGTGCTGCCTCGAACATCATCATAAAGCAATCCGCCGGTGATGAAGCCGCTACTACAGGTACCGGGCACTCGCCGTTCCTTCCAAGTATTGCCTGGAATAGATCAGCCTGTTCGGTTTTTGTAGGCAAGCCTGTACTGGGTCCGCCCCTTTGAATATTTGCAATAACCAAAGGAAGCTCAACCATAACAGCAAGTCCAATTGCTTCCTGCTTTAAAGCCATTCCGGGGCCGCTAGTGCTTGTGAAAGCAAGTGAGCCGCCAAATGATGCACCTATTGCTGCACATATAGCTGCTATCTCATCTTCAGCCTGGAATGTTTTTACACCGAAGTTCTTAAAGCTTGATAGATCATGTAATATATCACTGGCAGGAGTAATAGGGTAAGAGCCAAGGAACAATGGCAAACCGCTTTTCAGCGATGCTGCAAGTATTCCAAGCGCTGCTGCATGATTGCCTGTGATATTTCTGTAAATACCTTTTGGTAATTTTGCAGGGGCAACTTTATATCTTGTTGTGAATATTTCGGCAGTTTCGCCAAAATAGTAACCCGCTTTTAATGCTCTTATATTGGCTTCAGCAATTACAGGTGTTTTACCGAACTTGCTTTCAAGCCAGTGCATAGTAATATCAAGCGGCCTATCGTATAACCAATAAGTGATACCAAGAGCATAGAAATTTTTGCAGCGGTTTGCATCTTTAGCTGTTAAGCCAAGATCTTTTACTGCATTATTGGTTGCCCTGGTTACCGGAACTTTGATCAATTTATATCCGGCAAGGGAGCTGTCATCAAGAGGATTGGATTTATATCCTGCCAGATTCAGGTTCTTCTCTATGAACGCGTCCTCATTAGCAATAATTGTGCCGTTTTTCTTAAGGTCTTTTAAATTAACCTTAAGAGCAGCCGGGTTCATTGCTACAAGTACATCAGGTTCATCGCCCGGTGAATATACATCCTGGCTTGAGAACTGTATCTGAAAACCGCTAACACCGAATAAAGTACCTGCAGGGGCTCTTATCTCCGCAGGATAGTCAGGGAATGTGCTTAGGTCGTTGCCAAAAAATGCTGATGTTTCTGTGAATCTTGACCCGACGATCTGCATACCATCACCGGAATCACCCGCGAACCTTACGGTAGCGCTTTTTAAAACCTCAACGGTTTTTTCCATTATTTGTATTTTGCTCCTAAAGAAACGATTGAGCTGTGAATCGCAGCCCGGGTTTTAAAAAAAGCCGGGCTTGTAATACAATTTAAGCTTCGTCTTTTACTACTGAAACGTTTATTTGTGCCATAACGTTTCCTGCAAGCTTTATATCAACGGTTCTTGAACCTATTTCTTTGATAGGCTCCTCCAGCAATATGTTTCTTTTATCTATAGTGTAACCTTTATGAATAAGTGCTTCAGCAATTGTGCCATTGGTCACTGAACCGAAAAGCTTAATTTCATCAGCAGCTTTTGCTTTAATTTCAAGCTGAATGCCTGAGAGTTCGCCTGCTAATTTCTGGGATTCTGCAATAACTTTTTCAAGCTTTTTTGCCTGTTGTTTTTTTATCTCGTCCAGGACTTTCATGTTGCTGGGGTTAGCCTTCATAGCAACACCGTTCGGGATAAGGTAATTCATTGCAAAGCCGTCTTTTACATTAACTACTTCACCGGTTTTACCTAAATTGTCGTGATCTTGTTTTAGTATTATTTTCATTTGATATATATCAGAAAAAATGCAGGGCATAATATTATATACCCTGCTTGTTTATAAATTCATTAAATAGTTGGAGATGAAGAATCACCAAGTAAAGCAGTATCCTCAGGGGATAAATGCTTCTCGAATGAGTCATCTTCAAAAGTTGTTGGCTCATCATGATGCTCTGCACCCGGACCTGAACCTTTTTTATTCAGGAACTGTATCCTTCTTGCTTTTATTTCAACAATTGTTTTACTGTCGCCTTTTTCAGTTTTAAATGTCCTAGACTGAAGCTCTCCTTCAACAAGGCATGCATTTCCTTTTTTAAGCTTATCCCTGCAGCTCTCGGCAAGCTTGTTCCACGCAACAATGCCAACATAGCAAACATCTTCCTGCCATTCGTCTTTGCTGTCACGGTACCTTCTGTTGGAAGCAACTGAAAAGTTTACAACCGGCGTGCCATTAGTGGTCTGTCTGAATATTGGGTCCTTTGTAAGGTTCCCTGCAATAATTACCGAATTTAGTTCGGGCATCTTTAAATCAGCCATTTGTTCCTCCGATAGTTTCGGGTTTAATGTTAATTGTTGACTTTACTTGTTTATTCAGTGGTCTTAGCTTCAGCTACTTTATCGGCTTCGGCTGACTGCTGCAATTGCTGAGCTGCAGCTTCTCTTTCCTTCATGATCTGCTCTTTTTTGATGAGATACACGTTGCG
>CAZOAP010000280.1:0-4480 GCA_964577645.1 uncultured Ignavibacteriales bacterium
AAAATTATTTTTTCACAGATTTCAGGTATAAAGAACAGTCCAAAGCGCAGGTTAAAGAGTGTGAAATTATTGTTAACTTTTCACCTTCCGAAGAGATCAAAAAAGTCATAAACGATAACGGTTTTAAAAATATAGGGTTCGAATCAACACATTTAACTGTTCACCAGCTTGACCAGTTAAAAGAAACATTCCCAAATGTCACATTCACTGCTGTACCTGAGAGAATCGAAAAGCTTACAATGATCAAGACTCCGGAAGAAATTGCTAAAATTCAGAAAGCATGTGATATAACTGACAGGGTTTTCACAAAACTGCTTGAGATAATAAAACCCGGAATGAAGGAAAATGAAGTATCTGCTGAAATATCATACTGGCATAAAATGTACGGTGCTGAAAAAGATTCGTTTGATCCCATTGTAGCAAGCGGCTGGCGCGGCGCTCTTCCTCACGGAATGGCAAGTGATAAGGTAATTGAATCAGGTGAAATGGTTACTCTTGATTTTGGATGTATATATGACGGCTTCTGTTCAGATATGACACGCACAATTTCAGTGGGTAAACCTAACGATGAAATGAAAAAGATTTATGATGTTGTACTTGAATCACAGGTACGCGCTGTAAATGCTGCTAAAGAAGGCATCAATACCAAGGAGCTTGATAACATTTCACGCAATTATATAAATGAAAAAGGCTACGAAGGCAAGTTTGGTCATGGGCTGGGGCACGGTCTAGGTATCGAAGTGCATGAAATGCCAAGCGTAAGCCAGAGAATGGATATTGGTGTTCCTGCAAATGTAGTATTCACTATAGAGCCCGGCATTTACATTGAAGGCTTAGGCGGCGTGAGGATTGAAGATGATATATTGACAAAATCCGGCGGCTGCCATGTATTTAATTCATCACCAAAAGAACTGATTATAATTTAGTTTTTTTTGGAATGAACTGACTGCCTTACTTTATGTTGTCAGTTCTGTTTTATATTTGCATTGACACAGTCAATGCACTCCAAAGCGATACAAATAATGAAAAGCATTTAAGCATTGGTATTATCAATGCAATACAAATAATAATAATTTTTGAAAAAAGTATTAGTAATAACCCATGACTTCCCGCCAATTGGCAAGGGAAGTGTTTTAAGACCGCTTAAATTCAGTAAATATTTCAGGAATTATGGCTGGGAACCGGTTATATTAACATCAACCCCAAGATCATATTACTTCAGGGATATGGGCCTGCTTGATGAAGTTAAAGAGCTTGGCTTGAATGTATACCGCACTAAAGGCTCCGGCAATAACCTGCTCACAGGCAGAAAGCTTAAAGACCTGCCCAATGAAGGTATCAGAAAATTCAAACGGAATTCCACAAGATTCAGGAAACAGCCCGATGAGCACAGTACATGGATAGCAAAAGCCGTTAAGCTTGGCAAAGAAATAATTGAATCACATAAAATAGAAATTATTTACGCAACGGGTCCATCATTTACAGCATTAATAGCTGCAGGTGAGCTTAAAGAAAAATATAAAATTCCGCTCGTAACCGATTACCAGGATTCATGGCTGCATTCAGCAGCAGCATACTACCCCATGGGATATCACAAGCTGCGCAGCATGAAAATTGAGCAGGAAGTAATCCGCGTTACTGATGAGATAATTACAACCAACCGCAGGATCAAGGAATACCTTATTGAAGAATATGATTACCTGAGGCATGATGATATCAATATCATTCACCATGGCTATGATGAAGATGACTATAAGAGAGCAACTGCACACCCGCTGCCTGAAAAGCCAAAAATGCGTTTTACAAGTGTGGGCAATTTCTTTGACCTCATTACACCCAGATATTTCTTTGAAGGCTTGAAAATTGCATTTGAAAAAAAGCCGGAGATGAGAGGCAAAATTGAAGCTTGTTTTATCGGCGGAATTTCAAGGGAGAACCTGAAGCTTATACAGCAAAATAATATTTCTGATTCGGTTGTTAACCCGGGATATGTTGACCATATCGATGCGATAAGATACATGCTTGCAAGTGATGTACTTTGGTTCATGGTAGGCAAAGGTTACGGCGAAGAAGTTGTTGCGCCTGTCAGGCTAACTGAGTACTTCGGTGCAAGAAAGCCAATTCTTGCCTGTGTGCCTGATGGTGCTGCAAAACAGCTCTTAAGAGGCTACGATGCATACAGGGTCTGTGAGCCTGATGAGCCGGAAGAAATTGCAAAGCTTATTATTGAATATTACGATCTGTATAACAACAGGATGATGCCCATTGCCAATGAAGAAGTTGTAAGCAAGTTCAATGTTGATAAGCTTACATACCAACTGGTAAGGTATTTCGAGTTTTTACGCGATATCCCGCCGGAGTTCGGTATAAGAAGATCAAAGCCTGCAGTTGAAAACGAGTATTGATTTTAAATTCTGAGTGAGTGAAGTGAGTGTAGAATCTCTTCATAGATCAATTAATCCCTAATTCCTAATTGATCTCTCTTCCATGCTCCCATATATCCTTTCAATTATCTCAACAGTTTTCATGCCTTCAAAAGCATTGGCAGCAATTGTGCCGCCTTTAGTAAGTACATCCAGCACGTTCTCATAGACCTTTTCATGATTGCTCATCGAGCCCTGGTAAAAACCATAATCATTTGCAGGCCGTGATTCAGGCAACCCTTTTATTTCATGCCCTTCAATTGACTGGTATTCAAGCACATTCAGATACTGCCCGCCAATTTTAACCGTGCCATGCTCACCAAAAACCGTAATTGAGCCTTCCATGTTCTGCTTAAAGCTGTTCACTGTATAATTGATAGTACACAACGCGCCGTTTTCAAATTCACCGATAACAACACCGGTATCTTCAAACTCTACAAGCTTGTTATGAATAAAATTCCTGCCAATTCCCTCAAGTGATGTAAAATCACCTATCAGCCAGTAGAGTAGATCGATGAAATGGCTGAACTGTGTGAAAAGTGTTCCGCCATCAATAGCTTTTTTTCCCTTCCAGTCTGAACGCCTGTAATACTCATCGTTCCTGTTCCAGAAACAGTTAAGCTCAACATTAAGAATTTTTCCCAGTTTACCGTCATCAATAATCTGCTTAAGCGCTGCAACAGGGGGATTGAACCTGTTCTGCTTAACTATAAAAAGATCCCTGCCTGATTTATCCGCTTCTATCATCATCCTTTTGCAATCCACTACACTTATAGCCATAGGCTTTTCACACAGCACATTTTTGCCGGCTTTTAATGAAAGTATTGTGTGCTCAGCATGCAATGAGTTGGGTGTGCAGACTGATACTACATCAATATCACGAACTTCTTCCAGTAATTTTTCTATTGAAGTATAGTAAGGAGCATCAAATTTTTCAGAAAATTCCTTAGCGCGTTCGGGTTTAATATCGCATACTGCTTGAAGCTCAGCAATGCTTTTTATGATTTCAGCGTGTCTTCCGGCTATTCTTCCGCAGCCAACAAGTGCAAATTTTATCTTTTTCAATAAAAAATATCGTTATTTTATCAATTATATACAAATATCCCTAAAAAGAAGTGGTATTTCAAGTTAAAAGATGCACTTCACCTCACCCCCGTCCCCTCTCCTGGAAGGAGAGGGGAGAGCATTCCCGAAATTATCGGTTTGGCACCCCTCTCCCTTTGGGAGAGGGGATTGGGGGTGAGGGTCTTATCTATTCATAACTCAAGGTACCAACCCACTGCAAAAAATCACTTTCAATATCCTTCAGGCTTTTTCCTGCAACAGCTTCAAGCTGTGATTTGCCTGTCATATCATCTTTATATGTATCCCTGAATTTCTTATAAAACTTCCTTAGTATATTCTCTTCCTGCATATACATGCATAAGTATCTTGCCTGTGCGTAATTGAACTCACTGTTTTTGCCGTAAAATTCATCCCAGTCAGTTTTTACAAGCTCATCAAGTGACCTGTATGACTTATCCTTAATCGCATCCTGTAATGCAGGCAAACGCCAGTTAACATAACCGAGTATAGTTTTATTGTTCAGTGAGCATCTTTCATACAGTGAGCCAAGCCCCTCGTTGAACCACGATGGGATCTCCGGGAAGTCATAACGTACCAGTGCATGTGTCATTTCATGAACAAGCGTTCCCGTACCGGTATTGATATTCATAAGCATAGTTTTTTCTGATGGCTTATAATAACCGTAACGGGATAGGTCATCATCATCGTAAAGCTTCTTAGCCCAGTAACGGTAAGTATTATCATTTTTAAACAGCATAATTGTTGTTGCTTCATCAGGCTTAACTGAAAAGTAGTCATTGTAAAAGCATTCAACCGTTTTATCAATTGTACCTTTTAGAATTTTTTCAGTTTCTTCTTCGCTTAAGTTGCTTGCTATTACAAAATATGAATGCTCTTTAACAATAAAATCACTTGTCAGCTTTTCCTTAAGCTCATTAACTCTCGCTGTAAAGTTAATCGATATGCTGTCATTATTCAGTACAGTTTTTGTA
>CAZOAP010000281.1:0-4463 GCA_964577645.1 uncultured Ignavibacteriales bacterium
CGGAAGCGGACAAAATAGCAAAAGATAAAGGTTTCACAACTGCAGCTGCCGAAACACCTTTATGTTTAAAATGTCATGTGTTGGGTAAAGATATTGATCCCGAAGAGCTTGAAGAAACTTTTGATAAAACACAGGGCGTACAGTGTGAAACATGCCATGGTCCCGGTTCAGAGTATAAAAGACTTACCATAATGAAAGATAAACAGCAGGCTATTGCAAACGGATTGGTAATTCATGAAAACGGAGCAGAGTTTTGCGTAACATGCCATAATTCTGATAGCCCAACATTTAAAAGCTTTAATTACGAAGAGTACTGGGCAAAGATAAAACACCCTGACCCTAGTGTAATAAAATAAAAAACTAAACAGCAATATATCATGGATGAAGAAATAAAAAACAGCAGCAGCCAGCATAATAAGTTTATTGCAGATGATAAAAGCAGGAAAGCGAATAAGAATAATGTTTATGTTATGGTAATTTCTTTTTTGCTTCTTTTTATGATAGCAGGGATAGTTTTCTGGTTTATGTATAACGGTAAAACAAACTATGAAAAAGGTTCAATTTACCTGAAGGATAAAAAATACACTGAAGCGATCTATGAATTTCAAAAAGTAACGCCGGAAAGCAAAGATTTCCCGGACGCACAATCTAAGATCAATTACATTAATGGGCTTCTTTCCTACAATGCAGGTAAAAACCAAGAGGCATTTGTATATCTCACAAAAGTCAGGAATGAAGATGAATATTACCATGATGCCCAGCAGATGCTTGAAAAGATGGATGATGATAAGCTGGGAAATAATATACAGTCACAGATAGATTCACTAAAAAACAAAAGAGATACGGTTATTATCAGGAAAGTAACCACTATTAACCAGGGTAAAACCAGGGAACCGGTTGATCCCCAGGTTCAAATAGATCTTGAATATTCCAGAAAATTCATTTCAGAATTAAGTAATTCCGTTTCTAGGTTCGAAGGCGTATACCAGTCAGCAAGAACAGCTCCTTTAAATACAAAAAGTGATTACAGTAAAAGCATGGAGTCACTTGATAAAGAAAGCGGCAATCTGAAATACTCTGCCTTAAATAAAGATAGCGGCATACTGGAGGTCAAAAATACTGCTTCGGCATGGATGGATAAAAGAATTTCATTTATCCGCCAGTTAATATCAGAAAAATCGGTAAGTGAAACCAATTTATCAAGACCAACCAAAGAAGAAGGTGACAGACTTTATTCTTCACTTATCAGCCAGCTTAACAAAGTTAAAAAAAGAATATAAATAACCATTATATGAAAAACATTAATAGTAAATTCAAAAGGAAGACACTTCCAAAATCGCCCACAAGTATACACGGACTGGATGAAATAACAGGAGGCGGCTTACCAAAAGGCAGGCCAACACTTGTATGCGGCGGAGCAGGATGCGGGAAAACACTGTTTGCAATGGAGTTTATTGTACGCGGCGCAACAGAATATAATGAACCCGGAGTATTTATATCATTTGAAGAAACTGAAAGTGAGCTTACTGCAAATGTTGCTTCATTGGGTTTTGATCTTAAAAAGCTTGTATCACAAAAAAAGGTATGGCTGGAGCATATTCATATTGAGCGTGATGAAACCGAACAAAACGGAGAGTTTGATCTTGAAGGTATTTTTGTAAGGATACATTATGCAATTGAAAGCATTGGCGCAAAAAGAATAGTACTGGATACTCTTGAAACGCTTTTTTCAGAGCTTCAGAATCCGCAAATACTGCGGTCAGAACTTAAAAGGCTCTTTAACTGGCTTAAAAAAAAGGGTGTAACCACAATTATAACCGCAGAGCAGGGTGAAGGCACTTTTACCCGCAACGGCCTTGAAGAATATGTTTCTGATTGTGTTATTCTGCTTGATCACAGAGTAAGCGATCAGTCATCAATAAGAAGGCTGCGAATATTAAAATACCGCGGTTCAACACACGGAACAAATGAATATCCTTTCCTAATAGATGAAGACGGTTTTTCCGTACTGCCGGTAACATCTCTCGGGCTTAGCCATGATTCTTCCCTTGATAGAATATCAACAGGTATTCCCCGTTTAGATACAATGCTCTCAGGAAAAGGATATTTCCAGGGAAGCACAGTACTGGTATCAGGTACTGCAGGTACAGGTAAAACAAGCATTGCTGCCCAGTTTGTTGAAGCAGCATGCAAAAGAGGCGAAAAGGTACTTTATTTTACTTTTGAAGAATCCTAAAGCCAGCTGATGAGAAATATGAAATCGATCGGGATACATTTGGAGCAATGGGAGAAAAAAGGCTTGCTGCAGTTCCATGCAACAAGACCAACACTTTACGGACTGGAATCTCACCTGACAACAAGCATAAAACTTATAAACAGCTTTAAACCTGAAATTGTTATACTTGACCCGATAAACGGATTTATGATAGGTGAAAATGATACTGAAGTAAAAAATATGCTTTTAAGGCTTGTTGATTTTTTAAAAATGAAACATATAACTGCATTTTTTACAAGTCTCACAACTTCTGGAGAAAACCTTGAAAACAGTGATGTTTATGTTTCTTCACTTATTGATACCTGGCTTTTACTAAGGGATATAGAGATCGGCGGAGAGCGTAACCGCGGCTTATATGTACTTAAATCACGCGGTATGTCACACTCAAACCAGATACGTGAGTTCAAGCTTACAGATAGCGGTATTGAGCTTGTTGATGTATATGTTGGTGTTGATGGTGTATTGACAGGTTCAGCACGTTTATCCCGTGAACTGGCTGACGATGCAGAAAAATTACTGCGTCAGCAGGAAATAGGCAGCAAGCAATTCAGCCTTGAGCGCAAACGTGAAGCCATGGAAGCACAGATAATTGTCTTAAGATCAGAATTCGAGGCGGAAGAATCTGAATCACTAAAAATTATTGGTATAGAAAAAGCCAGGAATGAAAGCTTTAAAAAGGTTAAAGCAGAAATGGCAAAAAGCAGAAGAGGTGACGCTCCAGTAAAAAAGCTATCTGTAAATAAAATATCGGTTAAAAAAACTGTTTTAAGAAAAAAACGAATTACTAATAAATAGAACCTTATGAATACAAAAAAAGCAAGGAAAAACAAGCTGGTACTGAGTCTATATATAGCCGGTAAAACTATAAATAGTAATAAAGCTTATAAAAATCTTAAATATATTTGTGAAGAAGTATTAAAAGGGATGTATACACTTGAAATTATAGACATTCTGAAAGATCCTAAGCTGGCAAGAGATAACCAGATATTTGCAATTCCGACATTAGTACGGAATTTTCCGCTGCCTAAAAAAAATATAATCGGTGATCTATCCAATAGAGATCTGGTAATAGCCGGGCTGAATTATAAAGTAGACGCTTAGCATAAGGCTTAAATGATATCTGAAATAAACTTTTATTCTACTGAGTTGGCATGTATTGCTATCTGGACCCTTGTATTAAGCGCCATTTTTTCGAGGATATTATGAACATGGCTTTTAACTGTATATATTGAAAGATTAAGCTTAAAAGCAATTTCTTTATTAGCCAAACCTTCAGCTATTAATTTTACAATTTCGCTTTCCCTGTTTGTCATCCTTACAGATTGTATCACCTTTTTTGTACCCAGTTCCTTCATACCATAATCCATTATCTGCGAAAACAAAGAGCCTGCCATAGTAGGTGGAAGTACTTTCCCGCCTTCTGCCACTGTTCTTATAGTACCCGAGAATTCCTGTACAGTAGCATCTTTTAATATAAACCCGGATACACCTGCTTCAACAAACATCAAAATATCATCCTGTATAGGAAGCAGGTCCATAACTATTACTTTTACTTCTTTGTATTCATCTCTTATCAGCTTAACAAGCTCCAGGCTATCCTGGTTGGTCAATCCCAGATCTATTAGTACAATATTAGCTTTAAGCTCTGTAATTTTTTCTGCTGCAAAATCACTGTCATCATATGATGCCACTACACTTATATCGGGCTCTCTTTTCAACATAACACTGATACCTTCACGCAGAAGCCTGTTATCTTCGATTAATATTAACCGTATTTTCTTCAAAAATTATTCGTTTTCTTATTTAATAATCTAATATTTCTAAAGGGTAATCATTTAAATATTATTGTATTGATAACACAAGATATGAATAGAACAAAGTAATAACAAGCTAATAAAGGATTTTACCCTTAAAACAATGTATAAATGCCCTAAATATCAATATTAATCATAGAAGACATAAAAAAAGAGACTCAAAAAAACTGAGTCTCTAAAATTTATAAAAAGATAAATATATAATAAAAAATATTAACGCTTTTTAGCCGAAGTTCTTTTTTTTACTGCTGGTTTTTTTGCTGCGGTTTTCTTAGCTGCAGGCTTTTTTACTATCTTAGGAACTCTGACCTTTTTTGCAAGCTTACCCTGCGGCGCTTCATCTGTGATCTCTGAAATATCAGCATCGCCCCAAA
>CAZOAP010000282.1:0-4459 GCA_964577645.1 uncultured Ignavibacteriales bacterium
TAAAGATGAAGCTTCTCATTCTTTTAAAGGATTAACCAAAAGGAATAAAGTAATGTTTGGTGAAGGCGGTTATGCTTATGTATATTTTACGTATGGTAACCATTACTGTGTGAATGTGGTCCTGGGAAAAGCAGGCGAAGCACATGCAGTATTAATCCGTGCAGTTGAACCTGTTATGGGTATATCATACATGAAAAAAAACAGGGGAACTGATGACATGTATAATTTGTGCAGCGGACCCGGTAAACTGACACAGGCTATGGAAATAAATCTTAAGCAAAACGGCTTATCGCTGTTTGGAAATGAATTGTTCATTGCAGAACCGGAGGAATACAGAAAACATAAAGTAAAGGGAACAAAACGAATAGGCATTTCAAAAAATGCTGATAAGATGTACAGGTTCATAGATCCGGAAAGTCCGTTTGTTTCAAGGATCAATTACAAAGCATTATTAAAAAAGACCAGGTAAACAGCAGAATTAATGATAAATGTAGAAAATCTAGTAAAGATCTATCCCGGTGAAGTTAAGGCTATAGATGGAATTTCTTTCAATATAGAGCGCGGTGAGGTTTGCGGATACCTTGGTTCAAACGGTGCAGGAAAAAGTACAACAATAAGGATCATTTGCGGAATGCTCGGGGCAACTTCAGGCAGTGTTCATATAAATGATTTTAACGTATTTGAAGAACCCAACCTTGTTAAGAAAATGATAGGCTATGTGCCAGAGACCGGTGCATTGTTCCTTTCGCTTTCACCTTATGATTTTCTGCAGTTTGTATGCAGGATGTATGACATTCCTGAAAATGTATATAAACACCGTATATATGCATTCATGGAAATGTTTGACCTGAAAAATGAGGTCAATACACCTATGCATTCATTCAGTAAAGGTATGAGGCAGAAAGTACTTATTATATCTTCCCTGATACATGATCCCGAAGTAATAGTATGGGATGAACCTTTAAGCGGTATAGATTTTAATACCACGCTTATAGTACGTAACCTTGTAAAAGATCTTGCAGAGGCAGGAAAAACTTTCTTTTATTCTACACACCTTGTTGAAAGTGCCGAAAAAATGTGCAATAAAATAATAATTATTAATGCGGGGAAGATCACATTTAACGGAGCAGTTACTGCAGGTACAAGCGCAGAGCTTGAAGAACTGATGAAAACATACAGTACACCAATTGATATGAAAGGAAAGCTGCCGGGTCTTTATGGTGATGTTACTAATGGTTAAATTACATTTTAATATAAAGAAAATATTTTAAATGCTGTATTACAGGTGAAAGTTAAAAATATTATATGGCTTGCCTTCTTAACTGCAATACAGTACAATGTGCTTGCACAAAGTGATTTTACAGATGTTCAGACCTTTATAGACAGCAATATTACCCGTAACTTCCTTTTCACAAATTTTGATAATAACAGAAACACAGCAGCACTGATATCACGCTTTAATTATTACAATAAATTTAAAAGGTTCAATGTATTCCTTAAGAACTATTATTCGTCATCGGTCACAAAGCTGAATGAGAACTTATTCCGGGATTTTGATAACGTAAAGGTAACAGGAGGTTACAGTGTATCAAAAAGCCTTAATATATCAGCTAATTATTTTGCACAGTTCTTCAGTGATGACAGGACATTCAAGCTGAACGGTTCATCAACCAATATGTTTTACCTTAGCTCTCTCTATGATAACGTAATTAACGGTACACAGGTATATTCAACAGTTAATGCGGGATACAAGGTTGAAAGCCAGTTTGATGAGCTTAATAAAGGGCCAAGTGTTTCAGGCGAGTTCAGTATTTACAATCTGAATTTATCTGATTTTATAGTGGACGGCCAGCTGAAGCTGGGATATGAAACCATTGACCCAAGGAAGAAAAGCCTGTTATACAGCCGGGTATACTTTGTAAAACCATTTGATAATAACCTGGCAAGTAACGAGTTTGACGGAACTTTTTCCAGGGTAAGGAAAGATTTTTACTTCCCGGCTGATAATATTTCAATCCAGCAGTTCGGGATTAAGAATAATATAGAAAAACGTACTGAAAATATTTTCAAGTTCTATAACAGGTTTGATTATACTATATCAAACTCAGTTGCATTGGTATTTAATGTAAATCCCGATTACAGAAGGGTTACAAAAGAAAATACTTATATTCCAACCACCGTAAATACCCAGCCAAGTATATATGATACTGATATCCAGGAGCTGAGCTTTGCAGGTGATGTTGCGTTAAACTTTCAGCTTCCAAAAGTAGATTACCAGGTTAAAGCATATTACAGGGAGCGTGATGAGAAACATTTCCTGATCAATTCCTCAAGGGTAAGTCCTAATTTTGTTAAAATTCTTGAAGATAATGAAGCTACAAAGAACAATCATTCTTCAATATTCAAGCTGAACTCAAACCTGTATTACAATATTAACCTGATGAACCGGGTTGAGCTTACCGGCAGCGCATCAATACTTAAATATGATACACAGAGTGATATTAATTATGATGACAGGGATGAGCTTGGTTTTCTTGTGTATTTTGCTCACCGTTTCAATAACCTTAAAAACCTTGTGCTGATAAGCTCGTTTGATGTTAACCTGTATCACACTGTTTATATCTTTTCACAGAAAAGCTCAAACAATAACTGGAACCGTGTTATAAGATTCACAAGCAAAAGCTTTTTTGAGCCAAGTGATAAGTTCAGGAATATTGGTACATTCAGCGTACTGGCAAATTACACTGTGTATGATTTCCAGGATATCATTTCCACGGTCAAGAGTTACTCATTCAGGCAGCTGAACCTTAAGGATTCACTCATTATAAGGTTTGCAGAGTATTTTGGCACCGATATTTATGGAGAAGTAAAGCTTTATGAGCGTGGTGAGCTTAACTGGAGCGAGTTTACACAGCGGCCGGTGAACTATTTTGAGGACAAAATTATTAATTCTGAATTAAACTATTTTTTTAATAAATTTATAACGTTTTCCGGCGGATACCGCTGGTTTGAGCAGAGAAGATTCAATTATATTAATGGTGAGCGGGTATTTGATAATTATGTCAGAACAACGGGACCTTTTGTAAGGATTAAGGCTGAATGGAAGAGGAATTCGATGATAGAACTTATAGGAAGTTATGACTATTATAGATATGGAGACGGAAGCCCGGGCAGTGATAACGGCAATATCTATCTGAATGCCAGCCTGAATTTTTAGTGTGCATAAAAATGAGATTTTTTATTCATAAGGCTTCAAAAGTTTTAACAACTGTTATTGTAAGTCTGAATTTTAATATTGTTTAAAGAGGTAAAATTCTATAGACTTTTGAAATCTTAAATACATTTAATGACAAAACATTTTCTTGAAATAAGCTCTGATAAGAAGAATATAAAACTGGTTGAAGACCTGATGCTTGAGGTTAACAAAAAGTTCGGGCTGCCCTATGATGAATACTGCAAAATGATGATAGCAGTAACAGAGGTTGCTATGAACGCAATTGTTCACGGCAACAAGGAAAATACATATAAGAAAGTGAAAATTTATGTTGAGCATGACGAGAAAAAAATGAAAATAGTTATTATGGATGAAGGGGACGGCTTTGATATACAGAACCTGCCGGATCCTACGGATTCACAGAATATACTGGACCTGCACGGAAGGGGAGTTTTTATTGCGCGTGCAATGGTTGATGAATTCTTCTATCAGCATATGTCAGGCGGCGGCTCTGAGTTTGTAATGATTGTGAATAAAAAATAAAATTAAACCCTTATGTTCGAAAAAATAGGCAACATAAAGCTTCTTCCAATGGTTAGCTGGTTTAACCTGAAGCAGATCACAGGTACGGCTTATAAATCAGTTGTCTCCTCGCTTATCGGTTCGCAATCTGACCGCCGGCTTATGCTTGCACTGGCTGCAAATGAAAAAGAATTTTACAATTACACAAGAAAGCATAAAATTGTAAACGGTAAAATTGAGCCTGATGAAGAAGCAAAACGTAAAGAGCTGTGGCTGGATTTTATTGCTGATACGGGTGACGGCTGGGACTCAAGTTACTCAGTTGCTTATTATGCAGCAAAACCGGAATTAAAATTATCATCAGGTACTAAAGATTACGAGACACAGCGAGGTAATGTACTTATATTCGGAGGCGATGAGGTTTATCCTACACCATCAAAAGAGGCATACAGAGAAAGGCTGATAAACCCATATGAACAGGCTTTTGGCGATGATAAACCTGAAGATATACCTCATGTATTTGCCATTCCCGGAAACCATGACTGGTATGACGGTCTTGAAGCTTTCACCAGGCTGTTCTGTTCCGATCTGGGCTCACGCAGGTTTGCAGGCTGGTTTTCCAGGCAGAAGCGCAGTTACTTTGCCTTAAAACTTCCCAACAGGTGGTGGCTTTTTGCTTCTGACGGACAGCTGCACTCAAACATTGATACTGCCCAGCTTGAT
>CAZOAP010000283.1:0-4434 GCA_964577645.1 uncultured Ignavibacteriales bacterium
TTCATTTTCATGCAGACTATCTTTGTAGTTGTATTCCATCAAATGAGCGAAAAGTATTTTGCCTTTATTAGCTATACTGTTACAAGTGACAGCCAGAAAGTTATGGAGCGTACCAATGAGATCCAGCACCTGGTAGGGCAGTACGTAAATTATCTTAACTACTTTATGCCGGTCGTGTTCGGGTTTTACTTTTACCTGCTGTTTAAAAAGAAAACGGGAATAAACTACGCGGAATCACTTGCAGCTTCATTCTACTGGGTCGGTACAACGCTTATATTTTCTGTGGTATTAATGCTGCTTTCGGTATTTGATGTGCGGACATGGAATTTCAGGTTCATAGTAAATCAGGTTTATTATATATTCGCAATAGTAAAATTTTCAGAATTACCTGTATTTAAAGGTATAATAAAAGGAATTATTGTTACTACACTTAGTTATTTAACCTTTGTTGTTTTTGTTATAATATTACTGGCACTTTATTTATATTTTGCAGATGGTATAAATGTATTAAATGCATTTACTTCTTCCCCGAAATAACTGTAATTGTTGGCGAAATAAATACTGAATCTTCATCCTGTTTATGTGCATTCCAGTCAGCATGCATTGCATCACCTTCTGTTTGTGATATCACACCCAGATCCACCATCTGCTGAATATGAACAGTAAAGAACTTATCAGCCCACTCGAATACACCGCTATTTGGACCCCCGCATTGCGCAACAGGATAATACTCCTTAACCTCAATATTTCTTCTTCTGAACATTCCCGGCAGTCTGGCACCGATATACGGATCTCCGCCGCCATGAACCCAGTAAGCGCGCACAGCATCAGCCATGTTATCAAACGCGCCGCCTTTGGGGAATAATGCAAGCCCTACATAGGCATAATCCATAAATGCGATAGTTCCGCCGGGCTTTAGCGATGCCATAAGCTTATCAAGGAATTTCTCTGCATCAGGAACAAAAGATATTACCCACCGGGCAAAAATAACATCAAAGTATTCTTTCGGCAGCTCGGCTGTTTCAACTGTACCGTTTATGACATTCAAATTTGTGATATTATTTTCATTGCAATAACCCCGCAGGTAATTTACATACATTTCAGATGGTTCAAGAGCTGTAACTTCTCCAGCAGCGCCTGTTCTGTTTAACATATCCATTGAAGCAAAACCGGGACCCGAGCCTGCATCAAGCACTTTTGAGCCCAGGGCAATATTCAGCTTATCAAGGAAAGTATCGGTAATTTCTTTCCATACACCGTGCTGGAATTTAAGACGGTTAAGCTCGTAATTATTGACGCCAAGAACATAATCTTTATTTGACATTTAACTTTCAGATTAGATATGAATAACCAATTGAATGCAAATATAGCCTTGTTTCCCGTGTACTTCCACCGAAAAATTTACATCAAATTTGATGTAAAAAAATAAGGTGATAGTTTTCTATCACCTTATAAAATTAAGAGCGGGATAAGAACCTTAAATGTTTAACGTTTATCTATAAATAGGCTTATCGGGTTTTCTGCCGTTGATATACTTTTTACTATTTCAAGAGCTGCAATATCTATAATAGCAAGTGATGGCCCCCCCTGGTTTGATACTACAGCATATTTTCCATCCTTTGTTGTAATTACCCATGTAGGCATCCGCAAGCCGTAAAGTGTTTTTGTAATAGTATCTGTGTTAATATCTATTATACTGAGCGAGTTATCAAGAACATTCGTTGCCAGAACATATTTGTTGTCCGGTGTAACAGTAATACCGCGCGGTCCGGGTATATTTTTGATCTTTAGTATTACAGAATCTTTATCAATATCAATTTTGGCAACTTCAGCGGAATCATAGTTTGCAAGGTAACCGAATTTATTATCAGTAGTGAAAGCCATAGCCATAGGTCTGCCCGGTGTTTCAATGCGTTTGGTAATGTGGAAAGTGACCGGATCGAGTATAAATATGTACGGTGTGAATATCTGCGGTACATAGATCTTTCCTTTATTTTTAAGATAGTACATGTAACCTGTACAAATCTCACCCATTGATGTAACCGAATAATTTTCAGTATTAATTACATTTATTGGGTCAGTTGACTGGTGAGATACAAGTACCTTATTCAGTTCAGGAATTTCCAGCAGAGCACAAGGGTGCTCTGCGCACTTAACTGTAGCAATTGTCTTATTTGTTTTGGTATCATAAACTGTTACATCATTTGAGTGAAAATTAGCGATATAGCCTTTTTTACCGTCTGCGGAAATTATTGATACATCAGCTCCGCTGCCTGAAGGTATTTTGCCTATGAGCTTCATCTCAGCAGGATCAAATACGCTTACAAAATTATTTGAAATATGAGAAACATAAATAAGACCGGGTTGAGAGATCTTATCATATGTTTCCGGCAGAGTGTAATTCTTCTGTTCTTCAGTGAATTTTTCTTTTTCTGCAGCACATGAAAAAAGTAAAACTGAAGCAAATGCAATGATTATGAATTTAAGTATTTTCATAATATTATTTATTATTTTAGAAGCACCATTTTTTTGATTGCAGTGAAATCTCCTGATTGTATTTTATAAAAATATACTCCGCTTGGGTAATTGCTTCCGTCAAAATCTACTTCGTATGTACCGGGCTGTAGTTTTTCGTTTACGAGTGTTGCAACCTCTCGCCCTAAAATATCATAAATTGATAATATTGTTAACACACCCCGTCCTTCGGACACCTCTCTCAAGAGGGGAATTTGAAATTTGATCATGGTTGTGGGATTGAACGGATTTGGGTAGTTTTGTGAAAGTTTGAATAAACTGGGAATTTCTACAGAAATATTCTGTATTCCAATTATTTCACTGAGTGGTCTTTTCCATATACTGCTGCCTGCTGTACCTGCATACAGATAATTATCTTTTATTGCCAACGATTTGATATTTTTATCACCCATACCTTGAGATAAATCAATCCAGTTAATTCCTTTGTTAGAAGTCAAAAATACGCCGAATTCCAATGTCCCAGCTATAATAAAACTATCAATAGTAATAAGTGAATTAACAAATTTCCCGTTCAATCCGGCAGATATCCAGTAAACACCATTATTTGTGGTTCTTTTAACCCCGGCATATCCGCCATAAATTATATTATTGCATACAGTAAATGAAAATGGCTGGAAGTTTTGATCTCTCAAAAACCAGGTATTACCGCAATTTGTAGAAGTATACAAACCTTGTGTAGTGCTTGCTAAAAGTGTACTATCCTTAGTAAGTAGTTGAAAAACTGTTTCATTATTGTGGCCGGATGGCTGCCAGGTATTACCTTGATCAGTAGATTTAAACAATCCTTGGTTGTTAGTGCCGGCAAAAATATTGCCTGAACACTCAGCAAAACAAGTAACATTATATTGCGGCATGCCCATGTTTAGCCAGTTATTGCCATAGTTAGTCGTAGAAAAGATTCCGCTTTCAACTCCAGTGAATAGTCTGTTCCCTGAATACAGGAACGCATCACAATACCAATGATAATAAATTCCTCCATTCAGTTGTTGCCATGTATTCCCATTATCTGAAGATCTGAATATGCCTCCAAAAGCTGAACCGGCAAATAAATAATTATCCTGAATTTTTAAAACATTAATTTGATGTGCTAATAAGCCAGAATTTGTTTCTATCCATTGTTCTCCAAAATTAGTCGATGAATATATACCATTAGCAATTGATCCGGCATATATTTTGTTATCAATTGAAATTATATCCCAAATATGAAAGTCTTCTAGTCCATTATTAATTTCAAACCAGCTATTTCCAAGATCTGTTGTGCTATATATACCTCCACCGTACGCAGAAGCAAGCACATAATTGTTTATTGAGTGCAAAGCTATTATGTTGAAAAAAAAGATTCCGTTGTTAATCTGTACCCAGTTATCTCCGTTGTTTGTTGAACGGAACACTCCTCCACCGGCTGAACCTGCGAATAAAATATTTCCGTTTGACGTTATAGAATTTATAGGCTGACTTGTTAACCCATTACCGGAATGATTCCATGAAAGTCCGGCATCTGAAGATAAATAGATTCCCGAACTTGAGGTTCCTGCAAAGATTAAGTTATCTTTAACATAAAGAGAATTAATTGTTCCATTTGACCAGCTAGTTATAGTCCACGTATTACCCCAATCCGTACTTCTTTGAAGTTCAGATATTGTGTTTGTAAAAACCACGTTATTATAGATTAAAACATTAATTGATGTTGAACCCGGTAAACCCGAAAAAATCCAATTTGATCCTCCGTTTGTTGACCTGTAAATACCTAAATATAACCCCGCATATATGGTATCACCTTTCGCTGCGATACTCCTTACATCCAGATATGGTAAATCGTTATTTACAGAGTACCAGTTTGATCCATTGTTTGTTGATTTGAAAATTCCTCCATTTGATCCCGCATAAAGATTGCCATTG
>CAZOAP010000284.1:0-2926 GCA_964577645.1 uncultured Ignavibacteriales bacterium
TACAAATATTCGTAAAACTGGCAGGATTTTACTCATCAATATTGAATATTGAAAGTATATTCTCTATTTTTTACTTTATTCCTTATCTGTATGGTCCATTGGTATTTCTTTATGTACGTAAATATTACGACCGTGAATTCCGGATTAAACCAATTACTGTCCTTCATTTCTTCCCATTCTTAATTTCAGGACTGATAATTTTGATTTGTGAACTTCATATATTTGATCTGTTTGAATATATTGATAATGATATTTACAATATTTCTGATACTTTTGTACAGCTTGTAATTCTAAACTGCTATGTTTTCGCAGTAAAAAAGATCATTAACAGCAACAAAATTATAAGTGATAGATGGTTCAGGAATTTTACAAATTCTGTTTGGTTAACCGGAACAGTACTGATCATATTCTTTACTTTATTTTTCTACGATGTAGAAGTTTGGGGAATCAGTTCAACAGCGTATTCATTTGTTATCCTGATTTTACCTGCTATGATATTATGGCTGACATATATTAATTTGATAAATAACTCCGGATTCAAACAATATCAACTCATACACGAAAACATTGATCCTGAACCTAATACCAAATTAAGCAATAACCACCTGAATGAGATTGAGATCAATAATATTTTGTTAAGACTAAATGAACAAATTGAACAAAATAAAATATTTCTTGAACCTGATCTGTCACTTGAATCTCTGGCTGTTAAAATGGATATACCGAGACACAGGATTTCACGGACAATAAATCAAAGTTTGAAACTTAATTTTAACGAATATGTAAATTTAAAAAGAGTTGAGTACGCAAAGCGAGAATTGATTAACCCCGCAAATTCTTATCTCACTATTGCAGCTATAGCATATAATTCAGGTTTTAATTCAATTTCAACTTTTAATGAAGCTTTTAAAAAGCATACAGGTATGACGCCTTCACAGTATAAAAAACAGATATTTAAAGATTTTTGATTAACGGATTTATAATTTCAGAAGACAAAATATTATGTTTAATTTATATTTGTACACCTATTTGTAATATATAAATTATTCATGTTATGAAAATTTTAGTCAAAAATGTGTTTTTACCGTTTTTTATTACCTGTATTGTATTCTTATCATGTTCTAAAGATGACATTCAGGTTACACCAAACGAACCAATTAATGAAATAACTAATCCGTACCACACCCAGCATTTTAGTTTTCATATAACTTCATATGATAGTACTTTTATTCCGGAAATTTCGGGAATAGCTGAAAGTAATTATGACAGCATTTTAACCCATTTGTTAATAGATACGGTATTAAAAACGGAAGTTCATTTCTACAGAACACATGAAGAACTTGCAAATGCAGTAAGGTACATTGTTCCTAATTTACCTGTATGGGCTATCGGCTTATCCACTGCAAAAGATACGATACACATGATTTCCCCTAAGCATCCTGAGCAAAATTATGAATATATGCTTTCTGTGCTAGTACATGAATTTGCACATTGCGTAACGCTTAATATAAATCCCAGTTTTGCCAATAATCCCAGGTGGTTATGGGAATCGGTAGCTATATATGAATCTGGTCAGTTCATACACCCCAATCAGATCCCATATATGGTAAGTCATAATCCGCCTACTTTGAGCCAGCTTAATAACTTTAATAATACCCAGATTTATGAAATTGGCTTCCTTCTGGCGGAATATATAGTCATTAATTGGGATAGACAGCATCTTAAAGATCTAATAATAAGTAATGGCAATATTCAATCATCACTTGGAGTATCAGTAAGTGACTTCCAGGTAAACTGGTTTGAATTTGTAAAGACCAGATATAACATTTAAAAAGTTAACACTGATTTTCCCTTATTGCTGTTATCATTGCTTATATTAAAACATAAAGCTAAGTTTGTTGCTGATATGAAAGAAATATCAGTAATAATAGTAACGTGGAACAGTGCTGATGAGATTGTAAAATGCGTTAATTCTGTAATCAAAGCTTTAAATGGTATATCATCGGAGCTGATAATTATTGATAATAATTCTTCTGATGATTCATTTGAACTTGTTAACAAGATAAAATTTCCTGAGCTCAAAACAGTTCGTAATTCCGAAAACCTGGGTTACACTAAAGCTGTAAACCAGGGCATTAAGCTTTCTAAAGGGAAATATGTTTTACTTCTGAATCCTGATACTGTTTTGAACGATACGAGCATAAAGGTTATGTATGATTTCCTGGAAGCAAATCCCTCATACGGCGGATGCGCACCACTGATGAAGAATCCAGACGGAAGCATTCAGCATTCAGTCAGGAATTTTCCCACTTACTGGCGTATGTTCTGTGAATTCAGCCTGCTTGCATATATTTTCCCTAAAACCAAGCTCTTTGGCTCATGGAAAGCAAAATATATGGATTATACCAAGGAACAGGATATTGAACAGCCTATGGCTGCAGCATTTATGGTACGTATGAGCCTGCTTGCTGAAATTGATAATATGGATGAGCGCTTTAGAATGTTCTTTAACGATGTTGACCTTTGTAAAAAAGTTTATGATTCAGGCTTCAAGATCCGCCTGCTCCCCTCTTCGGTGATAACACATGAGCACGGTGCCAGTATTAAAAAAGACAGGGCTAATATGATAAAGGTGTGGAATGAAGACTGCACAAAATATTTTGAAAAACATTTCGGCAGCGGTCTTTTACTTATTTGGCTTAAGATCAATCTTAAAATATCAGGGTTTTTACGTGTTTTCTTAATTAAAAAATAGCTGTTTTACAAGTGAAATTCCTTATATAATATAGTTAAATACACAAGTTTATATAGCATACCGTTTGGTATCATACCAACCGGTATCATACCATTTGGTATGTAATTATTTTATAGTTATATTTGTACATGAAAAGTCCGTTTACATTTGGCAAAATTGCAAAGGGAAGTA
>CAZOAP010000284.1:2936-4428 GCA_964577645.1 uncultured Ignavibacteriales bacterium
TAACTTTACAGACCGTGCATTTGAAACGAAAAGGTTAGTTTCAAATTTCAGTGATAAAGTTAATACAATACTAATATCACCAAGAAGGTGGGGCAAATCATCTCTTGTCAGTAAAGCCGCCGCACAATTCCAAAACGGTAAGACAAGGCGCGCGGTATTAATAGATCTTTTTAATATAAGGGATGAAGCGCAGTTTTATTCTTACTTTGCAAAAAAGATTATACAGGAAACTTCCTCAAAGCCAAAGGAATGGATGGAGACTGCAGCATCCTTCTTAAAAAGGCTCTCGCCTAAAGTATCGTTCCCAATTGACATGGTCAATGATTTTGAAATAACTTTTGAGCTGAAGGATAAAGCTGAAGATTTTGAAGATATATTAAATCTCCCTGAAAAGATAGCCCGGGCCAAAAAAATAGAAATTGTTGTATGTATAGATGAGTTCCAGAATATTGCGAATTTCAGCCAGCCCCTGTTATTTCAGAAAAGGCTCAGGGCATCATGGCAAAATCATAAAGATACTGTTTATTGTTTATACGGCAGCCAGACCCATATGATGACCACCCTGTTTGAAAGAAAAAGCATGCCATTTTATAAATTCGGTGATGTAATGTACCTTGCAAAGATCGATAGTTCATATCTAACAGATTACATAATAACACAATTTAAGAATACCGGCAAAAAAATTGATGCATCAGCTGCAAAATCAATTGTTAATGATGTACAATGCCAGCCGTATTATACACAGCAGCTGGCACATATTGTATGGATAAATACGGATAAAACCGCAGATACTGCTATACTTGAAAGATCATTAACCGAATTAATTGAGCAGAATGCTCCCTTATACATAAAAGATATTGAGACCCTGAGCAATACACAGATAAATTTCCTTAAAATGCTGATAGAAAGCGAAAGAAAAGATATTTATGCCAAGGAATTGTTACAAAAATATAGCCTAGGGACATCCGGTAACATAACCAAAATACGTTCAGTATTGATAAATAAAGAGATAATACACCTGGTAAACTCAAAATATGAGCTTGTTGACCCTGTATTCAGGTTATGGCTTAAGAACATTTATTTTAAATCATAGTAATGATATGTATATTTGTATATAAGAAAAAATATGAAAATGAAATTTAAAGTCACATGCGCGCAGATATCGCCGGTACTTGGTGATATTGAAAAGAACATAAAGAAGCATATAACATATATTGATAAGGCAATTGCGAAGAAATCGGATATCATAGTATTTCCGGAATTATCATTAACGGGGTATTCGGTAAAAGACCTGAATCTTGAACTTGCACTTAATCCATTCACCAGTAAACTGCTGGAACCACTCAGGCAGAGATCCAAGAAAATTTCAATAATATGCGGCGGAATTGAAGAAGATGAGAATTTCGGTATATACAATTCAGCTTTTTATTTTGAAGACGGCAAAGTTCAGTTCACACACAAAAAGGTCTACCCGCCTGATTACGGAATGTTT
>CAZOAP010000285.1:0-4427 GCA_964577645.1 uncultured Ignavibacteriales bacterium
TCACGCAGCAGTGAAATATGTTTTTCTTCTATATAAGCTGCCGCTTCCAGAGCCGCAAGATCACTGATACAGCCTTTGACTGTCAGCTCATCATAAATTTTCTGTATATCTTTATCAGGGTATGTACCGGGTAAAGGATTTGTTTTGTATGTATACCCGTAATTATCCATGATCCGTTCCACGCACCATACATGCTTTGCTTCGCGCTGCTGAACGGTACTGAAAACACCCAGTGACCATCTTTCGAAAAACTCCCCGTAAAGATCATATGCCAACTTATCTTCCTGGTAAAGCTTCAGGAAGAGCTCATGTTTATCCTTTATTTCTGCTGAATAGCCTGCTGCAATACCAATCAAAAGCATCAATATAACCGGGATAATTCGTCTCATTCTTCACCGCTCCTTTTTGCTAACAATTTCCAAACTGAATCTTAATACAAAGCTAACCATTTTCAAAATTTTTAACAATGAGTAATATCAAAAAACTTTATGATAAATCTCATAAAATCAATGAGTTAAAATAGTGTTAGATTGTTAGATTTGCGGCATTATTGTTAAGAGATTTTGCGTAAAATCATAATATTTAATGTTTTGAATTTCAATTTTAATAAGATACTGTTAGCTTCCCGTTCAGAATGACCCGTTAAAACGCTGAATCCCAATAAAAAAAATTAACAGTATTTTTAACTAACATTCGCTATAAATTTTACTTGCAGTGCTCCTGGAAAGGGTTTATTTTTGTCAGTTGATATTTTTATAAATATAAAAAAAGATGACAGGTAAAATTTTAATACTAACCGGGCTATTGATGTTTACAGCAGGCTTATTCTGGGGATATAGCAATTATTCCTTTATCAGCAGTGCTGTAAAAACCGAAGCCAGGGTGAAGGAAGTAATAAAAGGTAAAAGAAGAATTACGCCTGTATTTGAATACACCGTACAGGGAAAAAATTATGAATACGAAGGTGCTTCAACTCTGCCTGATGAGTATAAGATCGGTGATAAGGAAACAGTATACTATGACCCCGCTCTTCCTTCAAGCAGTAAAACAGGGACCTTCATGAGCCTGTGGTTCGTACCTGTATTTCTAACCGGCTTCGGGATAGTATTATTCCCGGTAGGCATAGGCCTGGTATTTTTTTCAAATAAAAGATCACCTTACTCAATAAATACGGGTAAATAAAAAATATTCCATTATATTATAATGTTTGTTGTTGCATATTAGTATAAATATTAATTTATAAAGGCTGGTATGTCCAAAAATCTGGTTACCAAAACCCTGCTTATCATTTTAATTGCTGCATTATTTACATCCTGCGGCAAGGATGAAAAGAAGGATGTTACAAAAAAAGTTGATGAGCCCACGGAGTTTGTTCACGGGAAAAATGTTGTAAAGGATTCAACCTCGGTAAAGATAATCCAAAGCCTTGCCGGTGATGTTTTTAAAAATGACCTGGCAAACATGAAAGCCGATGACAGGAAATTCAGGTATGCGCCAATTGACCTGAACGGTGACGGTAAAAATGAATACTTCATAGCATTTTCATCATCATATTTCTGCGGCTCAGGCGGATGTACGGTTGTTCTGCTTAACAGTGATTTCACACTGAAAAATAAGTTTACCGTTGTTACTTACCCCGTAATTGTGATGAACAATAAAACCGAAGGCTGGAGCGACCTGGTTATGTTCAGCGGAAGCAAAAACCGTTTAGTGAAACACGGTAAGGATGGTTACCCTGAAAATCCATCTGTTGAGCCAGTGTATGCCGGCTCAATTGATAAGGATACAAAGATATTATTCGGCGATATCGAAAATATGCTGGTCCTTGGATTTTAAATTACAGCTTTTGTAAACAGAAAAGCCGGCTGTTAACCGGCTTTTTTTATTACACTTTTTATGATGCTACCTGCCGCGCTTATTTCCGGTACCATTTTTCTTACCGATACCTTTTTTCTTGCCGCCTTTTTTCTTTTTCCCGTTCTTCTTTCCTTTTTTATGCTTTTTGCCTGTACCGTCTTTTTTAGGAACGCAATTGGGGTCATTTTGATGTATCCTGTCACGCTTCCTGTCACCGGTTACATTTCCCGTCTTAGGATCTTTATCACCGTTAATGCTCAGATCTGCTGCTGAAATACCTGTTACGGATATGGATGCTGCGGCAAAGACCAAAATCAGGAATTTTACAAACATGCTTTTCATTTTAAGCTCCTTAAATTAATTATTTTCCTTTATTCTGTCTTCACATATATGACAGCAAAACCTGAATTTGGTTTAATCCACACTTTTACCCATTATAAGTATGTGATATTATTGAATATCCGGTGGATTTTACACTGCTTTTTTTCTGGTTACTCCTAATTGACCCGCACGTGTTATTACAGAATCATAGCTTCGGTTCAGCTTAGCGGCTATTTCCCTTGGCGGAATTTTACCGTAATTCCTGCGGATGTATTCATTTTCAGATTCATTCCATCTCACTGGCACACCGCGATGCCTTAAGCCCAGCCTTATCGCTTTTTTGAACACAGAAGCTGTTGTCATGCCCAGCTTCTCTGCAATTTGCCTGTATGTTTTCTTTTTATGGTTACTCAGCAGGTAACGGGTATCTTCTTTGCTCCAGAAGCTTTTTGCACCGGGCCGCCTTAAGCCAACACTCCATGCCTTGTGGTGTACTGCCGAGATACTTTTGTTCAGCCTGCGCGCAGCTTCTTCTCTTGAAACATTCTTATCTTCCCATAATTTCTTCAGCGTATCAAGATCTTTTTCTGACCATTTCTTTTCTGCAGGTACAAGTATGTTAAGCTGCCTGGCTTTCCCTGATACTGACTGCACGCTGCGCTTAAGCGAGCGGGCAATGGAATCAAGCGGCTTTACATTGTAATTTTTAAGGATATAATTTACTTCAAACTGGCTCCACCTGCGAATAGCCGCTGAAGTTATTCCCAAAGAGTTTGCCTTTATTACAACTGAAGATACAGGGTGTCCGGTCTTTTTTGAAACATACTTCGCACCTTTTTCAGAATAATTCCGTTTGAGTATGCCAAGATGCGGTTTAGTCCATTGACTCATATATGCTTATTTATATAATTCAGGTTATTAAATATCATTGTTCATATTACCATGATACAAATGTTTATCATACAAAAATAAGAAATTAATTATTGAGATAATATAAAAAGCCAGCGCCGTATGTATTACCGCTTTAAAGATTTTGAGCATGCAAAAGGATCTACATATTCCTTCTGGCAAGGTTATATATAGCCTCCCTTTCTTCACTTTCTGGAGCTTTCATTTCCTTGCTTAAACCTTCGTACTTACCTGATCTTGCCGAAACAGCCAAAACTATATTTTCACGCTCCACATCCGGAGCAAAATGCTGAACGATATCAGCTAAAAACTCAAAATCTATCCCCGGCCTGCCGCCTGATGATTCAAATGTGTTTATCATTTTTCCCAATTCAGTAAGCTCTTTTATATTGTGAGCTTTCCCCTGTGATAATAACCTTACATCTTCAAAGCATAAATGTTTGTAATTCATCTTTGCAGCCATTGCTGCATCATAACCAATGCCCGCTGCGGAGTTTGCTACAAACCGCTGGATATCCCTTACTTCATCATACCACAGCCTGATGCCATAATCTTTAACTACAATTGTTATAAAGCTGTTTGGATGCATCTTATCTATACTCATTACCTTTTCAAGGAATAACTTCATATCCATACCATGGGGTGACTCGTACTCACATTTTTCCGCCGAACCTCTGGGCATTATTTTATCAGCCGTTATAACATTCTTATCATTTTCCAGCGCCTCCCTTATCTTATCAATTCTATCCCAGCTGCAGCTCTCGCCTGTTTCTTTTTCCATATTTGCCCGTATCTCTTCCACAGGCATTTGCTTAAAAAGCATCCCCGAAACAAGCTCTTTTTCTTTTTCTGTTATCTCGCGCACCGGCGGGTTGTACTGCGGTCTTTTGTAATATCCCGGCTGCTCTTTTTTCATTTCCCTGTAAACAGTAGCCTTGCTTATTTTATGCCGCTTCATGATAACATCCTTCATTTTATTGAATTCCGTTTTATCCTTCTTCATGTGCAGCACTTTTAATTCCGTGATATCTGCATTAAGAGCTTTATTAAATTTTCTCATTATAATAATTAGTTAGATTTCTAAAATTTATCAGATTCATAAAATCAAATCCTTCCTCCACTTGCGTGCAGTAAGGCGTCGCAAAAAACTGCCACTAAACTTTCAAAAGGCGAAAGTCAGGGACACTAAGTAACACAAAGCTTTTTCTTTTAAAACGGCCTATAAAAAAATGATTTGTCCCGCCTCAGAAAAATTGGCGTGAAGAAATTATTTGAGCAAGCGTATCGGGAAAAGCTGTTTGAATTCAGATGCTGGAAGCAGATGAATGAGTTCTTTTCCT
>CAZOAP010000286.1:0-4399 GCA_964577645.1 uncultured Ignavibacteriales bacterium
AGAAAGTTATCGGATTGCTTTCCGGTACTTCTGTTGACGCAGTTGATGCTGTTTTATTGCAAATTACAGGTCATGGCGTCAATTCAAAGATAAAAGTAGTAGATTTTACCAGCCACCCGATACCTGAAAAGATAAGACTTGCCGTATTTAAAAATTCGGATAAAAAGACTGCGCGAATAGAAGATATTTGCAGGCTGAATGTAATACTTGGTGCAATATTTTCAGATGCTGTATTAAAGCTGTTAAGGAAAAACAGGATATCAGCATCTTCTATTGATCTTATAGGTTCACACGGACAAACTATTCATCATTTACCTGAAAAAGAGAGTTACAACGGGTTCAGGGTTAAATCAACACTGCAAATTGGTGACCCCGCAATAATAGCTAATTTAACAGGTATAACAACTGTGGGTGATTTCCGTATCGCTGATTGCGCCGTTGATGGTGATGGTGCGCCGCTTGTACCGTATCTTGATCATATCCTTTTTACCCATAAAGCCAGGAACAGGGCTTTGCTGAATATCGGCGGTATATCAAATATTACAGTGCTTAAAAAAAATGCCCACAAAAGGGATGTGTATGCTTTTGATACAGGACCGGGAAACATGATCATAGACGGTTTAATGTACCACCTGTTCCGTAAAAAGTTTGATAAAAATGGAATTATTGCAGCTAAGGGCAAAGTAAATACTGAGCTTTTTACTTATCTTGCCTCAGACAAGATCTACAAAGCACCACCGCCAAAATCAACCGGGCGTGAGCATTACGGAATGGAATATCAGAAAAAAATTCTTACCAGATTCAAAAAGCTGAATAAAAGCGATATTATCCGCACTGTAACAGAGTTTACGGCTTTCACAATTTACCATAATTACCTTAAATTCATCGAGCCCAATTGCAGGATTGACGAATTGATAGTCAGCGGCGGGGGAGCTGAAAACCCTGTTTTAATGAGATCATTGAAAAACTATTTCAGCGGTGTAAGTGTCTCCAAATTAAAACTAAACGGTATCACAATACATAACAAAGAAGCTGTGTTATTTGCCGTTCTTGCTAATGAGTGCATTGCTGGCAATCCCGCGAATATGAATATGGTTACAGGCTCAACCAAAGATGTGATATTGGGAAAGATCTGCCAGTCATTTTAAGACTTAACCATGACCTAAAGGCCGTGGCAACAATAATTGATCATAAATTATCGTATGTACAAAGATAAAGTAGCAATTGTAACAGGGGGAACGGGAGCATTGGGCAGGGTGATCGTCAATCATTTTGCAGCGCAGGGAATGAGGGTCTATGTACCTGTACGCTCAATGCCTGAATTCATGAAGGTTTTTGAGCAGACAGAAGAGACCGAGTTTAAGGGTCTGCCAAAACGTTATGGCCTGCCCTGTGATGCAACCAATGATGCTGATGTTAAGGAATTCTGTGATAACGTTGTAAAACAGGAAAAACGCATTGATTACCTTATCAATACAGTAGGCGGGTACCACCCTAAGAAGATGGTTGTTGATACTGATAAGGAGCTTATTGAGCAGCAGTTAAAGCTGAATTTCTATACTACATTTTCGTTTACGAAACATTGCTTAAGTTATTTTAAGATAAATAAGTTCGGCAGGGTTATTTCAATTGGAGCTAAGTCTGCAATTGAAACAACAGCGGGGAAGTTTGCATATTCTTTCAGCAAGTCCGGTGTAGTAAATTTAATGCAAACGCTTGCTGAAGAGCATAAGGCAGATAACATAACCTTTAATGCAATAATACCGAGTGTCATAGATACTCCCGCAAACCGTGAAAGCATGCAGAACCAGGATTTTAGTACATGGGTTACGCCACTTGAAATTGCCGAAACATGCCTTTTTTTACTTGGTGATGGTGCTAAATCATACCGTGGTAATGTAATTAAGATGTACGGGGGAGTTTGATAAAGTTTAATTGAAGTCATGATTTCATTGATTAACAGCTCCCGTCCTGTTTTGGAGTGATTGGGAATTACAATCTCAACAGCTCCCCTCCTGCCTGACTGCTGGTGCAGTTTTTAGGAGGGGAAAGAGCTTCTGCCTGTTAAGGCAGAAGCGAAGGGTGTTACTCAATGGTTTTGTCATTCCCGCGAAGGCGGGAATCCATATATGCTCCTTATTCAATTTATAAATTTTTTAAATTATTATATCTCCTTAAAAACTTAAATTATTTATTTTTATAACCATTAAAAATATTTTAGGAATGAATAGATTCCCGCCTTCGCGGGAATGACAATTAAAAACTTTGCGTCTTTGCGTGAAATAATTATATTATGTTCCGCAATCTTTAATCCGAAAAGCTGCCACCAGGTTAATACTTGTAATCTATCCTCAGTATCTTAAGGGTTTTATCGCTGCAGCAGACATATAAATACTGACCGTTAATTAAAGCCATTTTGTTGATTCTGTCTTTAAACTTGTAATTGCCCGCAAAGCTGTAGGCTTTGGGTCCGCTGTTAAAAAAGCTTTCAATTGACTTATCATCTGCCACCCACACATAAAAATTTGAGGTTATCACCTGGTGAGCATTCTTCCTGCCGTATAGGTTTACCTGCCACTCCGGATTTGGCAGCTTTGATATATCCAAAACCTGTACACCTGTTGAACCCTGCGGTATGTAAGCGAGAGTACCGTCAATATAAGGCTCAAAAAACTTTACACCGGATGTATATGTGCCAACTATTGTTAATTTGGATACATCAGCCACATCAATAATTGATAAATGTGCACTTGAGCTTGTTACATATGCTTTATAATCCTGAACAAAAAGCCCGTTTGCATCAAACGGTATTATCTGTGTATTCCTGTAAACAGGGAAATCAGCAATATTAACATCATATACCATCAAGCCTGCGCTTTCATTAAGAACATACAGAAAACCGTTATTTATTTTTATCCTGTTAACATTACCGTTGGATGATATTGATGTTCTTTTCAATAATGGATTTTTAGCAAAATCGTAAACGCCAATTTCATTGTTATTGCCCAGCGCATATGCGTAATGACCTATAAATGAAAGGCTTTTCAACCCGCCAAGCTCAGGATAATGCGTTTTTAGTACATTGTACGGGTCATTTATAGTAACGGCGTATAAACCTTCACCTGTCAATATATATGCATTATCATAAAGCATAATATCGGTAGGCTCGGAATCAAAACGAACTTCGCCTATCAATGTAAAGTAAACCTGGTTTGCATTAATAACAGTGAATAAGGGTGATACAACAAAAATTATGAGTAATACTAAGAGAGTTTTTTTCATAACAATTTATTTTTAGGGTTACTCACAAAATTGCATAAAATATTATGAAATATAAATACTTGCTGCAGTTTTGTTTTGTAAATAATTGTAAACTTACCTGCAAGCTAACCCCTCCCTATATAAGAGAGGGGCAGCATAAATAAGCTCTATAAAACTGCTTTTATCCTTTTGATAGCTTCGTTGATATTTTCAACGGAATTTGCATAGGAGAACCTTATGTAGCCCTCGCCATAAGCGCCAAAAGATGTACCGGATAAGCAGGCAACACCTGCTTCATACAAAAGCTTATCAGCAAGCTCTTTTGATTTATAGCCAGTGCCGGTAATATTCGGGAAAGCATAAAATGCGCCGTCAGGTGTTGAACAGTTGAATCCCTTAATTGAATTAAGTCCATCAACTATAATATGCCTTCTTCTGTCAAACTCAGCTACTATTGCATCAACAGCATCCTGCGGACCCGTTAATGCTTCAATGCAGCCTTTCTGAACAAATGCGTTGTTGCATGAGTTACTGTTAACCATCAGCTTGGTGATAACAGGTGCCAGCTCTGTATTCATGATACCGTAACCAGCTCTCCAGCCTGTCATAGCATATGTCTTTGAAAAACCATCAAGTATAATGGTTCTATCCTTATAGCCAGGTAATTTTGAAATTGAAAATGATTCAGCTCCATCATAGCATATTCTTGAATAAATTTCATCAGAAAGTATCATGCAGTCACGGTTCTTCAGTATTTCAGCAATTGCTTCAATATCTTTCCTCGGGATAGTTTTACCAGTCGGGTTGCCCGGTGTGTTAATTATGACAAGCCTGGTTCTATCAGTAACGTTCTTTTCAAATTCTTTTAGATCAATATTAAAGTTATTTTCCTGTGTCAGTGGTATTGGAACAGCTTTTGCGCCTGTAAAGTTTATCATCGATTCATAAATAGGGAAGCCGGGATTTGGATACATTGCTTCATCGCCATGCTGCAATAATGCCAATATTACAAAGAACATAATTGGTTTTGCGCCCGGTGTCATAACAACATTATCAGCTGTAAAATCAACGCCGCGTGTTCTGCTTACATATTCAGCAATAACTTTTCTTAATTCAGGTGTACCTGCAGCGCCGGTGT
>CAZOAP010000287.1:0-4377 GCA_964577645.1 uncultured Ignavibacteriales bacterium
TACTGTTCCAAAAGCATCAAATGTACAACTTGTCATATATGATTTACAGGGCAGAGTAGTGGAAACGATATTAAACAGAGAACTAGGAGCCGGAATTTATAAGGCTGACTGGAACGCTTCAAAATATTCAAGTGGTGTATATTTTTATAAACTGATAGCTGATGGTTTTACTGAAACCAGGCGAATGGTATTAATAAAATAATTAATCTGTATAACATTAATAATAAAAGCGGGATATTTCCCGCTTTTATTATTTTTCAGTATTCTGCAAAAAAATAGCTTTAAAAATTTAGTTATCAGGAATCAAGTTTAGCTGATTAATTTTTTCAACAAGCCAGTCTTTATTGGTAATGGTACCTGAGTTTAATACGTTTTTCCTAAGCCGGTTGAGACCGACTTTATCTTTTGAAGCACGGATCCTAAACAGTTCACTAATATAATTTACAAAGTTTGACTGGATCTTTTGTTTTCTTTCTGAAAGTGACCTGTTGCCTGAAATAAAATGTCTGAATGAATCAATAAGTGATAATGCTTCTTCGTTATATCCCAGCTCATAATAAAGCCTTAAGTTCAGCACACGCATATCATATTTCATCGCAAATGAATCATATTTAACCCTGCTAAGAAACTCAAGCGCTTTTTCAAACTGTTTTTTCTCACAATAAAGCCTTGCCATTGAATAGTTCATCATGTTATCCCGGAACTCAGCAGCCAGCCAGGGAATGTATTTTATTATAAAGCTTTCTGCCCATTTAATTTCACCAAGCTGTAAAGCATAATTTAAAATACTGCGGAATGTTTGAAATTCAATGGTCTCTTCAAACTTTGGATTTAAAGCATTATTTTCAATTGTTTCTTTGTAAATATTAAAGGTTTCTTTAATATACTTATCATGATCAAATTGCTGCAGAAAAATCGCCCGGCTTTGAAATATAATGTAAATATCATATTTAGCTTCCAGGCTGAACTTATTAAAATTTTTTTTAAACAGATCTCTAGCCTTTTGGTAAAGCTCTTGGTCAGTTTTATAAACTGATAGCTGAAGAAGCGTACTGTAGAGTTCTATCAGTTCATAATTTTCAAATCTGTTCTTTGCAATATATCCTGTAATATTTTTTATTTCTCTGCTGCTTATTAGCCTGTATAATGGGTGGATTTTAAAAGATAAGTTGAAGTTGTAATCCAGTATATTCATATCTTCAATTATGATACTTGCTTCAAAAATAAAGCTGTATAAATAGTATAGAGCATATTTAGAATAGCTTTCATATTCCTTTGTGTAATCATCCTTTTGAAGGTGATATTCCCGCGAGATCCTGTGATAGCTGCTTAATGATTTAATTGTCTTCTGGTCAAATTTTTCTATTCCAGGGGTGGGTATTTTTTTAATTGTCATTTTCGCAGGCCTTGTTAGGTTTCTTCTCAGGAGTTCATCGCAAACAATCTCATAAAATGATTGAGTACGCTTAACATTCTTTTGGTATAGAAATTCCTCTGCCAATCGTGTTAGCCCGTTTACCAGGTTTCTAATGAGCTGGCTATTAAATTTACTATTGGGATAAAGATTGCTATGCAGCTTATCAAATGTTAATTCAGGGTTATCAAATGTTGGGTAAAATTTGATCAGTTCCTTCAATATCGGTCTATAATTTCTCCCGCGGCTGAAAAACGGGGATGAAACAAGTTTCTCGAAATTTTTCATCTCATCTCGACTAAGGCTGCCAAGTATTTGCAGTAAATAAAGTTTGTTTTTTTGCATTTTTACTGGTTACAAAAATTCACTCATAATTATTAAAAAATATTAGAAAAACAATATAAATAAATAAAATAGTATATAATACACTGGTTATATTATTAGATTATTTTCTTTGTTCATTCAGAAAAATAAGTTCATTTTAAGGGAAAAAGGAGACTGGTATGAAAAAACTGTCATTTATATTAATTATAATAATTTGCCCAATGGTTTTTGCACAGGGATGGTTCACTCAGCCAAACGGTTTAAGCGGTATAAATCTTCGGGGTATTTGTTTCCCAAACGATCAAACAGGATATAATGCCGGAACCGGCGGTACTATTCAGAAAACAACTAATGCAGGAACAAACTGGATCACGCTCACAAGCGGTACAACGGATCACTTTGAAGGGATATCATTTGCAAATACTGAAACAGGATGGGTATGCAGCGATAACGGTACAATTTTTAAAACTACAAATGGAGGCGCAAACTGGGTGCAGCAGGTTTCGGGTACAGCCAACCAGCTTGAATGCATTTATTTTCTGAACACACAAACCGGATTTTCTTGCGGCCGTTTTGTAACCAGCAGAACGACTGACGGCGGCACAACATGGTTACCCGGTTCATTTCCCCAGGATATGACCGGTATCAGCTTTATAAACGCACAAACAGGATGGGGATGCTGCTGGGGAGGTTTTGTTTACAAAACTATAAACGGTGGTGTAAACTGGGCTCAGCAGAATACAGGTATACTTGTTCATATTCACGGCATTTACTTCACAGATTCTCAAAACGGATGGATATCTGTTGACGACCCGGGTGCAGGGGGTATTTTAGCAACCACAAACGGAGGTACAAACTGGACTACGCAGATATGGAATATTCCCGGTCAGCATTCGGTTTATTTTATCAATTCTCAAACCGGGTGGACAGCTGGTGGTGACGCATATAAGACTACAAATGGAGGATTAAACTGGACACTGCAGGTCCTGCCGAGTGGCGTTGGTGAATGTTTATCTGTTTATTTTGTAAATGCCTTAACCGGTTGGGGTGCAACAGCCTTTGGAAAAGTTGTTGCTACAACTACTGGCGGTATAAATGGAATATCACAAATTGGAACTAACATACCGGGTAAATTAGAGCTAATGCAGAATTACCCCAATCCATTTAACCCTGTTACAAATATTAAATTTACTGTTCCAAAAGCATCAAATGTACAACTTGTCATATATGATTTACAGGGCAGAATAGTGGAAACGATAATAAATAATGTACTTGGTGCCGGAACATATAAAGCTGACTGGAATGCTTCAAAATATTCAAGCGGTGTGTATTTTTACAAACTGATAGCGGATGGTTTTACTGAAACAAAACGAATGGTTCTAGTGAAATAGATCAGAATTAAAAGGTATTATTAAAGCCGTTCTAACAAATGAACGGCTTTTTAAGTTTACAAATAAAGATATTTTTGAGTTAAGATAACTTTGTATTAAAAAAGGAGAGCTGCAGAATGACCCGGAATTAAGAAAATGAAAACCCTGTAAATATCGGATTTAAATAAGTATTTTCGGGGAAGAAAATTTCTGAAAGTTTAAGAAATCAGCAAAGGAAAAAATAAAAGCTTTGTTGCTGAAAATCATTGAAAGGTATTAAATGCTCAACAGCAGTTTAATGGATATTTTAAGAAAATTAAACCCTTCTGAGCTAAAAGAGCTTAGAGAGTATATCCAGTCACCGTTTTTCAATAAGAACAGGAATGTTCACAAGCTGTTTGATTACATTGTGAAACAATACCCTGCTTTTGCACCGGAAAAAATGAAGAAAGAATATGTATATAAAAAATTATTCGAAAAGACCAGGTATAATGACGGCTTTATGCGAACACTGATATTCCTGATAACTAAACTTGCTGAAGATTACCTGGCATATACAAATTTTATCCGGGATAAATACTCACCAAAGCTTAGCCTGATTCAGGAGCTGCATAAAAGGGAAATTGACAGAATTTTATTTAAGAACCTAAGAACTACAGAAAAAGATTTTCTATCAGAAGAAGTTAAGGATGAAAAATATTTTAAAGCCGTTTATGATCTGCAGATACTGAAAAACGATTCACAGCTGCTTAAGGAAAGAACACTTAACCCAAAGGAGTTGCAGGAAGACCTTTCACTGAATATCCTGGATCACCAGGTCATCATTTTTTTGATCTCTGTTATGAACAGTTATATATTTATACTTAACAGAAAGCACCTTGTGGACCTGCAGTATGAATTAAGCTTTATCAATGAGGTAATCGATCATATGGAAAGGAACCTTGAAAAATACTCTGAATACCCGCTATTAATGATACTGTATTATCAGCTTAGAATAAATATAGATGAGAATAATGAATATTATTACAAAAAATTAAAAGAGATAGTTATAAATAATAATAACGATCTTAATTACATGGAAAGATATAACGGTATAATAGGAATGCAGAATTTTTGCATGGGTCAATCAAACCGGGGTAAAGGTGAATATATAGATGAATATTTCGATATTATTGAATTTGTACTCAGAACCGGATATTATTCTTCAACTCCAGGCGGATATTTTCTGCCGCAGCATTTTAAGAATTTTGTCATAGTTGGCACCAATCT
>CAZOAP010000288.1:0-2399 GCA_964577645.1 uncultured Ignavibacteriales bacterium
CAAAAGCAGGCTTGGGACCACGGAAAAAGAACCAGCGGAACATTGCAATAAGATCACGCAGATCTTTACGGTTGATAAAAAGTGAATCAGGACCAAAGAGCTTTTTGAAAAATGTTTCCTTTGAGTGTTTCTTCGAGAACAAAAAACGTATGCTCATAACAAGGGTTATTATAAAATATCCGAATGTAATTACAGCTGCTATACGGTGGATTGCACCAGCACTTCCTATACCACCTAAAAAATCCATTAAAGATTTGCCCCAAGAAGTATAATTGAATTTTAACGGCAAGCCTGTCAATGCAAGTGCAAGAAAACTAGTAACAACAAACAGGTGCAGAATAATATGCAATGGTTTGAATCTTCTGTATACTTTGTGTTTTATCAGCAGATTTTTATTTGCAGTGCCTGAAAAAGATTCAGCATCACGATTCCGTTTCTTTTCAATAAATCCCCTGAACGTCCACAGGAGCGAATGTATCCAGAAGAATAGAAATGTACCAGCAAGCAGCGCATTCATAAATATTGTTACCCAGAATAAAGCTGGATATTTGCTTTGATTATTTGGTTCAGCGTGGGCAATAAATTTGGAAAAACCGCTGCCCGCATCAGTGTGGCACTGCCTGCAGGTATTGGTTAAATTAGCTGCATTTACCGTTGAGTTAGTATCTTTTGCAGGGAGTATATTATGAGCACTGTGGCAATCAGAGCATCCTGCCACATTTTCAGGGTATCCCAGCCTTATATTTTTGCCATGGTAGCTTTCAAAATATGATTTTGGCGCAATGGTTGTAACATGATTGCGGAACATCATGCTTGTATCGGCATGGCACTTCATGCAGGCCTGTGTGTGGAATATCCTTCCCTGTGACACATCATCAATTTTACTTATAGCATGATTGTTATGGCAATCAATGCAGGATGGAGCATCATTATTTCCTTTTTCCAGTGCCTGGAAATGTATCGATGCGAAATACGAAGATTCTTTTTCATGGCAGCTGCTGCACAGCTTTGCGGCAGCCTTCTTATCATTTTTAATTGATGTTATTGTATGAATATCTGCATGGCATTTTGAGCATGAAACCGGAAGCCTTGCAGAATTATGTATACTTGTCTCGTGTTCTTTCTGTACCGAACTGTGACAGCTGCCGCAGTTCATTGGTTTGAATGATACTACACAGGATCTATCCCCGGTTTTCAGCCCGCTCAGTTTATTCCCGCCATCCTGTATATGACAGGCTGTACATGTTAATCCTTTATGAACTGAAGCATTATATGAATCAGCAGGGATTTTTTTATCATGGCATTTCATGCACTCATTGTTTGATAAAGGTGATACTGTTGTTGTTTGTGCAAATGCAGATTGCAATGCCGTTACGGTGAAAAATATAAATAATAATACTCTAAATGCTCTCAATAATAATTTCATAAGATCAAATATTTTAAATGGATTCAGCTGCAAAGCCCTCCGGAACGTTTTTTGGAATCGATCTTAATTTTAGGTACAAACGCATCTTTAGGGAATAATTGCAGTACTTCTGAGGGTGGTGCAGAAAGATTAAAAGACTTTCCTGAAACTATTTTACCTGCAAAAAGTGTGTTCCAGTCATGCAGGCCGTTTTCAAGAATGTAAACATTGTTCACCCCCTGTACTTTCAGATATTTCCATGCCTGGGAAGAAACAGAATCATTATCTGCAATAAGTACAACAACTCCATTTGCGGGCAGATGTGAAAGCGGAGCTGTATAATCAGGATTCAGAACATCATCCGGTTTAATATTTTCAGAGCCTGTCAGATGAAACTTCCCGAATTCTTCCGGGCTGCGCAGATCGAGTGTTACCAGCTTGATAGTTGATTCATTATAAGTTTTAACATATTCCAGCGGATGTATGTATATATCACGGGTTGTCAGGTGTCCTGAATATTTAGCTTCCATTAATGACCATTTTCTCACAGGGTCAGGCTGTCCTATGAACCAGACAAGTGATGCGGCAGCTACAAGTGAAAATGCTCCAAAAAGATATGAACGCTTAGATATAGACCATGACCATACTTTGCCGGTTCCTTTATTCCTGAAATACTCTTCAGCTTTTTCGGCTCCGTAAAACATGGCAATAGCCATAAGTGTTACAGCAAAAACAGTTGCACCTATTGACCAGCCCAGCCAGTCTGAAACGAGGTATCTTTCTGTAAAAGATGAATTCCAGAAATCTTCAAAAGCCGGAAGTGATTCACCGAACAACCCTGCCCCCAGCATAGTACCTGCAAAAAAGAAGATACCATCCACTTTAAAGCTTGCTGCAGAAACAAGTGAAGTGCCGGGGCAATAACCGCCAATAATAAAACCAACCCCCATGATGAGTCCCCCCACAATTCCCGGCCACATGAAAGTCTGGTTCA
>CAZOAP010000288.1:2436-4358 GCA_964577645.1 uncultured Ignavibacteriales bacterium
GTGAAATCCAGCAACCCAACTGCAGAAGAAAAGAATATTAGAAGGCAGGCAACTACTATGCCCGTAAACATAGTTTTAAGTACAGTCATATCCTTAAAATAGAACTGAGCTGCAAGCCGGCGTGCATCTCCAAAACCGGCTAATTCCAGTGACACTCCGAAACCGATACCGATGGCAAGGAAGACCGCATATCCTCCGTATTTTCCAAGCAGTACGCTGACATCTATAGGTAACATAATTTTTTTTCTTTATTGGTTAATATGATTCAGCCCAGAGACGGCGTACAAAATATGCAACTGCATATCCGCCGATAAAAACACTGAACATAAAAGCCCAGCTTCCAAGTGATAGTACAGCCCCTCCGGATAATGCCTGGCCTGAAGTACAGCCGCGGGCAAATCTTGCACCGTACCCCATTATGATACCGCCAATTAGTGCATAAATGAGCCGCTGTTTGTTTGAAATTAATGGACCTTTAAAAATTTCAAATTTTAATCTTCCGTTATACCAGGCTGATATCATTCCGCCTGCAAATGTGCCCAGTAGAAGTATCACGCTTACGTGATCAAGCGGATTGAGATCTCCTGCACCCATCAGTGCAAAAGTGCTGACTTTATCAACATGCAATTGTGAAAACAATTTTGTAATTGCAACCTGTATCCTGCTGATAGCACCTGAAGCTCCCAGCCCGCTGTGCGTTAAAGCATACGCGCTGAAGAGAACTACACCGAGTATAGAACCGGCGAAGTACGGATTTTTAACAGGTTTTGCTGTTCTTTTCATTTGATTTATAGAATAATTTATTTATTTCCGGGACCCTGAACAGGATCATAATTATAGCCAAGCTCTTTCCAGTTCATACGGCCACCGGGCGAATGACAATCAGTACATGTTAAAGCATTTTTAACTGTTGTTACCATATGTGTGATTGGCCAGTACATTTTAGTCGGTGTAAAACCATACTTTCCGCTGTAAGGCAGGTTATTATATTTTGCACCTTCAGCAATTGCAAAAGTCCAGTCAAACTTTGTCCAGTATCCTCCTTCTCCGCTGGTTACAGGCGGAATGATAATGTTATTGACCTCGTCATATGGCTGAATTGCATGATGTACTTTGAATGGCCAGATTTTTGCTTTGCTGTCATTACGGGAACCAATAGGGTGATTAATATTATGCTCCTGTTCATTATCAAGCTTATCACCTATTACATATCTATCCATCCTGCCGTTAAACCATGCATAAGTTGGTATCACTTCCTCTTCATATTTGAATTCACCTTTTATCTTTAAATATTCATGCGGGCTGTCTTTTCTGGTTGAATCACCTGCCTTTGACCAGTCCCATGTCATTTTGGTAGGGTACTTTCTGGCAAATTCAGGTATATGGCAGGTTTGACATGCTATTCTTGATGTATGCTCATTGATCCTGTGATCTTTGTGAGGTTTTTCAGTATGGCAATTTTCACAGTTAAATCTTACTGCAGCAGTTTTTTCCGTATAAGTTGTATTCAGCTTACCTGCAATAACATGATCGTGTGTAGTATGACAATCAACGCACTGGAAATTAAGCTTGCCCATATGGAAATCAAGCTCCTGGTTTGCGTTAATCAAGGATTCGTCAAGATCACCATGCTTAACACCCATTCCTCCGCCGCCGTTAAAATGGCAAATACCGCAATTTTCCCTGCCCGGCCTGCGTACGCTGCTTGCAACTACGCGGAGATTTACGCTCTTATTGGGCATTCCCTGTTTTGTTTTAACATATGTACCGGAGCCATCATGGCAAACAAGGCAGTCAATATTTTCTTCTTTGGAAAAATCAAAGTTCTCATCTCCCCAGCCGTAACCTGCGTGGCATGTTGTACATGATGACCAGTTGCCTACTACACGGATGCAAAATTTGTTCACCTGGTTTTTTTTGCT
>CAZOAP010000289.1:0-4349 GCA_964577645.1 uncultured Ignavibacteriales bacterium
AACCTACACAGTTTAAAGTATGGCCTAATTCTCAATTTAAAAAATATCCCAGGACCTTCCGTTAGGAAAAAAATAGTAGTAATTGAAGCGGATGATTATGGAGGCATAAGAATGCCTTCGTTGAGCGTGTTTCAAAAGATGACCGCCTTTGGTATTAGCTTAGGTAATTCGAGATATAACAAACTGGATACACTGGAAGATAAAGATGATCTGGAAGCATTATTTGAACTCTTACAATCTTTCAAAGGTGGGGATGGGAAGCCAGCAGTAATGTCGCCTTTTGTTAATGTGGCCAATCCTGATTTTGAGAAGATGAAGGCGAATGGGTATAAAGAGTATGTTTGCGAACCTTTCACTCAAACTTTACAAAAGTATGGCCGCAGCAGTGGAACAATGCTTTTATGGAAACAGGGAATGGAGGCGGGAATTTTTACACCAGAATTTCACGGACGTGAACATATTAGTGTACAGCCGTGGTTAAAAATGTTACAGGTGGGTCATCCTTACTTATTGTTTGCCGCAGATAATGGTTTTGTATCAGTAGCAGATATCAAAGATATACCGCCCCATGCCCAGGAGTTTAGACCTGAATTTTTCTTTAATGAAGAGAAACAAATGGCTTTCTTGCACCGGTCCATTATTGAAGGAGTTCAATTATTTGAAAAACTCTTTGGTTACACCCCAACATCTTTTGCCCCAGCGAACAGTATGTTTCATCCCGCTTTTGAAGAAACGGTTTTTCAAAATGGGGTAAAATTTTTAGTGGTAGCACACAAAAATCCTACACCAGGAAGAAATGGAAGTTTAACCTTCTCCAATTTCACTTTTCGAAAAAAGCTTAATAAAAGTAAACTGAGTTTTTACATTAGAAATTGTGCTTTTGAGCCAACAGACATGAAGTATAAATCTATTGATATAACATTAAAGCAGATTGAAGCAGCATTCCGTTGGAATAAGCCTGCAATAATAAGTACACATAGAGTAAATTTTGTAGGGGGATTACATAAGAAGAACAGGGACAATGGCCTGGGAGAGTTAAAAAAATTGCTGAGTGAAATTATTAAACGCTGGCCTGATGTTGAATTCAAGAGCACAGCGAATATGCTTACAGAGCTTAAAAATTAATGGCAAAGAAAATTGTTTTTGTAAATCAATCTACCGGGTATCTCACCATTGATATCATCAATAGTTTCGCAAAACATTACGAAGATGTGCATCTGATTTATGGTGAAATCAGGGTGCAGGATATAGCTATAGATAAAAAGGTCAAATATACCCGTATTATAAAAAAGTCAAGACGGTCTCATATTACCCGTTTTTTAGCCTGGTTTTCAGCATCTATCCAGGTATTTTTTATTCTGCTGTTTCGTTTCAGAAAATATGAAATTTTTTTTTTTTTGCTTCCTCCATTCGCATATTTAAGTTCATTGCTTCTTCGCAACAAATTTTCAATCCTTATGTTTGATGTGTATCCTGACGTGTTGAAAATGCTAAACATTAAGGAGAGTAATATCATTTATCGTTTGTGGGTACGGTGGAATAAGAAACTGTTTAAAAAAGCTCATCGAGTTTTTACCATTGGTGATTCAATGGCAAATTTGATGGCTCAGTATGCATCAAAAGACCGAATACATGTAATTCCACTATGGACAGGCTTAACAAATGTTCGCCCAATTGCTAAAGAAGAAAATTACTTTATTCAGGAACACAGTTTGCAGGGCAAATTTATTGTTCAGTACTCCGGTAATATTGGAGGCACTCATAACATTGAAGCATTGCTGGAAGTTGCTAAACTTCTGAGGGAACAAACTGATATCATCTTTCTTATTATCGGGAGAGGGTTAAAGGTGCCTCAAGTTAATAAAACCATTGCAACACAGAATTTGCAGAACTGCATTTTGCTTCCGTTTCAGCCCGACGAGGTTATTAGATATTCTATCGCTGCTGCTGATATCAGTGTAGTTTTAATTGAAGACAAAATAGCTGATGTAAGTATTCCTAGTAAAGTATACAATATTATGGCAGTAGGCTCCACTCTGCTTACTATTTCACCCGAAGATTCCGAAATAAACCGATTAGTAAAACAATATAACATAGGTGCAAACTTCACAAAAGACCATATAGATCAAATGGCTGACTATATTTTACAATTGAAAAATTCGCCCGTTTTACTACAGCAATATAAACAAAACTCCCTGGTGGCCTCAGTAAATTATACTGCTAAAAATTCAGAGAAATACGTCAATGTCTATTTTGACGAAAAATTAAAATAAGAATGATAATAGTGGGAGATATAGCTTGTCCCTCTGTAGCTTGCAGTGAAGACTTAGGTAGAATTTTCACAGATTATTCTACCATCTTCAGCAGAAAAAAACTGGTTTGCAATTTAGAGGGAATGGTATGTGATGATATTGAACCGGATACGAATACGCCCGTTTTATACAATCATTCGTCTGTATTGCCTGTTTTAAAAAAAGCAAATACTGCTTATGCTGCATTGGCAAATAATCACACCAATGATCTTCCTGGATATTTTGATCATACACTAAAAGAATTAAAGAATGCAGGCATACTGTATGGCGGTGCAGCACGCTCTAAGAATGCAGCGCTTTCACCTGTTTCAATTGTTGATAACGATATTGAGGTTGTTATTTTTAATATCTGCTGGAACTTTTTGCTTTATCATCAACGGAATCCTTCAAATGGTGTTTATGTAGCAGAACTTGACGGACCTATGTTAATAAAGGAAGTAGCTGCTTTGAAAAAAGCTAAGCCTGCATCGAGGATTTTGGTATTTGTTCATTGGAGCCTGGATCTGGAAAACTTACCATATCCTGCGTACAGAAAATTGTCAATGGCGTTAATAGATGCTGGAGTTTCTGTTATCGTTGGAAGTCATTCACATTGTGTTCAGGGTGGAGAGCGGTATAAAGATGGCTACATTGTTTATGGATTAGGTAATTTTTTTATTCCTAATAACGTATTTGCAAACGGCCAGCTGTCTTACCCTGGTTTTGCAGCCAAGGAATTGGTGTTTGAGTGGAATCCAGAAAACAATGAAGCTTCTTGCCATTGGTTTAATTACGGTCAACAGGATGGAGGACATTATCTTACTTTGCAGGAGTCTGCCACATTTAATAATTCTATTTTATTGAAAGTGCATAGCCCATTTGCTTGCATGAGCGAAAATGACTATGTCAAGTACTTTAGGCAAAACAGGAGGAAAAAATTTCTGATTCCCATTTTTACAGATTTTAATAATTCATTTAAAAATAGATTTTTAATGTGGTTACTTAAAGGCAGGGCTACTATTGCAAGAACACTAGCCACATTTAAGATTATAAAATGGCATACATGATGTATGACAGATTCTTCAAAAGACTAATTGATTTTTTTGTTGCGGTGCTGCTGTTGCTTATTCTTTCACCAATTATGGTTGCAATTTTTCTTTTATTGATTTATATAAACAAAGGGAAGGCCTTTTTTTTCCAGGAACGACCGGGCAAAAATGAAAAGCCGATCTATATTATAAAATTTAAATCGATGACAGATGAGAAAGATGTGGAGGGAAATCTACTGCCTGATAACCAGCGCATAACTAAGACTGGAGCCTTCATAAGAAAATTTTCTTTAGATGAGCTGCCACAGCTTATAAACGTTCTCAGGGGTGATATGAGTTTAGTAGGACCAAGACCTCTATTGTTTAAATATATCCCACTATATACTGAAGAACAACGAAGGCGGCACTCAGTTCGGCCAGGCATAACAGGTTGGGCGCAGGTAAACGGAAGAAATAGCATTAGCTGGGGTGAAAAATTTAAACTGGACATTTATTATGTAGATCATCTTTCTTTTACCCTCGATATTAAGATAGCACTGCTTACTATTCTAAAGGTTTTAAAGAAAGAAGGTATTAATCAATCAGAAGAAAGACCTATGCTGCCCTTTAATGGTAGTAATTAATTATGAGTTTTGTATTCGAGCAAATACGTTACTGGTTATTCAGATTTACAGACTTGATCAAAGGGGGTAGTATCCAAAAAATGACAAGTGAAATTACATCGTTGAATGATAATTACGCCAAAGCATTAACTCATCAGCAATATCAATTAAAAAAGATACTTGACTTTGCAACAACAACAACCGATTATTATAGGGAATACGCAGGCAAACCATTACAAGATTTCCCCGTAATTAATAAAAATATTATTCGTGAAAAACCGGACAAATTTATTTCCTCGCATTTCAATAAAGATGCCTTGGTAAAAGTAGTTACCAGTGGTTCAACTGGTACTCCTTTTTCAGTTTATCATGATGCTTTCAAGAAAAAAAGAAATACCGCCGATACT
>CAZOAP010000290.1:0-4347 GCA_964577645.1 uncultured Ignavibacteriales bacterium
AAGAAGTTAAACGCAATCCTTACCCGCCGTTTACAACTTCATCATTACAGCAGGATGCATCAGTAAGGCTTAGATTTGCACCCAAAAAAGCAATGATGCTGGCACAAAAGCTTTATGAAGGTATTGATATCGGTGAAGAAGGCTTAACAGGTCTTATAACCTATATGAGGACTGATTCAACCAGGCTTAGTGAAGATGCAGTAAGCGAAGCAAGAGGCTACATCCAGCAAACATTCGGCAAGGAATTTTTACCCGAAGCGCCAAAGGTTTATTCAAAGAAAAAAGAAAATACACAGGATGCCCATGAAGCTATCAGGCCAACATCTGTATGGCGTACCCCTGAGAGCTTAAAGAAAGATCTTACACCTGATCTGTACAGGCTGTATGACCTTATCTGGAAAAGATTTGTAGCATGCCAGATGCAGAATTCAGTATCTGACCAGATAACACTGCTTATCGATTCATTCAGTGAATCAAAGAACGGTGATAAGTATAACTCATACCAGTTCAGAACAACTGATACTACAATTAAATTCAAAGGTTTCCTTGCATTATATGATGATGTGTTTGAAGAAGAAGTGGAAGATGAAGAGGATAAATTCTTGATTCCTTCAGAAATTGAAATCGGTGACCTGTTGGACCTAAAAGAGCTTTTCAAAAAGCAGCATTTTACAAATCCGCCTCCAAGATACACGGAAAGCAGTTTGATCAAACAGCTTGATAATCTTGGTATCGGCAGGCCTTCAACCTATGCCATGATTGTTTCAACTATCATAAACCGTACATATTGTGATCTTATTGAGCGTAAGCTTTATGCTACTGAGCTTGGAGAAACAGTAAATAAGCTGCTTGAAAAACATTTTGAGGATGTTATCAATGTAAAGTTCACCGCCCAGATGGAAGAAGAGCTTGATAAGATAGCTGAAGGCGACCTGACATACAAAAAAGTACTTGATGATTTCTATAAGCCTTTTAACAGTGATCTTGAAGAGCTTAATACAAAAACAAAAGAGATAAAAGAATCATTAATTGAGCATACTGATATCGTATGCGATAAATGCGGCGGAGCAATGCTTATCAAATGGGGAAGGAACGGCAGGTTCCTTTCATGCAGCAAATATCCAAAATGCAAGAATGCACAGCCTTTGCCGGGTGAGCAGGTCGAGCATGATGAGCTTGCTGAAGGCAAGTTCTGCGGTATTTGCGGCGCTCAGATGGTGGTTAAATCAAGCAAGTACGGCAAGTTCTTAGGCTGCTCAAATTATCCTGAATGCAAGAACATTCAGCCTATAACTTTGGGAATTAAATGCCCTAAATGCAAAGAAGGCGAAATTCTAGCGCGTAAAGCCCTTAAATCCAAAAAGACATTTTACGGATGTACAAGGTACCCTGATTGTGATTTCATATCAAACAGCAAACCCAGGGAAACCAAATGTGAAATGTGCGGTAACAGCTACATGCTTGAGAAGTATTCCAAGAAAAAAGGAGAGTACCTTGAGTGTCCCGAATGCAAACATAAGATTGAGATCGAATCAAAAGATACCGTTGAATCTTCGTGATAAAATCTTTATTTTGCACTTCAACATCATTTAAACCAAATGAAAAGACGAAATTTTATTAAATGCTGCTCTATGGCTTTGCCTGGAGCAGTTTTTGCTAATTCAATGGGAGAATCTGTTTTGAATTCCAATAAAGGTATTGCTGTGCCCAGGCATAGAATGTATGAAGATGATTATATAAAAAAAGCTGCAGATAGCGCAATATTCACAGCTAAGAATAACGGGGCAAGTTATTCTGATTTCAGGTTAAGCAATTTCCGCTCGCAAAATGTATCAACCCGTGAGCAGGTAATTCAGTCAATAAGGGATAACGAGAATTTTGGCTTTGCTGTAAGGGTTATAATTGATGGTACATGGGGCTTTGCAGCCAGCAGTACTTTCAGCGAAGAAGAAGTAGTAAGAATTACAAAAATTGCCTGTGAAATTGCACGCTCTAATAAAAAAATTCAGCGCAATAAAGTTGAGCTGGCTTCCGTGCCGGTATATAATGAAACTTGGACAACCCCTATAAAGAAAAATGCATTTGAAGTATCGATTGATGATAAGGTGAATTTCCTTTTTGGTGTTAATGATAAGGCCAAATCACTTGGCGCGGATTTCTGCAGCTCTTTTATCTGGGCGGTAAATGAATGGAAATATTTCGCGTCATCAGAAGGCTCATACATAAAACAGGACCTGCACAGATTGTGGTCAGCTTTTGATATTACTGTTGTTGATAAAGAGACGGGTAATTTTGAATCTCGCGATTCATTTACAGCTCCAATTGGCAAAGGGTATGAATATGTTGAGGAATATGACTACATGAAAGATATCGAAGAAGCTGTTGAACATACCAAGATGAAACAGAAAGCACCCTCAGTAACGGAGGGCAGAAGAGATATTATACTCGACTCAAACCACTTATGGCTTACAATACATGAATCATGCGGACATCCAACGGAGCTTGATCGTGCGCTTGGATACGAAGCAAATTACGCCGGTACAAGCTTTATGACAACCGATAAGCTTAACAAGCTTCAGTATGGCAGCAGTGTAATAAATATTAAGGGTGACAGGACCCAGAAAGACGGTCTTGCAACCCGCGGATTTGATGATGATGGTGTTAAAACAACTGAATGGGACTTAATTAAGAACGGAAAATTTGTAGGCTACCAGACAACAAGAGAAATGGCAAGGTTTATCGGTGAAAAAGAATCTAACGGCTGTGCATATGCTGATAGCTGGGACCACTTCCCCATACAAAGAATGCCTAATGTATCACTGCAGCCGGGTGAGAAAAAACTCTCACTTAATGACCTTATTGCAGATACTGAGGATGCAATTTACATAAAAGGCAGCGGAAGCTGGTCAATTGATATGCAGAGGTATAATTTCCAGTTCACCGGCCAGGAGTTTTGGGAAGTTAAGAACGGGAAAATAACAGGTATGTTAAAAGATGTTGCTTACCAGGGCAATACAGTTGACCTGTGGAATTCCTGTGACGCTGTATGTGACGCAAGTGAATATAAGCTGGGCGGTTCGTTTTTCTGCGGTAAAGGCGAGCCCGGACAGGTTTCACCTGTCAGCCATGGCTCATCACCGGCTAGGTTCAGGAATGTGAAAATATTGAATACATCAAAGGAGGCAGGCAATTGATACTGAGCGAGAACGAAGCCAAAAACTTACTTACTAAAGTACTTTCAAATTCAAAAGCTGAATCAGCTTCTGCATCACTGGAAGGCAATAATACTTATAATATAAGGTTTGCAAGGAACTCAATATCCACAAATGGTTTTTCTGACGGGCTTTCTGTAAGGATATCAAGCAATTTCGGCAAGAAAACAGGTACAGTTACAACAAATAAATTTGATGATGCATCAATAAAAGAAGCTGTAAAAAAATCGGAAGATATAGCAAAGCTTTCTCCTGATAACAGGGAATTCATGCCGCCATTGGGTGCGCAGAATTACTCTGCTTCCAATAACTTTTCTGCTTTTACAGAAAATTTAAAAGGTGATGACCGTTCAGATAAGATTTCATATATTCTCGAGCAATCAATAAATAATGATGTAACCTCAGCAGGCTACCTTGAAGATGGTGTATCGTTTTATGCGCTCATGAATACGAACGGGCTGTATGGCTATAACAAATCCACCATGGCAAAAATGTCATCAACAATAAGGACAAATGACGGGACAGGCTCAGGCAGGTTTGAAAAGAATTATGTTGATGTAAATAACATAAAGAATAATGAGCTGGCTGACTGGGCTATAAAGCGCTCAAAGCTTTCTGTAAATCCCAGGGAAATTACACCCGGCAGGTATACAGTAATTTTAGAGCATTCTGCAGCGGCCGATATGCTAAATCTTTGCCTGGATTTCATGGGTTCCCGCGGAGCCGATGAAGGCAGAAGTTACTTTTCAAAAAAAGGCGGCGGAACGTTAATAGGTGAGAAGATTGCCAATGAAAAAGTAAATATTTATTCTGACCCTACGGATATGAACGCACCTTCAATACCTTTTGATGAAAGCGGTGTACCAAGGGATAAGGTTGTTTGGTTTGATAGTGGTACATTAAAGAATCTTCACAGGAACAGGTTCTGGGCTGAGAAAACTTCACAGCCTTCAGTACCGTATCCTTCAAATATAATAATGCAGGGCGGCTCAAAGAGTGTAGAGGAGCTCATTGCTGGTTCAGAGGATGCTGTGCTTGTTACAAGGTTCTGGTACATAAGGACTGTTGACCCGAAAACAATGCTGCTTACAGGACTTACCCGTGACGGTGTTTTTGAAATAAAGAACGGAAAGAT
>CAZOAP010000291.1:0-4299 GCA_964577645.1 uncultured Ignavibacteriales bacterium
ATTACTTATTTCCATGGAGGTTAATTATGGAAAAGGAAAACAATAAAATAGATTCTAACGGCAGAAAACTCCGGTCATACTTTATTTTAAGTATAATTTTCGGTTTTTTATTGCTGCTTTTATCTTCATGTCAGGAAGACCAGGTTATTACAACTGCAACGGGTTCTTCGGAAAATAATCTTTCAGCAGGATTTTACTCTGAAGGTCCCGCAGCTAACAATAACATGATTCAGCTGACAGAGGCAAAATTTATTCTCAGAAAAATGGTTCTTAAATATGAACACAGTTCAAATGAATGTGACGTAAAATTGGGTCCATTTGTTGTGAATCTTGATCTCAATTCCAAAATTGTACCGGTTGGTATAGCCAAAATACCGCCTGCAGCTTATGATGAGATAAAATTCCAGGTTCACAAACCCACTCCAAACGATGGTATAACTGATCCTGATTTTATTGAAAGCAATTCACACAGGTATTCTATAGTTGTAAAGGGGTATTATAATTCTGTACCTTTTATATATAAATCAGATATAACAGTTGCAAAAGAAATTGAGTTTGAACAGGCACCCATAACCGTAAATGCAGTACAGGTAATTTATATCACTATAAGAATAAATCCATACAGCTGGTTCACAGAAAGCGGCAACGTACTTGATCCTGCTATAGAAAGCAACAGTCATATGATAAATGAAAATATCAAACAGTCATTAAGACGTGCTTTCAGAGATATGAATTGTGACGGCGAACCTGATTAAAGTATCATAATAATAAAAAGGAAAACAAAAAGCCCGGTAATTTCAACCGGGCTTTTAATATATTTAAAATGACCTATTTTATTAAAATCATTTTTTTAGTTTCTCTATAACCTTCGGTTTCAAGTTTATAAAAATATACACCGCTCGGGTATCCGGCAGCATTCCAGTCGGCTTTATATTTTCCTGCAGAAAGTTTCTGATTAACCAGTATCTCAATTTCACTGCCTGTAATATCATAAACAACAATTTTTACTATGGATTGCTCAGCAAGATCGAACTCAATTCCGGTAACAGGGTTAAAAGGGTTTGGGTAGTTTTGATGCAGAGCGTATTTCTCAGGTACTTCTGTACTTATTGTGTTTATACCAATGTTATAAAACGAATCAACTATAGCGGTGACAATTGAATAATTATTTCCCATCCAAACAGGTCTAATTTTGCCATTATATGCAGATACTCCAATGTAATCCAAAAGTGACCCTGTTAAATTTACCGGATTATTATTTATTTTAATATTTTCAAATGTTTCACCTCCATCGGTTGAGCGTGCCAGGTAAACATTTGCACTTAGGGCAGGAGAACTTCTCTGGTCATAAAAAACTATATATATATATCCGGTAACCTGGTCAATTGTCATCCAGTTATAAAACTGCTGCTTTCCCGGTGGATCGTTATTTACCCTTTTAACCTGCCCCCAGGTATTCCCCCCATCGGTGGATTTAATAAACCAAATATCACAATCATTCACACCGTTTCTCTGATCGCTCCAGTTTATATATATATTCCCCCTGTAGGGTCCGTTACTATTATCACAGGCCGTTACCGGAAATCCATTGCACCGGAATAAATTTGGAATAAGAATATACCAGCCACCGGGCTGATCGGTTACATATATATCGTTATCAAGCCAGGTATTACCTCCATCAGATGAGCGGTCAAAGAATATTCCGTATTGTTGGTTTCTTATTTTGGGACCTGACCATGAAACATAAATCTCTCCATTTGGGCCTGTACATGGTACGGCACCTTCAACGGTATTGCTTGAATCATAGGCATCACCGGATAGCTGACCGATCCTGACTGCATCAGACCAATTATACTGTGTACCATTTGAAGACCTGGAAAACATTATTATTGAAGAATCCAGCGGTGCCGGGTCAAGGTATCCGGTAAACCGGGTCCATGTAACATAGATTGAATTTTTATACGGGCTATTGGAAAAATCAACGCATCCCCAGGGCTTATCTTGAATAGTTAAAGAATCATATCCAATGCCAGCGCCATTTGACCAGTTCATTCCGCCATTAGTTGATTTCATTATTAGTTCCCTATCCCACCAGTGAGGGTTCCCGGCATAATTTGAATTCTGCAAGAAATGGAAATATCCCGAAGTATCAACTAATATCACAGGGTCACCTGATGGTCTTGCAACATTTGATTGCAGTATACCTGTAACCCAATTCAATCCGCCATTTGTGGAATAGTAATAGCCGCTTAAGGAAGTATCCGGAGCAAAATGAAGAATATTTGAACCAATGACCACCTGGTTTGGGTTTTTCGGATTTATCATTATAGAAACTTCATTTGGGAAATTTGAAGTAGAAACTACAATGTTTTGAAATTGTGAAAATAGAGGGCTGGCTAAAATGAAGGACAGTAAAAAAAATAATGCCAGTTTTTTCATATTTATCAATATTTTATTTATTTTATGAAATTATGTGAATCTTGTTTTCATTTCCTGTATGTTATTTTCTGATATTTCTCTATAAAATTAATACAAAAACCAATTTAATCAATGTCAAAACTGAAAATTATTAATATTGCAAAAAACAAAAACCCGGCATTTTATTGCCGGGCTTTTTGAGTCAATTAACAAGCGCTCTAACCATCAAAGAGCGTTTAAATCAAACGGAGGTAATGTTTGAAGATAAATGTTGCATGACAAATTTGGATCACTTTTTAAAATTTCTTAAGCTTTCGCCGGAGCTTCATCTCCTGCAGCCGGCTTTAATTCTGTTTTCTTTTTACCTTTTAATCTTAACATAACATCATCAACCCAGCTGAATATTGCCGGTATAACTACCAGTGTTAAAAATGTAGCTACTGAAAGACCGAATATAATTGCTACACCCATAGGCCTCCAGAATGCAGTATTTTCACCGCCTATTACCCAGCTCAAAGATCTCCAGTCAAAATCCACACCGGTTGTTAAAGGCACCAGGCCAAGTATTGTACAAACTGCTGTTAAAAATACCGGTCTAAGCCTGATAACACCTGACTGCACAAGCGCTTCATCACGTGAAAGACCGCGTTTAACAAGCTCCTTCTGGAAATCAAGCAGCACAATTGCATTCCTTACTACAATACCGCCTAATGATATCACACCAATACCTGTCATCATTATGCCGAACGGAGTCTGTGTAACCAGCAATCCAAAGAACACACCTATCAAAGAAAGCAGTACAGAGAACATAATTATCAGCGGAGTTCTAAGTGAATTGAATTCCATAACCATGAAAAGGAAAATAAGCAATAATGAAACCAGGAATGCTTTTCCAAGGAATGCTGAAGCTTCATTCTGGTCCTTGCTTTCACCGGTATAAGTTATCATATAATCATCCGGCATCTTGAAATCTTTCAGCTTTGTTTTCACATCGTTCAGCACATCATTACCAAGCCTGCCTTCAGCGTTTGCTGATACAGTCACTACACGTTTCTGGTCTTTACGGTTGATCTTTTCAAGACCGCCTGAGAATTCGATCTTAGCAACTGATGTTAAAGGAACATTTACACCATCACGGTTTGTAATGAACAGGTTCTGTATAGAGGAAACATTATCTCTCTGGGTTTTATCTAGTCTGACAGTAATATCGTATTCATCTTCGCCAACCCTGAACTTGCTTGCTTCTGTACCGTTAATAGCTGTTCTTATAGTAGAAGCAATTGCAGCTGTGCTTAATTTATATAAAGCTGCATTTTCTCTGTCAATAGTAACTTTTATTTCCGGCCTCGATTCAATATAATCATCTTTAAGATCCGCTAAACCCGGGATATCTTTTATCATATCCTTTATCTGGTCAGCAATTGCCCCAAGTTTTACAAAATCATCCCCGGAAATTTCTATATTAACAGGCGGACCTGTCGGCGGACCGTTAGCCTGCTTCTGAATATCTATATCGCCACCTGCAATACCTGTTATAGCCGTCCTGATATCTTCCATCGCTTCAAATGAACTGCGTTTCCTGTCAAGCTTATCGTAAAAGTTAACAGTAATAGTGCTTTTATTTGAAACTGAGCCTCCAAAATCCATTGGATTGCTGGATGAGCCTACGTTTGAAACATAATATTCAATATCATCATATTTCTTTATCCTGTCCTCGATCTGTTTTGTGAAAACATTAGTCTTATCAATATTTGTACCTGAAGGCATTACAATATTTATGTTTGCCTGTCTTGGTTCAACATTCGGGAAGAATTCAACTCCATTATTAAACATGCCATACACAATGAAAGAAACAACCAAAAGTCCAACAGTACCGCTTAT
>CAZOAP010000292.1:0-4287 GCA_964577645.1 uncultured Ignavibacteriales bacterium
AATGTTATTTTATTGAGTGCCAGGTCATTAGGCTTGGGTGTCAGACTGTTTACTTTATCAGGAGTTGCACCAACTGATGAAACACAGGTACCCCAGTTTGTCTGTAAATTTGAGTTTCCTGTAACAGAAATTCTTTCAAGTGACCTGTTGTTCGTACTTCCTCCCCATGAGGAAAGGAAAGTAACGCTATCAATAATAACACTTGATGAATTCATAAGTACTACGTTATCACCCGTATTATTGAGTGCGCTCCACCCGCTTGACTGCAGGTATATTCCGGGATTATTCGGATAAAAGCTCTTTACAGCAATAGAATCTTCACATATTACTGCAAATCCATTTGCAGGAATATTAACAGCATTTGTAGTGATAGTATGAATAGTTGATGTTGCATCCTTCCATTTCCAGTTTTGCAGGTTCACCGGGTTTGAAGTTTTATTATATATCTCAAACCATTCCTTACCTGTACCGGTTGTAGGTGCATACATAATTTCATTTACTACCAGTGAATCAAATCCCCCGGCAGCAAGTACTGTTACAGTACCGATCTTTTTATTGTTTGATGTATCTTCATCACCTGCATAATTAACAACCGCAATAAATTGCCTCAACCCAAGCGAATCCATTAATTTTGAAGTATTAAAGTTTGCTGAGTCACCCGGGTTTAACGAACCGGCAGAATTCACAGTATTGATAAGCTCATTTGCTGTTGGATTGCCGTCTTTATTATAGTCATCATAGAAAGATACGGTGTAAGTATTAGCAGTTAAGAGTCCCCTGTTCTTCACATTAGCTGTTATCTGCAGGTTTGTTCCTATAAGAGGTGAATTGCTGCTGAATGATAAGATGTTCAGTGTAAGATCGTTATTAAGCGGAGATAAGCTGTTGCGGAGGTTTGGAGTAGCTCCTAATACAGCAACTGATGTACCCCAGTTTGACTGCTGGTTTGTTGGTGCTACTGAGCTTATTCGCTCCATTGATTTATTGCCTGTACTGCCGCCCCATGTATTGGTATATTGTATTGAGTCTACAACAACGCTTGAAGCATTGAATATTATCAGATTTTCAGTACCGGTATTATTCAATGCGCTCCACCCGTTTGTTGGCTGGAGTAAAATACCCGTAAATGCAGGAAATGCTGCCCTGAAAGCTGTTGAATCTTCACAAATAACTGCAAAACCATTTGCCGGAAGATTAATATTCTGTGTGGTGAATATCCTTAAAGTGGCTGTAGCATCTTTCCATTTCCAGTTAGCCATGCTGAACGGTGAAGATGTATTATTATAGAGCTCAAACCATTCATTTGTACTTGGTGTTGGGGCATACATAATTTCATTTATTACAACATCACCGGGATTCTGCGTATGCGTTAAATTACACAAAATCAGCAGAAAGCCTATAGCCAGTAGGAATTTAATTTTCATATTTTTGCATAAAATGATAAAATATATTTGTAAATTTACAGAAATAATTGCAGGATTACAACGAAAATGAAAAACATGAAAAATATTAAGTTTTATGAATATTTAGCCGTAATTTCTCTGGTATTGTTATACTCATGCGGCAATATACACCAGACACCCGAAGGTGCAGTTGTTGCTTTTATTGTTGCTGCTGAACAGCGCGATATGACAAAAGCATGGAATGTTTTGAGTCCGGACCTGCAGGCACATTACAATAGTTTGGGTGAAAAAATGCGTAAATCAGGCCGCGGCGCATTGGAAAATGAAATCGCCAGGATTAAAACTTTCCGAAGCGTGAAGAAAGATTACCGCTTAAAAGCTGATAGTATTACAACAACAACTGTAAGGCTGATCACTGTAGGAGGAAATGACCATTTGGTGGAAACAATTCAGATAGATGGTGATTATAAAATTAAAGATGAAAAGTCACTTCGCAATTTGCTTGACGTAATAACTGCAGAAGAAAATAAAAAAGATGGATATTAAAACAGGACAAAGTTATATGGTTATAAAGTTATAAAGTTATAAAGTTAAAAGGTTATAAAGTATTTTAATCTAGAGATCGTTTACCACTATTTTTTTTAAAAAAATAATATTTTAAATTTTGCATTGATAGCCACCACCTTCAGGTCGTGGGAAATATTTTGAATTTATATTGGCTTTAGTCACTAATTTATTCCAATTATTTTTATAAATTTTATATTTAAATATATAAAACAAAAGCCGCTTCATTTACGAGGCGGCTTTTCTGTTAATCTAAATAATTATTTATTTATTATCTTCAAATCTGAATGTATCCCATATTGGCGAGATTAGCCTGTAGTCACCGAACCCGGTATTATCCACAAAAACAAATTGTTTATTATCCTGGTAATAATCCCAGATCTCATATGGCTTGGCATCCATATCATACGGGTGACGCTCAATATTATTGGGTTCACCAAATATTATAAATACCATTCCCATATCGGTGCGCCAGCCCTGTGTATATGTATTTCCGAAAAATTTATTTGCATTGTTAACCCGCCTGTAATATTCCTGCATAACCTCATTACGCTTTGTATTCGGGCTCGGATCCTTTTTCTTCCAGAAATTCAGAAAACGTTTCTGTTTTTCCACATCATTTTTTGCGTCACGCATAAAATCCATTTCATCGCCTTTTGCAATATACTGCAGCTGCTCAATTAAGACATCAATTTCCTTTAAAGGCAGGGGAAAATCAACTGTAAAATTTTCGAAATATGAATCAGTTTTAGTGTTATAGTTATTACTTGCTGCTGAAATTTCTATAGTATACTTGCCGAAGCCAAGCTCTGATGTAGGGACAGCCATAAAAACCATATTCTGGAAAGCCAGCCCGGTTGAAAGATCAATTGTTTCTTTTTTGGTATAGACTTCCTTCTTTTCAGGGTCCAGTATCCTGCAGTTTACATCAACTTTTTCATCATCATTGTTTTTATAAACGTAATAGAACAGGTAAAATGTATCAACCGCTGCTACATTCCTTCCAACATCAGGAGTGATAACTTTTTTGCCTTCTGATGAAGAGAGCCTTGATACTATCATAACATCGCTTATACTGAGCGGCGGTGTTGAATAATCTTCAACTTTTATCTTCTTATCCTTATCAGTGCGTTTTTTTGTGCTCTGCTCAAACACGGAAACCATCAGGTCATACTCACCCGGGGGAAGGAAAAGGTTCCTTGTCAATATCTGTGAATTCTGAGATAAATATTCCTGCCCGGTTTCCTGGGTGCTCACTTCTTCTTTGGAAACATTATTATAGATAACATTTCCCGCATTATCTTTTACATCTATATTCAGGTCAAATTTAGATACATAGGTATTCTTGATGGTTTTTGATTTTTTGAACTCCATGTTCTTCAGCGGTATTTCCACGTACACATCTACACGTGAGCGTGTTCCTTCCGAGGAGTAGAAATTCAGCACATCCAGGTTAAACAGGTCAACTTCACCGGTCTTTATTATTTGTGAAAACGAGGGGCTTGTATTGATACTGAGAAGAAAGGCTGCCAGTATTGCTGTATATAATATTCTCATGATACACTGTTATTTATGAGATTATATTGAATTAATCGAAAATTAATACAATAAAACCTGAAATTCAAATGAAAAACCAAAAATTATTAATTCTATAAATTATAACAAAATAATCAAATTTCGGGTTCTGCTATATTAGACATATAATATTGATAAGAGTGACAAAAAAACGGGCATTAAGCCCGTTTTTAAAAAATCTATATTTTCTTTATTAAAACCTGATATATTTATATCCCTGGTTTTGAAGGTCAATTATTCTTGGGTAAGCCCCTGTACCAAGTATTGTAACTCCGGGCAGCAGATCATTTTCATTCCATCCGTTAACCTGCATGGTAACAATACATAGTTCTACACTAACACCCTGTCCTATCAGTTTTGCTACCTGATCTTTATTTGGATTTGGGTCAGTGGACTTCGTGACTTTTTTATATACTTCGTCATTCACCAGGAATTTGCCTGCATCACCATGCAGGACCACACTTATTTTATAATTCTCTTTAGGAACACCCAGATATTCATAACGCTGAAATTGCTTTTCAGGATATAATAAACCCGCACCTATTCCATCTTCCATATTATCTGTAGTAACTTCCCAGACTATTTTTAAGTTGTTTGTATATTCTAGCTTATCAATTACAGTATGCTGTGCAAATACATTAATTGAAAATATAAAGAATATAACCGGTAGAATTGTTCTTGTATTCATATATTATATACTAAAATGTATCATCGTGCGAGTTATCGTCCGTGTTGGGCATCGCGC
>CAZOAP010000293.1:0-4281 GCA_964577645.1 uncultured Ignavibacteriales bacterium
TGTGATTCCTGAAATATAACAACCCCGTAGGGGTGTTATGTTTGTAGAAAAAGCAAACCCAATATGTCAGAACTCCGTAGGAGTGACATGTTATTAATGAAAAAATCAGATAAATTTACGCATAAGGTATGTACGGTGCAGAGTCTTCTAAAAAGAGACTCTGCACTCATATACCCCCACCAGCTCCCCCTTAAAGGGGGAGAGCAATGTCCACAAAAAAAGCCCGTTCACATTGAACAGGCTCTTTTATCCGTTTCAAAAATTATCTTTAAATTACGGTCTGAATTCTTCGCTAACGTACGGCATTAATGCAAGCTGACGTGCTCTTTTTATCTGTGTAGTCAGCTGTCTCTGCATCTTTGCGCTGATACCGGTGATCCTTGAAGGTAATACTTTACCCTGTTCATTTACAAACCTTGCAAGCAGGCGGGTATCCTTGTAATCAATATACTTTATGCCCCTTATTTTTAAAGGATCAACTTTCTTCCTTCTCTGCTGCTGCTGCTTCTGGTTCATCTGCATAGTTTTATATGCACTTTGCTCTTCTTTTTTGTTTTTTCTCATTTCTTAAATTGAAATTATATTATTAGTTTATTCTTATTTCTTTTTACTTTTTTACTTTATTTTTTCACGTCTCACGTCTGACATTTCACGTTTGTCGTCTCACATCTTAATTCGTTGTATTCATTAAATATCTTATTGCAGATTCCATATCCAGCTTGCCGTAGCCCCATTCACCGTTAGGCACATTGCCTGTAAATTTATCTGTCTTTGCGGAGTTCAGCAGTATCATTTTTACTTTCTCATGCGTTAAGGCCGGGTCATACTGCAGCAACAATGCCGCTGTGCCGACTACATGCGGTGCTGCGGAGCTTGTTCCGCTGAAGATCTGGTATGAAAAATCCTTCTGTGTGCTGAAAGTTGAGTGGCCCGGTGCCGTGATATCTACCCCAAGCTTGCCGTTTATATTATACCCGCGGCTGCTGTATGAACAGAGATCACCTACAACATCCATCCATCCAACGTTAAATACATAAGCCCCTATTGCCATGCAGCTATCAGCAGTTGAAGGGAAGCATATATTTGATACATCTGTGATGGCATTGCTGTTTATCCACCTTGCATTTCCGCTCCATGACTGGGTTACATCTACAACGTATCCGCGTATTTCCTGGTCCTTATCGCTTGTAACTTTTATCTTGAACTTTCCTCTTACTATATCTGAATCCTGTGTAGATGCGCCGAACTTCATCATAACTGTGCCTTTGGGTGATACATCGCGGCTGTAGAAGAGGTTATATGCACCGACTTTCACAATTCCGCTGCCATCAGTAATTTCATCGCTTGTTTTGCCGTCCGGTGTTTCAACTGTGAACTTTACTTTGCTTGCTTCATCACGCCATAAAAAGCTGAAGAACACTCCGTCATTTCTCGGGAAATCTTCTTCAGGTTTTCCTGAGCAGCTTATAGTGTATGTATAATTTTTATCAGCCTTAACTGTATCTATCAAAACCATGTTGCCGCCTGCCATATTACCGGCACCGCCAATTATCGTAACGCCGTCCCTTGCCATCTGGTTAACCATTTCTTCTTCGGGTGAGGAGCCATCCATGAATTCCCACATCCACTCGCCGTCTTCAAAAAGCATTATGTTAACTTTTTCATCCCTCAAAAATCCTATTAAGTCAGGGAAGTTCCTCACAAAACGGGGAGTGTAATCATAATGTATGCTTGAAATTATCATCTCTGCATCAGGTGCAATACCATGTATCTTCTGAACGCCGTAATGGCCGCCAATTATCAAACCTGCAACACCTGTACCGTGCCCGTTCTCATCCTCTTCAGTCTGAATAAGATCAACACCGCGCCTTCTTATAACATTATCGCGCTGCCTTATTGCCCTGAACTTTGAGGTCTTAAGTCCTATTAATTTTTCTCCGGCTTCAATCTTACCGTTCTTATTCTCATCAATTGCAATAAAGTACTGCTCGCCGTATGTTGGGTCGCTTTCTGTAAATCCGGCTTTCGGACCAAAATCTCTTTTCTTATTACCGTTAACATCAATATATAAAAAATCAAACTCCGGGTTGTATTTATTTCTTTCCTGACCCATTGTGCTCAACATGCCCCAGGTGTTATCGGTAATTTCCTGGTAGCGCAGTATTTCATTTGATTCAATTTTGCCGTTACCGTTCTTATCAATACCATCTTCGCCAACTGTAAGCTTTCCGTCGCCGTTTACATCAATAAAAGTGAAATCACCGCCATCAGCAAAAAAGAACATGGGGTGGAATATATCAGCACCGGAATCCACATCACCGATCAAAACGCCTTTGCCGGTCAGCGGATTGCCGTTTTTATCTGTGAATTTTTCTTTCAGTACTGTAGATGCTTCGTATTTGGTCTGTGAAACAGCTGCAGAAACAGCAAATAATACTGTAAAAATTGTGAGAATTACGAGATTTTTGTTTATCATACGAACTGGTAATATAGTTTAAAATTTACGAATTTTCAATGAATTTATGGGTAGTTCAGGCAAATCATTGATTTGATAACAGACTATATCCAATACGTCCAAAACGGGAAAATTGTTCCGAATTTCATGAAAATATCTGCAATGAGACTGGGTTTTAAGCAGATCTTTTGGCTTTGGTATCCAGCAACATTACTTTTTCTGTGAGCCAGGGCTTAAATGCTGTGGCTTTGTGGCTGGTTATTCTGTATCTTAGATAACCTATATCCGTATCTTTTGTACCTGCCCTGTATAAAAGCAGGTTTTCAGTGAACTTCAGATAGCTGAAATACCTTTTTCTCTTTTCTGCATTTAGCAGCTTATCCTTTCGCAGGTATTCTTTAAATGATTTAACCTGCGATAATGCCTCTTCATAATAAGCCAGCTCATAAAATATCTGCAGCGTAAGGTTCTTTATATCAAGCTTGAATGCAAAAAAGTCAGGGGTTATCATATTAATGTTCTTTAAAGCCTCATCATACTGACCCGTATTGAAATTAAGGTAAGCAAAGCCAAGCTGTTTCATGTTTTCTCTGTCGGCAGGGTGGACCTTCATATAATTTTCATGAATGAAATCATTTACCCAGTCAAATTTTCTTAGCCTTACGCCGTGCAGCAGAAAATTCCTGAAGAATTCATGCGGAAGGTGCTCTGTGTTATTGTTCTGGTAATACTTGTTCTTTATTGTCAGCTCGATAAGCTCAAAGAGCTCATTGTTGAATTCCTCAATCCCCGATGTTGCCTTGCCTGTGCAGTATGAAGTGAGGTTAGAGATATGCATGCTGCATTCATCTGTTGAAACCCGAAAAGCATGTTTGTAAAAACACTCCTTATATAAAAAGTAGTAACAGTTATCATTAGGATTCCTGTACATATTCACCATGCTTTCATATAACTCTACAACAAAATAAAACTCATCGTCTTTTGATATCACATGCTTTATTTTGTCCGGTTCCAGAATTTCGAACATTTTCCCGATGATTGAAGGTATTTCCTGAATATCATATGTAACCTGAAGGATCCGGACAGTTGTATAAAACTGGCTTATCTGGGATAAGTATAAGAGATGTAGAAATTTAAGCGAATCTTCAAGATAGGCAAGCTCGGTTTCAATATTTTTTGCTTTTGTAACTTTTCCGCTGGTAATAGAAAAATTGAATTTATATGACTCGAGAAAATGCTTGTTCAGAAAATATTTATAATCTGTTCCGCTTGCATCTGAATTTTCATCGAAACCATATGAAGGCAGATTTTTCTTCAGTCTTTCTATGTTTAAATACCTTTGTTTATCTAATCCGGAATTTCTGAAATTTTCAATCATTAAAAATTCATTTAACTGTTTATTGAGGTCTGATACAAGATTTCTGACAGTGGAATCCTTATATTTTTTCCCCGGATATAGCTTTTCAAATATTTTTCTGCGGAAATCAGGATATATCTCCTCTTTGCCTGATTTGATAAGCATTTCAAAAAACGCTATCAGTATTTCACTTTTCTTAAAATAAGGTGATTTAAGGAATTTTCTGAAATTTTTCAGTTCACTTTCCGATAAGCTCTTTAGTACCGTAAATACATTAGATTCTGCCATAATGGAATTAGCGACAATTATATAAAATTTTAAGCAGCAATAATAACGAAATATTGTAATAAATCAAATATAATATGTAAGAAAAGAGGAAAATATGTAAAAGAAAATACGGCAAACTTGCCATAAAATGGTGGAAAAATCTCAATTTCTGAGTGATTTTGCCTGCACAATTAATGATATC
>CAZOAP010000294.1:0-4211 GCA_964577645.1 uncultured Ignavibacteriales bacterium
TCACATATTTATATTATAGGCAAATAACTTGAGATGTAAAGATAAATTCAAAACTCCAGGTAATCTGCAAAGAAGGATACCAGGTAGTCGGTAAGCCTGAATTTGAGCCGGACAGCATAAAAATAGGCGGAGCTGTTGATATATTAAGGACCCTTGACCACTTTAACACCAAGACAATTGTATTTGATAATGTTAATGCCGGAATTATAAGAAAAATAAGTCTTTCTGACAGTTTGACAAATTTATTGTGGCTTTCACAAAATGAGATAGGGCTTAAGATCAATATTGAGCCAACTGCAGAAAAAGAATTCAGCAACATAGAAATAAAGGTACCTGAAACACCGGATGATAAAGAAGTATTATTGATCCCGCAAACTGTCACGATACAGCTTAAAGGCGGGGTTAATCAGCTGGCTAAAATTGATAATTCACAGATCGTCGCCAAAATAGATTACAGGGAAATTTTGGCTGATTCAACAGGTTCATTAACCCCCGTATTCGATATTCCTCCCGGAAGTACAGTTATATCCATGAAACCTGAAACAATTCAATACGTAATTAAAAAGAAATATTAAATTATTTGAATTCACTAAAACTTGAACTCCGTTCTTTACTTGATGCAATAAAGACACTAAGCTTTAAAGAAGTCTTTATTTTTATGAGTGTTGCTGTAATAACTTTCATTTCAATGCATTATGCCTCACCATCTTTTTTCAGGAAAGTATTTGATACCGATGATGATAAATTCTTTGGCGCTCTTTATTGGTTTTCTGTTGATGGCTTCCTCATGCTTATTATTCCCATAATACTTATACCTCTTGTTCTTAAAGGAAAACTTTCCGATTACGGCTTCAGGGTGGGTGATTACAAATTCGGTCTGAAATCATCTTTGCTTTTTGTTGCTGTTATGCTTCCGTTTCTATGGATAGCATCAGGAAATGAGAGCTTTGCAAGAACATATCCGCAGGGGGGGCCATACGTAAGGGAAAATATATCCGTTTTACTTTATTACGAGCTTTTTGTGGGCTTTTATATGCTTGCATGGGAGTTTTTCTGGCGCGGGTACATGATGTTCGGGTTGAAGCAAAAATTTGGTTTCTACGCAATTTTTATACAGATGGTACCGTTCTTTATTTTACACAGGGGTAAACCGGAAATTGAAACGTTTGCATCCATTTTTGCCGGCCTTATTCTGGGAATTCAGGCATGGCGTTCAAATTCATTCATATACTGCTTCCTTGTACACTGGAGCGTTATGATATTTGTTGATGTTATATCTGTACTAAGGTACAAATCCCAATCTTACGGAATCGGAATTGACGCTTTTATAAAATTATTCACAAATTAATTACATAATAAAATGAGACTTTGTATTAATATTGATCACATTGCTACTTTAAGACAGGCAAGAAGAGAACAGCAGCCTGACCCGGTGTTTGCAGCTGCTATATGTGAGCTTGCAGGTGTTGACGGGATTGTATGCCACTTAAGGGAAGACAGAAGGCATATTATCGATAGAGATGTACATATACTCAAAGAAACTGTTAAAACGAAGCTTGATCTTGAAATGGCTGCAACAGACGAAATGGTGAAAATTGCCTGTGAAGTTAAGCCTTACATGGCCACACTTGTCCCCGAAAAAAGGGAAGAGCTGACAACTGAAGGCGGTCTTGACCTTGTTGCAACAGAGTTTAAAATAACCCCTGCAATTGAAAAACTGCGTGATGCAGGAATTAAAACCAGCTTGTTCATTGAACCTAATCCCGATATGGTTGACCAGGCGCTTGAAATGGGTGCTGATATGATAGAAATTCATACCGGTAAATACGCACTGTTAAAAGATCCTCTTGAAATTCTTGCTGAGCTTGAAAAGATCAGGCAGACTGCAGTACTGGCAAAGGAGCTTGGTATTGGTGTTAATGCGGGTCATGGGCTGGATTACCTTAATATTACCGCAATTGCCAATATTCAGGAAATTGATGAAGTAAGTATCGGACACTCAATAATAGCACGCGCTGTATTTACCGGACTGGAAAATGCAGTAAAAGAAATGTTAACCATTATCCGCAGGATCAGACAATAGTGGAATTTTCATCTGAACTATTAAAAAGACTAAAAAGAGCCAAACGGGTTGCCATTTTAACCGGGGCCGGAGTATCTGCAGAAAGCGGTGTACCAACCTTCAGGGACCCGGGAGGTATTTGGGAAAAGTTCAGACCCGAACAGCTTGCAAACTTTGAAGCATTTATGTCTGACCCTGATTTTGTATGGAGCTGGTACCAGCACAGGCGGGAAATAATGAGAGATGTTAAGCCTAATGCTGGTCATTACGCAATGGCTGAAATGGAAAATATATTTGAGGATTTCGATCTGATCACACAAAATATCGATAACCTGCATCACAGGGCGGGAAGTAAGAATGTTACCGAGCTTCATGGTAATATTGAAAGGAATTTCTGCCTTGGCTGCAGAACATTCTATACTGATATCGATATATCAGAGAAAAAAGTTTTAAAGTGTGAAAAATGCGGCGGGTTAATAAGACCTGATGTTGTATGGTTTGGAGAAATGCTTCCTGCTGATGCATTGCATAGGGCTGAGGAAAGTGCGGCAAATTCCGTAGTGTTCTTTACGATCGGTACATCTGCAGAAGTCTACCCTGCAGCAATGCTTCCTATAATCGCTAAAAGGTCTGGAGCATATGTTGTGGAAATAAACACAAAACCAACAGTCATTTCAAATGAACTGGATGAAACAATAACGGGTAAAAGCGGCGAGATATTAAGTGAGCTGATCTCCAAAATTAAAGATATTCGTAAATAGTAAATTAACATGCCATCAATATTAAAAGCTAAGGATCTGGTAAAAATATACAGCAAAAGAGCTGTTGTTGATGGCGTATCTGTTTCCGTAAAACAGGGTGAAATTGTCGGGCTGCTGGGCCCAAACGGTGCAGGAAAAACCACAACCTTCTACATGATCACAGGAATGATAAAGCCAAATTCCGGTGAAATTACACTGGATAGCGAAGATATTTCGCTTGAGCCTATGTATAAGCGTGCAAGGCTTGGTATCGGCTACCTTCCGCAGGAAGCATCCATATTCAGGAAGATGACAGTCTATCAAAACCTATATTCAGTACTCGAATTTATGTCAATGGATAAATCTGAACGTGAAGATAAAGCAAATGACCTGATGAAAGAATTCGGTATTTCTCATATTGCGCAAAGTAAAGGCTTTGTGCTCTCAGGCGGTGAAAGAAGAAGGACAGAAATAGCAAGGGCTATTGCCACTGACCCAAAATTCATACTGCTTGATGAGCCTTTTGCCGGGATTGATCCAATAGCCGTTGAAGAGATCATGAAGATAGTTGCAAAGCTTAAAGATAAAGGTATCGGGGTTCTGATAACCGATCATAACGTGCATGAAACTCTTTCCATAGTTGACAGGGGATATATACTCATCGAAGGAAAAATATTCCGACAGGGTTCCTCAGAAGAGCTTGCAGGCGATGAAATGGTGAGAAAGCTGTATTTGGGAGAAACATTTAAACTGGATAGATATCATAATGAATAAAGTATTACTTGCAGTATCAGCCCACCCTGATGACATAGAATTTTCCAGCGGCGGCACAATGTTTAAATTCAAAAAGCTTGGTTATGATATTTACTTTATTGTTGCAACCAACGGTGAAAATGGTTTTAAGATAGCACATAAATCCAAAGCCCTCCGTATAAAAACACGGCATAACGAACAGTTAAAGGCTGCAAAAGTACTTGGCGTAAAAAAAGTTTTTTTCCTGAATTATAAGGATTGTTACCTGCATTACAGCGATGAACTTCGCGAAAAAATTGCTATTATTATAAAAAGTGTAAAACCCGATATATTATTTTCATTTGACCCTGCAAACAAAACGTTTGAAAGCGTGAATTTGCTGCACCGTGACCATCGTGTAATAGCTGAGGCAGCATTTGATTCAGTATTTGCAGCCAGAAACAGGTACCTTATAAAAGGTGAACCGCATGCTGTCAAACAGTTCTGGTTTTTTGGCACTGATAAGCCCAATCATTATGAAAATATCACACCGTATATTAACGATAAAATTAAGCTAATTGAAAATCACCGTTCACAATTCCTTGAACATGATTCCATGAGTGATTGGGTGAAAACCCACCTTTCACAATACACAAAGAAGTATAAATACAGCGAAA
>CAZOAP010000295.1:0-4166 GCA_964577645.1 uncultured Ignavibacteriales bacterium
TCAGTTCTTCTTCACCGCGTTTGGTATCCCTTACCTGCAGGTTATATTCTTCAATGTGGACTGATGTGTAAACATCCTCAGCCACAATTCTTTCGCTGATTACTATAGCATCTTCAAAGTTGTAACCTCTCCACGGCATGAACGCTACTAAAACGCTTCGGCCAAGAGCCAGCTCACCTTTATCTGTTGCAGCACCGTCAGCAAGGCACTCGCCTTTTTTAACGCGCTGGCCAACTTTAACAATAGGCTTCTGGTTGATAGATGTATCCTGGTTGGTTCTTAAGAACTTTATCAGGTTATATTCTTTTATTTCTTCATCATCAAAGCTGAGTAAAGCTTCGTCTGAATTTTTATCTATATCATATTTTACAACAATCCTGTCAGCTGAAACGTGTTCAACAACACCATCAGCTTCAGCCAGGATAAGTGTCCTTGAATCGTTTGCAACTTTCTTTTCGAACCCTGTACCAATTAACGGAGCTTCAGGCCTTAATAACGGAACGGCCTGGCGCTGCATATTGGATCCCATGAGCGCTCTGTTCGCATCATCATGCTCAAGGAACGGTATCAAAGCTGCTGCTGCACTTACGATCTGGTTGGGAGCAATATCCATATAATGCACTTCCTCAGGATTTACAATAGGGAAGTCACCTTTATATCTTGCTTTGATCTTGCTCTCTATCATTTTATTGCCTTCAAGCTCAACATTAGCCTGCGCAATGATAAAGTCATCTTCTTTTTCTGCGGATAGGTAATCAATTTCATTGAGTACTTTTCCGTTCTTAACTTTCCTGTAGGGAGTTTCAATAAATCCGAAATCACTTATTCTTGCATGCGTACAAAGTGATGAGATAAGACCGATGTTCGGACCTTCAGGTGTTTCAATAGGGCAGAGCCTGCCGTAGTGAGTATAATGTACGTCACGTACTTCAAAGCCCGCTCTTTCCCTGGTTAAACCGCCCGGTCCCAATGCACTTACTCTTCTCTTATGCGTCATTTCGCTCAGCGGATTTGTCTGATCCATATACTGAGAAAGCTGGCTTGTTCCGAAGAATGAAACAAGTGCTGTTGTAATTGTCCTTGCGCTTACCAGGTTACCCGGTGTTATGTTCTCTTCATCATGGATGCTCATACGTTCGCGTATTGTTCTTGACATTCTTGCAAGACCAACGTTAAACTGTGCAGCAAGCTGCTCACCAATTGAGCGTACACGCCTGTTGCCTAAGTGATCAATATCATCTATTTCTTTTTTACCTGCTTCAAGATCAACAAGGTAATTTATAATTGAAATAATATCTTCTTTTGTTAAAACTGTTTTATCTGAAGGTATTTCAAGATGCAGCTTGTAATTAAGCTTATACCTTCCAACCTCGCCAAGATCGTATTTCTTTTCATTGAAGAAAAGCTTATCAACAAGGTTCTTTGCTGATTCATCGTCCTGGTCTGGCCTTAACTGCTCTGATATCTGTTCCAATGCATCAATTTCAGACTGTGCAGCATCTTTATTCAGTGTATTGGCTATCAGAGACTCTTCATAGGGCCTGTCTGATTTAAATAATTTTATTTTTGTAATTGTTGATTTGTTTATCTTTTCGATAAGCTCATCATCAACCTCAGCAGCTTTTTCTGCAATTAACTCACCGGTTTCTTTATCGATAAGATCATCGCTTAGCTGTTTGCCCATAAAGTTCTTCAGGTCTTTTTTCTCAACAACTTCAAGCAGACCGAAGAGATCCAGGATTTCCTCGTTTGTTGAGTATCCAAGAGCCCTTAATATAGTAGTAACAGGGAATTTCTTTCTTCTATCGATATATGCAAATAAACAGTTATTGATATCAGTTGTGAATTCAACCCATGAACCCTTCATCGGAATGATCCTTGCTGAAAACAGCTTGGTTCCGTTCTGATGCAGTGATTCACTGAATACAACACCCGGTGCCCTGTGCAGCTGGGATACAATTACTCTTTCAGCTCCATTGATAACAAAGCTGCCGTAAGGTGACATATACGGGATATTTCCCATATATACATCCTGCTCAACGGCATTTGAATACTCTTTTGCTTCTTTGTTTGGTTTGGTTGAAAGACGCAGCTTGGCTTTTAAGGATACAGCATAAGTTAAGCCCTGTTCCTGGCACTCGCGTATTGAATACTGCGGTTTTTCAAGATTATATTCTATGAATTCAAGAAGTGCAGTTTCCCTGGAATCTGTTATTGGGAAATTCCTTGTAAAAACGGCCTGCATTCCTGTATCTTTTCTTTCCTGGGGGGCAACATCTTCCTGCAGGAACTCCTTGAACGCCTGTATCTGCACATTAAGCAGATCAGGAGCATCAGGTTGTTTCCCTGACTGTGATAGATAGATACGCTCTCCGTTGAAAATGAATTTAGATATGTCTATTGGCATTTTTTTTGACCTCCCGGTGGGGGTTTATATAAATAGGTAATAGACAAGCCATTAGAGCATGGCTTGTCTAAAAAATTATAAATTTAAGTATTTTTTGAAGTTTTTAGGTTTCAGTTAGAACCTATAGTTAGAATAGAATTTAATTAAAATTATTTTAATTCTACTTTTGCTCCTGCAGCTTCAAGTTCAGCTTTCAGTTTTTCAGCATCAGCTTTTGGTAAACCTTCTTTAACAGGTTTTGGAGCGCCTTCTACAAGAGATTTAGCTTCTGTTAAACCAAGGCCGGTAGCATTTTTAACTGCTTTTATCACATTGATCTTTGAAGCGCCTGCTTCTACAAGAACAACTGAGAATTCAGTTTTTTCTTCAGCAGCAGCTGTCGGAGCAGCTCCGCCTGTTGCGCCTGCCATTACCATTGGTGCAGCAGCAGTTACGCCAAACTTATCTTCCAGTGCTTTCTTTAATTCAGCAGCATCTGAAAGTGTAAGGTTGCTTATTTTTTCTACTAATTCTTCTACTACAGACATTTTAATGTATCTCCTTAATTATTGAGTTTTTTTATTTTTTAATTTGTGTTCTTTTTAGCCACTTCTTCAATGATGGATGAAAGATCCCTGATAACAGCGTTGATAGCACCAACGATACCTGATATAGGAGCCTGTAAGCTTCCAACTATTGAAGCAATAAGTTCCGGCTTTGACTGAAGCGCTGCAAGCTGGTTTAACTGTTTGCTTTCGTAAGCAACGTTTTCAACCAGTGCAAGCTTTAATTTCGGTTTCTCGCCTTTATCATAAAACTTCTTTATGATCTTGGCAGGGGAGACCGGGTCATCAAACGCGAATATTATACCTGTAGGACCTTTGAGGTGCTCACTGATCTTTTCATTCTGTGCGCTGAACTTTGATTCACCCTGCTGCAGAGCTTTTTTTACAAGAGTATTCTTAAATACTTTGTACTCTACCTCAGCTTCAAATAGTTCATCTCTCAGAAGATTGGTTTCAGCAACGGTTAAGCCGCTGAAATCAGTCAGGTATATGCTTGATGCCTTATCTAATTTTTCTTTTATTTCGAGAACTGATTGTTCTTTATCTTGCTTGTTCATGAAAGTCTGTTTTTAGTAAATTAATGGTGTGCTAATTCGTTTTTGCTTATTGCAAGCCCGGGACCCATAGTGCTTGAAAGTGTAACACTTTTAACATACTGTCCTTTTGAAGTTGCAGGCTTCATTTTAAGAACCTGGTTGATGAAAGTATGGATATTATCTTCAAGCTGCTGCGGCTCAAATGATGCTTTGCCTATACATGCATGAACAATACCTGCTTTTTCAACACGGAATTCAATTCTTCCTGCTTTTACTTCGTTAACTGCCTTAGCAATATCGTTTGTAACAGTTCCGCTTTTTGGATTGGGCATTAAGCCTTTTGGTCCTAAAACCTTGCCAAGCTTTCCAAGCTCACTCATAGTATCAGGTGCTGCAATGATAACATCTACTTCAGCCCATCCTTCTTTTATCTTAGCGAGATAGTCCTCGAAACCAACATGATCAGCACCGGCTTTTCTTGCGTCTTCCTGTTTTTCAGGCTTTGCAATAACAAGCACTCTTACTGTCTTACCGGTTCCGTGAGGAAGTGCAACTGTACCCCTTACAAGCTGGTCAGCCTGTCTCGGGTCAACGCCTAACCTCATAGCAATATCAATAGACTCATTGAACTTTGTTTTGGAAGTCTCTTTAAGTTTGGTAACTGCTTCAGTAATTGAG
>CAZOAP010000296.1:0-4159 GCA_964577645.1 uncultured Ignavibacteriales bacterium
TAAACGCTTCCCTGGTTAGTCCAGATAGCTGCAGCATTCACATTACCTTCTTTAAACGTACCGTGGCAATATACATTGGAACATGTAGCCGTATTCCTGTCCCATGTCGGGTCGGGTCTTATAGGACCTCCCAGTGTATCATAGGCGCGCGGACCGAAGAATATCTCAGCTTGTCCGTCAGGATTGGGGCCGATATGGTTCGGATCGTCAAATCCGTTTATATCTCTGTGGCAATCTTCACATGTTAAAGCCGCGCCATAAGTTGAAAAGCGGTGGCTCATGTGCACACCCACGCCAAGTGATGTTGTAGAAGTATCACCATTAAGCGCTTTTGGAGGGTTTGCATGCTCTGAATTGCCATGGCATGTTCTGCAGTTTTCAGGTCCGTTACTGTTTGAGTGACATCCTAAACAGCTTGAACCTGATGTTCCGCCGGAATAGTCGCCCCCGTGACAGGTTTTACATGCCCCAAGGTTCCATTTATTGGCAGCAATATAATACCCATGAAAGTTGCCGGAGCTAGGATTGCTCCATCCTTCTGCATGTGTTCTCATATCGGGAGCCAGTGTTGCGCTGGTATCCAGCTCACTGCATCCCTGGTAAACAAGAACTGTTGCCAGCAGGATAACAAACATTCCGTAAAACAATATTAACTTTTTCATTTCATAAAATATTAATTTTTATTTCAATTATCATTTAGCCGTAACATTTTAACTTTATCATTTAGCACCATGACAGTATCCGCAGAAACCTACTCCGGAAATACCGTTAGGCTTGGCATTGGCATCAGTGTGACAGCTGTAGCAATTTGCTCCTTCTGTATCGTGATAAATTCCCCTGTCATCTCTCATAAAGCCTGATTCATGTGTTTTGGGATTTGTTCCTTTAACACCATCGTTATCAAAATGGCATTTTACACAGGCCGGGTCCCTGCCTTCAACATCGTGGCAGGATGCGCATGATTCAATATCTTTCTTTGCAAGATCTGAATGCAGGCCGCCGCCTGTATTAACGCCGAATGTTGTAAAGTTTGCAACCTGGTGGCTTGTAGGTGTAATACCTGTTACAAGCTCGCCGCCGTTCTGATGGCACTCAGCACAGAAAGTGCTTTGCTGGTGGCAAGTTTTACATTCAAAGCTTTTTTGATTGGCATCAAGTCCGTGGGTAAATTTATAATTCAAAGTGTGGGCAGTTGTCAGCTTTTGCAAAGCGGTCCTGTCTGTCCTTACGCCTGTTTCTTTGGTATAATAGGGAGCGTAGAATCCTTCTTTGCTGTTGTTACCGTTAAATCCAACCGGTGAGTGGCATGCCTGGCAGAAATTATCGCTGTGGCACATCATACAGTTATTCTTACCACTTGAAATATCAGCAACCTTATGTTCATTTAAGAAATTAGGGCTGCGGTGATTTTGCGGTGTTAACCCGGTTAAATTACTGTGGCAGTTTTCGCAGCTGTTGGATGCCTTTTGGGTATTATGGCAGCTGTAACATGTTTCCATATTCGGGAATCCTGCAGCAGTTTCTTTTGAATATTTAACCTTATCCATACCAACGTGGCAGTCAGTACATGCCTTTTTCTCTGATTCAATATGCTGTTTATGTGAAAATATAACTTCAGTCTTGTTAACTTTCAGTTTTTTATAAACACCATCGTAGTGGCAGAGATTGCATGTCTTTTCATCCTTTACATCGTGGCAGCCAGTACAGTTTTCCTTTTTTGGATTGAGATTATCCTTCGAAGAAACTGAGTTTAGCGCACCTGTATGGCAATCTTCACATTTTACGCCTGCATCGGTTACATGCAGCTTATGATCAAATTTTATTAATTTACTGTTATCATACCTTGTACCTTCTGATTTAACATCAGAAAATACTTTTGTTACAGTATTTTTATTCAGCTTAGCCGAATCTTTAACAAGATAAGCCGTAGAGCTTAAAAATATAACAAGACCGGCCAGCAGAAATATATATAGTTTAGTTATTTTCATATCACTTTTCCTTTATAATTTCTTAAAAAGCCAGTAGCTGAAACCTACGAGGCATCTTGCATCAGATTTATAGATCCTGTTAATTAAGAACTGTCCCTGCACATCAATTGAAAATTGCGGCATCGGACGGTATGTTATTCCAAGCTGTCCGCTGAGAGCATTTACCTTATCTACAAGATAGTCACCCAGCTTATAATTGGAATAATTCACAGAAGCTGAAGCTGAAACTTTATCTTTATATACATCTTTCTGGAAATAAGCAGATACACCATCTGACTCACCTGAGTAACCCATGTAACGGGTAAAATTCAGCCCGTAATTTGGATGAGTAAACCCAGCCTGTATCTTGACGGAATTTGTTTTTGTATCAAATGTTGAATTTTCATTTTTTTCATACAGAACAATTCCGGCTCTTCCGTAAATGTTGATACCATTTTTAAGAGTATAATCCAGTCCACCTGATATTTCCTGGTTCTTTGTGTAGTTAAATACCCAGAAAATACTGTTGTAGCTGTAATGCGGCTCCCTGTATAGGTACTCCACAAACCCGCGCAGCTCTTTATTCAGCTGAACACGAACGTTTGCTTCAGCACGGTAGAGTTTTTTCTGTTTTATATCAAAATATGCTTTAGCATAAAAATTATGCTTCAGCATATATGTATAATTCAGGTCAATACCTGCCAATTGTTCAGCCGGTCCGTCAAATGTGATAGTGCGTTCAACAAGATTGTATACACTATCAGCACGGAATGTTGTATAAGGCTCAGGCGTACGTTTTTTATTTGAATAACTAACGGATGCCATGAGGTCTTTTACACCATAATAGCTGAACATTGCCCCGAAATGATAATTGTTCTTTATTTCGGGGTATTCTTTGAATTCATATGTATATGGAGCGAGGGCGCCTCCATATACACTGAACTGATACTCTTTATTTTTACCGGCTTTCACTTTCAGGTTTAATCCGTCAAGCGTTCCCCTGCCTGTACCTGCAAAAATATTCTGCCTGCCAAGTTTTACATCAAGCACACCAAATAAATTGGAGCCTTTTACATAAAAGTTGTAAAACCTGTATGCAAAACCTCTGCCAACTTTTTTGATAACATCTTCTTCAGTTTGTGCAAGTGTGTTAAAGCTCCACTGACCTGAATTGAATTCAAGAAGGTAATTCTGGTAACCTCTTAAATGTGTTGTTTTTGCGCTTGATTCGTTAGATAAGCTGTCTATTCTTTGCCAGCCGTAAAAATAATTATTAAACCTGAAATTTACTGATTGCGCATAAAGACTCCCCGTTAAAAGGAACGCTGCCACCAGCAATAGTAGTTTAGGTTTCATCTTTAATTAGTTTTAGTGATTCGTTCTGTAACTTCAGTAATTTACTATGGTTTTTTATGAACTATCTTTGCCCACATTTCATCATAATTAAATCCTTTAAATGAAGGACTATCTGAATTATGACATGTTGTGCAGAATGCTGCTTTATCATCATGGATAATTAAGCCGTTCTCTTTGGCTTTTTCTTTATCTTTCATGATGGCAAGTTTTTTGTATTCAGAACCTGCGCCATGGCATGTTTCACACTGTACGCCGTCTTCTTTCTTGAAAGTATCTTCAAGCTCTGCAGGATCAATATCTTTGCCAAGAACATGGCATTTTAAACACTGCGGTGTTTCAGCTGCCGGTGTTGTAAAGCCTTTATCTTTGGCAATTTTATCTGCTTCAGGTGTCTGAAGTGTTTTGTATGCCTGTGAGTGTTTGCTGTTCTGCCATATATCAAGCTGTTTTCCCTGGCTATCTGTTTTATGGCATGCACCAACACATGTTGTAGCTCCTACATATTTGCCCGTGGCTGCTTTGTGAGCAGTTTCAGCAAATGAAAAGCTGTAGGCTGCAAATACAATAACAAGCAATGATGCAATTGTTATTTTGGTTTTCATTTCTCTTACCTCTTTTAATAAGTAAATTGGTTAATGATAGTAAATATTGTTAATTATTTTTAATTTATTGATTAATGTTAATTTAATAATATTAAATTAAAATAACTGATAACTTTAATTATCATAACATCGTTGTTTTTAAAAAAATAATTAAGTAAACTTAATAATGAAATTTTATTAAAATATCTATGTTTTTTACTAAATATCTTTTATATTTTTTATACTGTCTTTAAT
>CAZOAP010000297.1:0-4147 GCA_964577645.1 uncultured Ignavibacteriales bacterium
TGTTATCTTATAGTTTTTATCTATAGTAAAGATGATACTGGGAGTATATTCAAATAAAGAGCGCCATTTTTCTTCACTGGACTTAAGATCTTCTTCCATTTTTCTTCTGAAAGAAATATCAATCATACTGCCTACCATTCTATATGGCTTACCTGTGTTATTTTTTAGAATATAACCTCTGACAAATACATACGCATAAGTTCCATCTATCTTCAAAAAAGAATATTCGTCAAACCAGAAATCATGCTTTAATTTTATAGCATTAAAGATACCTGTTTTAATTCTATTTCGGTCAGCCTCAGCAATTCGGTTCATCCATGATTCAATACCTTTTTCAATTTCATCATCATTATCGCCAAAAAGGTCTTTAAATCCTTCATTCCACCAGATTTCATTTGTTTCCAGGTTCCAGTCCCAAAGTGCGTCGTTGGTTGCTTTAGTTATTAGCTTAAATCTTTCATTAGTATCATTGATCTCTTTCTGTGTCTTTTTCTGTTCAGTAAGGTCTCTGAAGAATACCTGCGCTCCTTTTTTACCTTCATGCTGGTACGGTATGGCTGAAACCATTACATCCAGAACATCGCCGTTAATCTTCAGAAATTTCTCTTCGAGCTCTGATGCAGGCTGGCCATTTTCAAGCATAATTCTTCTTTGTGAAACAATATTCCTGAAATCCGGGTGTATAATATCATTTAAATCTTTCCCTATTATCTCTTTATAAGATGAAGCTCCAAGCATTTTGTAACCTTCCGGGTTAATATATGTTATCACATTGCCCAGCTGTGCAAATATTCCTATCGGGGCAAGTTCAACAATATTCCTGTATCGTTCTTCTATTATATGTCTTTCGTTTTCCAGCTCAAGATACTCAAGCGCAAAAGAAATATCTTCTGTCATTTCCAGCAGAAGCTCTGTTTCTTTTTTACCAAAAAAATCTTTATCCCTTGAATAAATATTATATACCGCCACTACATTATTCTGAACTTCTATAGGGAAAGTTGCAAATGAACGGAAACCCTTTTCAATTGTATGATCTCTCCACTTCATTAGCTCAATATCATTTTCAATATCATTGCTTACATAATAGCTTTTTTCCTTGAATGACCTTACAATCGGACCTCGTACATTTTCTTTTTCATCAATTGATACATTAATAGTGCTGATATAATCAGTTGAATCACCGAAGTAATATTCAGGTATTACCTTCCCATTACTTTTATCAACAATACCTATCCATGCAAGCTGAAACATACCATACTCTACTGTAAGCCTGCAGGCATCTTTTAGTATCTGTTCTCTATCCTTTGCCCTGACAATGAGCTGGTTAATATTTGTTAATAAAGAATAAACCCTGTTATGATATTTACTTCTTTCTTCTGCTTCAACACGTTCTGTGATATCAAGTGATGTACCCATCATTCCGGATATATTTCCTTCCGGGTCCTTGCTTATAACACTGTTGGTAAGCAGCCATTTTTCGTTACCTTTAGCATCCGTTATCCTGCTTTCGTACTGGATAAAATTCTCACCATTCTTCTTTGCCTCTTCTATTGCTTTTTTATCTTCGGTTATCTGTTCTTCGGTAGCAAAATCAGTAAATTTCCGCCCTATCATTTCCTGTGGGTCAAGCCCGTAAATTTTCTTAGATGCATTATTGACAAAGGTGATATAATTATTTTTATCGGTTGACCAAATAAGCTCATGGGAAGTTTCAACAAGTGTTCTGTATTTACTTTCACTTTCCTTAAGCTTATCAATAATAATTTTTCTGGCAGTCAGGTCATGTACAATATGAATAAATTCCAGCTTATTATTTCTCACAACAGCCCTAGTGCTTACTTCTGCAGGAAAAAACGATCCCTCTTTCTTTTTATGTGTGACTTCGTATTCAGTGCCTGCACTTTCTGTAACACGCTCCATTTGTCTCTTTATAGCATCAATGCTGCCTGCCTGATCCAGATCTTTAATATTCATTGATTTAAATTCTGCTTCAGTATAGCCATAAAGTGACTGGGCTTTGGAATTTGCTTCAATTATATTATAATTTTTATCCAGTACAAAGATCGGATCGTTTGCGCTTTCAAAAGTAGTTTTCCATTTTTCTTCTGAAGCAGCAATTTCTGATTCAAGTATTTCTCTTTGTCTTTCTCGCCGGTTTATAGCCAGGTATAACATTAAAGATGTTGCTAAAATGAAAAATATCCCTTTATAAAGCTCAATTTTCGGTGTAAGATCTGAACCGTTATTAAGATATACAGCAATTTCACCTGATATTGTGATCCAAAGGATACCAAACACCATATAAATTATGGTAATCAATAATGCAGATGATTTGATCTTATTATTTTCAGGTGTGTTCAAAGAATTTACTTTCAACTCCGTTGGTTATAGAAGAAACATGAATATAAGGTGAAAAATAATTTTAATTTAATTGAAATTCGTAAACCCACTTTAATACATTATTATGAAATTAGATGCAGAGTGTATTCAAGTATACTGAAATAGTTGATTCTCTATTACTTAGTAATATAAATAATAATTTAAAAATAATATATGCTATACAGGGAAAACGTGATGAAAAAACCCTGAAAAATGAATAAATACATCATTTTCCAGGGAAATTAGTAAAATTTTTTTAATAATAATTCAAAACACCTTACTTATGCAAATATATAAACTCATCGGCTGTTCATAATTTCTTCAATTTCACCTGCTTCAGCAGGTATTTTTGCCATCAGGTCAATATTTCCTTCATTAGTTATCAAAATATCATTTTCAATTCTTATTCCTAATTTTTCTTCCCTAATATATATTCCGGGTTCACATGTTAATACCATACCTGGTTTAACTGGTTCTTCAAAATTCCCGACATCGTGAACACCGAGCCCAAGGAAATGCGATACATCGTGAGGGTAATATTTTTTAAACTGCGGAGATTTATTCCTGAGATCTTTAACATCGTCTGTTGTGACGAGTTTCAGGTCAACAAGTTCTTTTGCAATTAATTCCCTGGTTATGAGGATAATATCCTTAACAGAAATTCCCGGCTTCATTTCGCTGATAGTGCCTCTCAAGGCTCTGAGAACAGAATTATAAACATCCTTTTGCCGTTTTGTAAATTTCCCATTTACAGGAATTGTCCTTGTCATATCAGCATTATAGTTCGCATATCCGGCAGCCATATCCAGCAGCAGAATATCACCATCATTGCACATATCATCATTTTTTATATAATGAAGAAAACATGAATTTTCACCGGCAGCAATAATAGGCTCATAATCAGCAAATGCAGAGCCCTGCCTGATAAATTCATGAGCAAGCTCAGCCTGTACTTCATACTCCATAACACCCGGTTTAACAAACTTCAATATCCTTCTGAAACCATCACCTGTGATATCACATGCTTTCTGCATTAATTCAATTTCTTCGGGTGATTTTACTGCCCTTAAGGAATAAATTAATGAAGATATCCTGCAGTAATTATGCAGCGGATAATTTTTCCTGCAGTACTTTATAAACCTCATATCCCTGCTTTCGACTGTTGTAGAGCTTCTGTCGTGATCGTTGGTATTAAGATAAATATTTTCCCTGTCACACATAATGTCATGGAAAACATGATCAAACTTGGAAAGCTCCATTACTGTTTTTATTCCGGATATTTCAGAAGCATCTGAAGGTGAAAGTTTTTTTCCCTCCCACACTTCAAGCTCAGGATTGTAATCTCTTATGAACAGTATTTCTCTTTTATCTGCTTCAATGTTGTGCGGATCCAGCAGTAAAATTGTTTCTTCCTGGTTTATTCCGGTTAGGTAGAATAAGTCACTGTTCTGAAGAAATTTCATTGAGCCATCAGCATTTGAGGGCATGATATCATTGGAATTAAAAACAGCAACTGAATTTTTCTGCATCAGGGCAGATAATTTTTTCCTGTTTTCAGCAAAAAAAGAGCTTTTTATATTTATTTTAAGCATTATATTTTATATATGATTAATTAATTTTTTAAAGATAAATGAAACAATTTCAGAAAGGCAATTACTTTACCAATTCCTCTCAGCTCATGTTATTTCTTTCCTTGTAATCTGCGCTTTTAAAGTGAATTCTGAACTCAACACCGCCTTTACTTACTATCTCAATCATCCCGTCAAGC
>CAZOAP010000298.1:0-4147 GCA_964577645.1 uncultured Ignavibacteriales bacterium
AAGCTGCTTAACAAGAGTATGTACCAGCTTTAAGCCAAATGAAGCGGAATTTTTCAGATCAATTTTATCTTTTAATCCAATACCGTTATCTCTTATAAGAAGCCAATATTCATCGCTGTATTCATCAAAAGCAGCACTTATAAAAACATTCCCGCTTCTGTTATCAGGAAATGCATGCTTTAAAGAATTTGAAACTAGTTCATTAATGATAAGCCCTGCGGGTATAGCGTTATCTATCGACATATTCATCCTGCTTACTTCTATATTTATTTTAACCCTGTCCTCGAGTATACCATACGAATGCTGCAGATGAGTTGTTACAGTTTCAATATATTCTTTAAAATCAATGTGTGCAAGGTCTTTTGTCTGATATAATTTCTGATGAATTAAAGACATGGATTGAACGCGGTTCTGGCTTTCCCTGAATAGCTGTTTAATTTTTTCGTCTTTAACATAACCCGCCTGCAGCTTCAGAAGGCTGGTCACTATCTGCAGGTTATTTTTAACCCTGTGATGTATCTCTTTCAGCAGGATATCTTTTTCTTTGAGTGATTTTTTAATAGCTTCATCAGCTTTTTTCTTTTCAGTTACATCCCTTTGTACACCCCATATATTAGTAAGGATATGATCAACTATTACTCCTGATACATTCACTACAAAATATTTTACGGTTCCGTCAGCATCAATTTCCGTCACTTCATCATCGGTCACATTGTAATCGTTCATGATGAATTTCAATATTCTTCCATTTCCTTCAGGGTTTTGATATTTTAGCTCACTTACATTTTTGCCGATGATATTTTCAGGAAGCTCATCATACATTTTTGCAAAAACATGGTTACACTCTGCAATAAATACATTATCCCTGATAAGCTCTACCTGCTCATCAGCTGCCAGCTTTACTGAAATTTCTTTTTTGAATTCAAGCCTGAAAATACCTTCGGAGCTGTGTTCCACAAAATTTCTATATTTTTCTTCACTTTGCTTTATTTTTTCCTGGTCCTTTTTGCTTTCAGTAATATCAACAGCTACACCAAGTACAGCTTTTTTACCGTTATAATCAATAATCCTGGCACTGTAACTAAGCCATTTATCTTTTTTATACTTATCGACTATTTTCATTTCATAGCTATCAGGTACTTTTTTACCCTCAAGCCGTTTTTGACCTCTATCCATTGCTATCTGTCTGTAATCATCATGGACAAGATCCCAGAAGTTCTTTTTAAGCAGTTCTGATGTTTTATATCCGGTTAAAACTTCTGAATACGGGTTAGCATATACAAAACTGTTATCCTGGAAGATAACTACCTGGGCAGGCATTGATTCAGCAACAGCCCTGAACTTTTCTTCACTTAAACGCAGCCTTTCATCCGAATTTTTCCGATCAGTCACATCCCGCTGGATACCCAGGTATCCGGAAAAATTATTTAAATTATCATAAAGACAATAATAATCGCCTTCAATAAATACTTTTCTTCCGTCCGGCCTGTCGAAATATTCGTTTACATGAGAATGCCCTTTATTAAGGAAATCCCTCCATCTTTTCTTTGCTTCGCTCATATTACCTGCATAAAAGCTTATTGAGTTTGTATGCAGGACCTCATCGAGAGTAATTCCAAATTGTTCAGCAAGCGGTGTGTTAGCCCTTGTTATACGTGTGTTACTGATAATATGATCAAGATGCTTTTCTGTACTGTTATTTTTATCCCATTTAACAGGCGGCTCAATTTTAGCAATAAAGATACCATCCATTGATTGCTGGAAAAAAGCATCAACGAATTGCTTGGATTCATACAGAATTTCTTCATACTGCTTTTGCTTATTTACATTCAGGTATAACTGATTTATAGCTTCCACTTTACCATCTCCGGCAATATCGGCATAATGGTAGCTATCCAGCCAAATAGTTTCATTATACTTGTTTAATATTCTGTAGGTAAGATTCTTTATACCTTGGCAGCCTGTTTTTACCCACTGGTTATACTGCTTCATTACAGAATCCCTGTCATTGGGATGTATCATCTTTCTGTATTCTTCATCTGAAAGGGCATTGAATTCATTTAACGTGTAACCGGATTGTTTTTCAAACTCATCGTTTACAAATTCATACCTGTTACTCTTTATTAAAAGCCGTGTTATGGATATTGGCGAGTTCTTAATAAGGTTTAGGTATTTTGATTCACTTTCTCTTAAAGCTTTTTCAATATTAGAATCTTCAGTTCTGTTTGTAAAAAGAGCTAGTACTTCGCTTTCATTATATTTAACAAACTTTGTTTCATACAGAAACTTCTTCTCATTAACTTTTATTACATGCTCAAAACTTTTTTCAGTATCATTTGCGATAACATCTTCAATAAGATCCATAAACTTATTTCCGGTTTTACCCGGAAATACCTTTCTGATTTCACTTCCTTTAAAATGAGTGGTTGGAAATTCATTTTCTGCAGAGCTGTTGTTTACAGAAGTAATTATGCCTTTTATATTTATGACCAACAAAAGACCGCTGAATAAATTAAAAAGAACTGAGTTCATTTTAAATGTTTTTTCAAGAACAGTTTCACTTTCCTGCAGTTTTGCCTCAGCTTCAAAACGGTAGAGAGCCATCCTGAGACATGAATTCAGGTCACGGTCGTTAAGCGGTTTTAAAAGAAAACCGTAAGGATTTGTTGATTTAGATCTTTCAATAGTTTCATCATCATACCTGGCTGTAAGATATACAATAGGGATCTTCTTCTGAATATTTATCAATCTTGCAGTTTCTATCCCGTCAAGCTCACCTTTTAAAATAATATCCATCAAAATAATATCAGGAGTGAGCTTGCCCAGAAGCTTTAGTGTATCTTCTCCGCTGCTTTTTATTCCGATTACTTCATAATTGAGCTTCTCAAGTGTCTTTTGGATATCCAAAGCTGTGATAGCATCATCTTCTACAATAAGTACCCTTGCTACAGCCATATAAAATACCTGTTATTTAATGACGTTTAGATTAAAAATATTATTAGTAAACAAAATTAGTTACAATTTTTGATAAAAAAACCCGATTTTTTCATATTTTTTGGTTTTTCCCTAAAAAACCTGTGTTAATAAAAAAACCCGCCAAATTGACGGGTTTTTATGGAGCTGGCGAAGGGACTTGAACCCCCGACCTGCGCATTACAAGTGCGCTGCTCTACCAGCTGAGCTACGCCAGCATTTAAACAGATTACAAACATAAAAATTTAATCAAAAACCTTCAATACTGAAAAAATTACATATTTTCTTCCAATTCAAGGAATTTTCTAAGGCTGATTAATGCTTTTCCGCGGTGAGATATTTTATTTTTCATATCCATACCCAGCTCTGCAAATGTTTGCGAATAACCTTTTGGTATAAAAAGCGGGTCATACCCAAATCCATCATCACCGCGTGGAGAATTTATAATATTACCTTCACAAACTCCCTCAAAATATCTTTCACTCACACCATCATATAAACACAAAACACATCTGAATCTAGCTGTGCGTTCATTAAATTCAACATTTATAAGTTCACTTAAGAGCTTTTCATTATTGCTTTTATCACTGGCATTTTTTCCGGAATACCTTGCTGAATAAATACCCGGTTTACCTTTAATATGATCGACTTCAAGTCCGGAATCATCGGCAAGTACAGGTATTTTTACGATATTGAAAATGGTTTTAGCTTTCAACAGAGCATTCTCTTCAAATGACTTACCTGTTTCTTCAATATCCTGAAAATCGGGCATATCGAGCAGAGAAAAGATTTCATATCCAAACTCTGATAGATATATTTTTATTTCAGCTATCTTGCCTTTATTTTTTGATGCTATAAATATCTTTTTCATATGGGTATTATGCAAACGTTTCCTTGTACTGTAACTGGTATAACTTTGAGTAAATTCCGCCAAGCTCCAGCAGTTCCTGGTGAGTTCCTGTTTCCCTGATCTCGCCTTTATGCATAACTATTATCTTGTCACATTTCTGTATTGTTGAAAGCCTGTGTGCGATAATAATTGAAGTTCTTCCTTCCATGAGTTTATCTATAGCATTCTGGATAAGTATCTCGGAATGAGTATCCACACTTGAAGTTGCCTCATCAAGAATAAGTATTTTGGGGTCATAAGCAAGTGCACGCGCAAATGTTATAA
>CAZOAP010000299.1:0-4108 GCA_964577645.1 uncultured Ignavibacteriales bacterium
TGCACAAACCGGGTTTAATATCTGAAGCTATTACCCAATCTATTTATGGTTACCACTACCGCACGGTATTATTGGGAAGCCAAGTTGAATAGTATAAATCACAAATTTTAACGATATTGTATCATTAAAGAGTTTTTAATTTTATTTAAATTTATTTTAAACTATGCTTAGATATAAAGCAGATATTAAGACCATAATTTACATGGTTTTAACCACCATACTGTTAATTTTACAGTGGACAACAATTGGGGTTCACCCCGTAACATATATAGTCTACTGTTTTCTTTCAGTTTCTGTAGCAGTTATAACCCATAATCACAATCATGTGAGAATATGGAAAAATGATGTTCTTAATACATTACAGGATTGGTGGCTCACAGTATTCTATGGTTTCCCTGTATTTGCCTGGATACCCACCCACAACAAGAACCACCACAAGATGAATAACAGGCTGGGTGACTACACAATAACATACAGATTCAGTGAAAAGAACAATTTTCTCACTCTGCTTACATATCCAACCATTAGCGGTTTTTACCAGCAAAAAGCTATCAGAGATTATCTGAAGCTGCAGTATAACACTAACAAAAAAAGATTTATGCTTTCAATTGCTCAATATGTGATACTTGTATTATGGATAGGTGCCGCTTTATATATTGACTGGAGAAAAGCTATTTACTTTGTAATAATACCTCAGCAAATTTCACTATTCAGTGTATTGATCTTTAACTACGTACAGCATGTTCATGCTAACGAAGAATCTGAATGGAATCACTCAAGGAATTTTACAGGGCTATTGAATTTTTTATTATTCAACAACGGATTACATACGGTTCACCACGAAACTGCTGGTTTACACTGGAGCCAGGTACCCGCAGAACATAAAAAAGTTGAACATCTTATTGATGATTCATTGAAAGAAAGAAGTTTTTGGTGGTATATATTCAGGAATTATGTAATGGGTTTCTTTAACAGTAAGTACAAAACTGATTCTATGAGATTACAGAGAATTGAAGCTGAACGAAGAGCACAACATGAACAAATACAGAATAATACAGCAGTACCTGCATAATTTTTCTAAAGTAAATTTTTTTAAAAAACACTTTCCGTTTCAGGAAAGTGTTTTTTTTTATGTCAGGATTAATATTTCATTATAAAATAAATATATATTATTATTTGGTTTATATTGCATTTACTACTATATTGCATGAAATTCATACCAAAATAGAAAGGTTTTATGAAAAAACTCAAAATTTCTTCAATTTTAGTGGTTTTAATTATGTTTACTTTTTTAGTAAGCAGCTGCGGTAAAAAAGATACAAAAACTGAAACAAAAACAGACACCAAAACAGATACAAAAACCCAGACAACTGATAAAAAAGAGGGCGATAAAAAGAAAAAAGAGTTTAAGAAATCTGATGCTCCTAAAAAGGAAATTAAATCAGATGTTCCGGCTGACTGGACTGAGCTTGTTTCAAAAGACGGTAAATTTACATTCAGTGCTCCATCACACTGGACAATTGCCTCAGATACAGAAACAAAATTCACAGCTATGAGCGAAGATAAATCTGTTGGAACAACATTTGTGATATTTTCAAATGACCAGATAACATCAGACGAATTATTAGGCCTTGCACTCGCTGATTTTGATTTTGATCCGGATGGCGAAGCTTTTGCTTATGAAGAGGGAAACATGGAAGGTTACATAACAGTTGCTAGAGGTAAAATTGACGGTACTGATATGATGATGTATGTTATGAGTGCTGTTGAAAACGGCGGCAAAGGAAATTATGTGCTTTATGTTTTTACACCCACAGCTAATTTTGAAAAGAACAACGCTACTATGGAAAAAATTCTTTACAGCGCAAAACTGAAATAAATATTAATTCCGTATTATTTTAAAAAAAAGAGCCTGTTTCGGGCTCTTTTTTTTATTATCAAAAATGGCTTCAAATATTTATATACTATTTATTTTTTTAATATTTTATATTGTAAACAACAGAATTATAATATTTTACATTATGGAAAATACTGCTGAAGTTCAAAATTACCCCCTGCCAAAAAAATTCAAAGGATTAAAACATCTGATCGGTAATACCCCGCTTTTGGCAATAAAATTTTTATATAAAGGTAAGCCAAGAACAATTTATGCCAAGTCAGAAAATCACAATATGACAGGAAGCATAAAGGACAGGATGGCTTTGCATATACTTAAAAGTGCATATGAAACCGGTGGAATTAAACCGGGAGATATGATAGTAGAAGCTACCAGCGGAAATACAGGAATATCTTTTTCCGCTATAGGCAGAGCTTTGGGACATCCTGTAACAATATATATGCCTGACTGGATGAGCCGTGAAAGGGTAGATCTTATATCAAGCATGGGTGCCAAAATTAACCCTGTTACACGTGAACAGGGGGGCTTTTTAGGCAGCATTAAAATGACTGAAGAATTTGCAAGTGAGAATGAAAATGTTTTCCTGCCATGCCAGTTTTCAAATACGGCTAATTGTGAAGCCCATTATGAAAATACCGGACCAGAAATATGGTGGCAGCTTAAATTCCGTTCATTAAAACCGGATGCATTTTGTGCCGGGGTTGGAACAGGCGGTACAATAATGGGTGTTGGTAAAAGATTGAAAGAACTCCACCCGGGGGTTAAGATACATCCAATTGAACCGGCTGAATCACCAACATTAACTACAGGTCATAAAGTTGGCTCACACAGAATCCAGGGGATTTCAGATGAATTTATTCCTGCAATTATGGAGCTTGATAAAACTGATAATATTATACCTGTTCATGACGGAGACGCAATAATAATGGCGCAGAAACTCTCAGCAGAGCTTGGACTAGCAGTAGGAATTTCTTCAGGTGCTAATTTTATCGGTGCTTTAATAGCTCAAAATGAGCTTGGTGATGATGCAATTGTTGTTACAGTATTCCCTGATTCAAATAAAAAATACTTAAGCACAGACCTGTTGAGGAATGAACCTGTAAAGGATATGTATCTATCGAAAGATATTGAGCTGGAAGATTTCAGCGCTATGAAACGCGTGTGTAATACATGCTGCGATTATGATGAATGTGAACAGAAGGTATTTGGTAAATAAATAGTATTTGTTAAATACTAAATTCTTTTGAAACATTTGTTTCCCTGATCTCGGAAATATCCCGGTAATCAAATATTTTTGGTTATTCTGCGCGGGTATATTGAATTATATTTGCAGTATAATGTTGGATCAATTTTAAATCCTTTACCGCTTTCATCCATATCCCAAAAGAGCTGTCAAAAATAATTTATTGTTTTATTAATAACAATTAATTCATTGTAAAGGTGATTTATGAAAGCCAAATCAGTTTCGTTTTTCACGGTTTTATTTATTCTTTCACTGTTCTTACCAGGTATATTATTTTCACAGGAAAATACCTGTAACAGCTGCGGTGGCCAAGGTTTCCAGGACTGCATAAGATGTGATGGCGGTAGTTATGCATGTCCTAATTGCGGCGGTGCAGGGGGAAACTGGGAATTATGCAATTGTAACAATGGTATAGTTAACATGCCTGACGGAACCCAGCAGGTTTGTAATTACTGTAAAGGTGAGGGACGTGTATGGCACTCATGTTACAACCCGTTATGTAACAACGGTACGGTAATCTGTAATTTTTGCGGCGGGCAGGGTGTAAAAAGCTGCCCTGTGTGTAACGGGACCGGTAAAAGATAAATTCTGCTTATTATTGCTTCTCAAATACTGATTCTATCCTTAAAATATAATAATGAGGCAGATTCTCATCAAGCTCTTTTTTGTAGTTTTTTACAAATTGAGAGTAGCGTACTTTTGCTATCTGTGACCTGTTCATTTTAACCATTGATCTTATAATATATTCGTGGCCGGTTAAATTTAAACTGTCCTGTTTTAAAAGGTCTTCTGCATATTGGATTGCTGAGGCGTAGTTATTTTCTGTAAACAGCAATTTTATTATTTCTTCCAGAATAAAAAGCAGGTAAGACCTGTATTTTGTCCTTATTTCTTCACACCAGGTTTCATAGTTGCCTTCCATAAAATCACCTTTATATAAAGATATCGCTTTTTTACCTGTATCAATT
>CAZOAP010000300.1:0-283 GCA_964577645.1 uncultured Ignavibacteriales bacterium
CATCATCAATTATCAGTACTTTAGGATTCATATTACAAATATATGATTAATCATATATAGATTTAGTGAAAAAAGTCTATCATATCTGTACCGGGCAAGCCTTTACTGTTGAAAAAGGGCAGCATCTTCTGTAAAACAAAAAGGGCATTCTATAATATAGAATGCCCTTTAATATTTGAAACAATCCGTGAAGCTTTAAAATTAGTTACTATCCGCCTATAGCATCAAGAACTTTAAAATCAGGTTCTTCCATCTTTGAAAAACTATATCGTTTTTCAATTGC
>CAZOAP010000300.1:293-4072 GCA_964577645.1 uncultured Ignavibacteriales bacterium
AAGAACTGATATCATCAGGTCATATTTTGCTTTGCGGTGGAACTTAAGGATCATTATCATATCCTTATTCGCGGTTCCCCAGCCTTCAAGATACTGCTTAAGCTGCGGAAGTGTTACCTTTATCGGCTGTTCTTCCGTACCGTCTGATTTACCTTTTGATAAGCCAATGTTTCCTTTTTCAGAGATCCTTATGAATACAACATTACCCATATCCACTTTTACGGTTGTGTTCTCATCACCTTTCGGTAAATTGATCTGCATAACCTGCGGCTGGTTCAATGTTGATGTCATGATAAAGAACGTTAACAGAAGCATGATAACGTCAACATAGGGTGTCATATCAATATGAAAACCTACACGTTTTCTCTGCTGCCATTTATTCTTTTTACGGCCGCGTTTTTCGCTTCCGCCGCTATCGGCTTGTTCAACACTTGCCATTATAAATTTCTCCTGTTCCTGTTCTGCTTCTTTACCGGCAAACCAGGAAATACTTATTTAATTACTTATTATATAGAATAATAAAAACTTTACTTCTTTTCTTTTTCGTCCGTTTCAAGATCAGTTACAAAAGAGAACCTTGTATTCTTGGTTTCTTTCATAATTTCCATCAGGTCCTGAACAACACCAATATCTGCTTCTTTATCGCCTTTTACCACAATTCTTAGATCTTTGCCGACATTGCTTTTAGAAGATAGCCTGAAATCTATCAAAAGTTTTTTGAACTTTTCCCTGTCTTTAAAAGCAATAATAGGCCGTTTCATTGTACCCTTATCATTCAGGTTTGCGGGATTTGTCCATCCCGGCTGTGTTGTGCTATCCGGATGATAAGCAGCAAGACCTATAGGATCGCCAAGTACATCTTCCCTTACATTGATATTATCAACATCTGCAAATATATCGCCAAAGCGGTTTATTACAAGTGTCATAACATTTCTTTCAGGCAGCTTTGTTGTATCATTGCCTGAGTTAGGAAGCTTTACCTGGATATCTTCTGCTAATTCTGCTTTGAACTGTGCTGTTAAGATAAAGAAGGTCAAGATAAGCATGATAACATCCACATACGGAGTCATATCTATTGCCTGTGCCGGACGTCTGCGTTTTTTAACTGCTGACATATTCTTCTACCTTTTTATACTGATTTTTTTCTGTAAATAGTTTCTTTAATTAAAATACCTTACTTATATCTTATTTGGATTTCACAGTCAAAATCTGCATAATGTTATATGTAGCTTCATCTATCATATATGTAAAGTTACTTACTCTTGTTGAGAAGTAGTTATAACCGATAATTGATACGATAGCGCCGAAAATACCGAATGCTGTGTTGATAAGCGCTTCAGAAATACCTGTTGAAAGCTCTGTTGCGTTAGGTGTACCTGCTGTAGCAAGCGCCTGGAATGAACGTATCATACCAAGTACTGTTCCAAACAGACCCACAAGCACTGATATAGAAGCGATAGTAGAAAGAGCAACTAAATTTCTTTCTAAAAGAGGAACTTCAAGCATCATAGCTTCTTCGATAGCTCTCTGTACTTCTGCCATTTTCTTTTCGCCGTCTATCGGGTCGTTTTTCACCACGTTATACCGCTCAAGTGCAAGCCTGAGCACATTGGCCAGCGAGCCCTTCTGCTTATTGCACTCTGCAATAGCTCCGTCTATATCATTATCCATAACAAGTGTCTGGACTTTTTTTACGAACGGTTCGATCGGGCCTCTGCCTTTTGCTTTGCCTAAAGAAAGCTGTCTCTCGATAATAAAAGTGATTACCATGATACTGATGGTCATAAGTGCAATAACAACGGGACCGCCCTTGTATATCTGACCGAATACGTTAACAGGTGTTCCTGATACAACATCTCCACCTTTAAAATTATTTGCGCTGCCGAAAACAAAACTGAATACGGCATATGATACAACGAATGCAACAACAAGGACGATTGTAATAAAAACGGATTGTTTCATAGTTAAGTTATTCCTCCAATAGATTATTGAGTTTCATTATTTTTCTTTATTCTGAAAATGATGCAACAGCTTCCATTTCCGAAGGGTACGTATCGAAAATTAAACTAAGCTTGGTGATCACAAACAAATTCTCTAAATTCTTATTCAGCTGGCAAAGCTTAACTTTGCCTTCTCTCTTGGTATAATTTGCATGGGCTGAGATCAATACTCCCAATGCTGAACTGTTAAGATAAGAAACCTCACCAAGATCAATTACGAGTTTTAAGTTACCTTCTTCAGATAACTTTTTTATTGTATTCTGCAGTTCATCAGTTTCATCTCCGCCGACAAAATTACCTTTTAGCTTTAAAACCTGAATTTTCCCATCCTGTAAAGATGACTCTTTTATGTGTGAACTCATATTATATAGTTGTAGATATTATTAATTTGGATTGTGTATGGCAAAGATAAATTGAAATTTCCTTATTTGCAATCAAATATTGATGTTTTTTACTTAATTATAAAGAGAATAAATATTGCCCAATTAGTAGTTTTAATTACCCGTTTCGTGGCAAATACCAATAATCTTCAGGCATCTTCCCTTATTTCAAAACTTCCAGAATTTTCTGGTTTATTTCGCTTATACTGCCTATTCCGTATATATCAAAAACAGCGGAATTTTTGCTATAATGTTCTCTTACCGGCGCAGTCTGCGCTTTATACACATTAAGCCTGTTTTTTATCGTTTCTTCGGTATCATCTTTTCTGCCCCTGCCAAGCATGCGCCTTATCAGCTCGTCATCATCAAGTGTGATATTTATCACCCTGGCTGAACCGTAGCCGAGGGATTTCATTATACTATCTAACTCTCTTGCCTGCTCTAATGTTCTGGGAAAACCGTCAAGTATGAATCCGCCTTTTGCATCATCTGCAGAAATTGCTTCCCTTATGATACCAATCATGATATCATCTGATACAAGGTTACCGGAATCCATAACCTCTTTGGCTTTTAGACCGAGCGGAGTGCCCTCTGTGACAGCTTTTCTGAGGATCTCACCCGTGGATAAATGCTTAAGTTTCAGCTCTTCAGCAATAAGAATAGATTGGGTACCTTTGCCCGCACCAGGTGGTCCAAGTATGATTAAGTACATTATAGATAAACAGTAACTTAGTAATTTTATGTTTGGAAATTAATCAAATTTAGTTAAAAATTAATTAAAAGAAACTGTTTAAAAATGCTGTATTTATTTTATGACTTTTTAATATTGTAAATTTTTGATAATAAAAATACATATAATCATAATATTATTTTATATCATCTTATACATCTCATCGCAGTTTGAAAGATCCAGTTGGCAAATAGATGAAACACCCTTCGACAAGCTCAGGGTGAAACGATTTTTAAAAAAAAGATACCTCATCTCGAGCCTGTCGAGAGATACCTTCTTCTCCACTCTCCTTTGGATAGGGTCTGGGGTGAGGTCATCCTTTAATATATATTTACAAACTTCTCATCCCAGGAGAGGGGCCGGTCCGAAGGACTCCTTTGGAGGGGTGAGGTCATACATTCTTCTTTTTTTCTTTGCATTGAATATTATTACCTCAATAACTAAATTAAGCGATTAATTTAATAACTATATATACAGGGATCGTTAATGAAAGCTAAATTTTTAACCTTCATCGTTTTGGGTGCATTCTGGAGCGCAGCATTTTTCCTCCCCTCATGCGGAAAGAAAGATGAAACCACCACAACAACACAGGATACAAACAAAACCAACCAGCAGCAGCAGCAGACAATTCAGCAAAACACACAGCAGCAGAACACTCAACAGCAGACT
>CAZOAP010000301.1:0-4050 GCA_964577645.1 uncultured Ignavibacteriales bacterium
GCTCATATATACTTATGTAACGAGAGTAGCTGTAATATGAGTATGCATTGCTGTAATGCACGCTAACTGTATTCCATTTTGGTGCATAGAAAAATGATTTGATATCCTTGGTATTATCAGGTTTTATTGCGTAAATACTCTCATCAATTACACCAATTGATACTTCAGCATTCGGTACAGGATTTCCCGCTGCATCAGTTACCTTAACCATAACAGTACCGTCATCCTTTGGTTTATACTGCGTTTTATCTGTGGAAATGTTAACAGTCAGGAATTTATCATCAGGCATAACCATAACCGATTTGCTTGAAGAATAGAACTGTCCGTTGCTTACATATGCTGCAGTGATATAGAAATTGGGGCTGGCGTTATCACCAACGGGGATCTCAATAAGCTTTGATGTACCATCAATTTTTTCAACATGGTACGTTAAAATGTTATCATTCTGTGTAGTGATAAGTACATTAGCCCCGGGTGTAGTTGTAACTATCAGCGCTTTGCATGTTTCGCCGGGCTTATAGCTGTCTTTATCGGGGAAGATCTGCACGGCACCTGACTCATTGTACCACCACCACATATCACCTTTTGATACATAGCAGTAAGTATTATCGGTCACTTTTTTGCCGCGGCTATCGTAGGAATTTATTTCAATTGAATAATAACCTTCGGAACCCGCATCAAATGAAACTGTCCCAACGCCCTGTTCATTGGTATTTCCTTTTACTGTTGTGACATAATCTTTGTTCTGTTTATAGTCGGGGTAGCCAGACCATGTGAGCCTGTTAACAACTGCTTCAAAGCTTATCTGTTTCGGCTTTTCGGAAAAATCCATAGCCTTTACCTCGATAGATACTTTTTCATCAGGCTTGTACATGTATTTATCAGCCTTTGATGTCATGAAGAAATCTGACCTTGTGACATAAACCGTTTTTGTTGATGAAATTTCTCTTCTTGATTTATCTGTAACTTTAGCCTGTATTATGTAGATAAAATCACTTTCATAGTTAGCTTCCCTATCCCAGTACCACCAGTCATTATACTTTGATTTGAAATCCTCTTTTACAGTATAATCAAAGTCAAACCTGCCTTCTTTATCAAGCTTGCCGGTTCCGCTGAAGATGAACTCGGAGTTATTGTACTTCTGATTATCATCCTGTGTAGCGTAATACTCTTCATACCACCATTTATACTCGCTGAAATACCACCATGGCTTGTAGAAGGTTTTTTTATAAACATTGTATTCTACTTCTGCATCCTGTACTGCTGAGCCGAAATAATAATCTGCGTTAACAACGCCTTTAATCACATCACCATTTAAGTACTGGTCTTTATCAAGCGTTATGCCGACCTTGTATTCTGGCTTCTTGTATTCTTCCACTGTAAAAGTACCGGTATACTGCTGCCCTTTATCAAGCTCAGCGTATATGTAATAATCACCAAGCGGAGCATTTTCTTCTATCTGGTAAGTGCCGTTAAAGCTTCCGTTGGAATTTGTCTTAACAACAGTTTTATATACTTCTGCGCCGCGTGAATCCTTAACTCTTACAGTAATATCTTTTTCGGGATAGTTCTCAAATCCGCCGGGATTAGATTTACGGATTATACCTTTGAATTCCACCGGTGATTTGGGCCTGTAAACCGGCTGATTAGTGTAAATATAAACGCTGTACATATTAGCACCGTAACCGAAATACAGGTACGGGTCTGATACAGCGATATCATCACCTTTTCTGCCTATGATAAGCGGGTAAGCTACATCATTAGCTGCAGCATAATCCCTGTCTTCCTGGTTCACTTCTTTATAGAATAAACCGCGCATTGTTTTACCAACACCAATTTTCTTAGGACCGAGGAAGAAACCAAGATCAACATCACTCAGCGGCTCGCCTGTTTTTCTATCAACAGTATATGCAAGCAGCGCGTTATTTGATGCTTCTGTAATTGTGCCGATATCGGTAACAAAATAACCTGTATAGGCGACTTTGTTTTTGTATGATACTCTTACTACAAATGCGCCTTTTTGTTTTGGTTTATAAGTGATGGTTTCATAGCTGTAATAATAATCGTTATCGCCTTCAACCTTCATACGTTTGGAGAATTCATCTACCTGTGTACACATGCTTAAAAGGTTTAAGCTGTCACGGCTTAGAACATCGATCTGGTAATTGGAGGTCTGCCGTGAGAAGAATCCTTCGATATCATTTATTTTATATACCTTAAAATTGAACTCCGCCCCTTTTTTGAGGTAGTAAGCGTAAATGTTAATTGAAACTTCATCGCCTGATGCATACATGTTGTTTGTATAGACAGTGTATGACATATTGATATCATCGTTATCATTCTGTGCGAATGCTAGTGATGGCAGCAATATTACGGCAGCCAGTAAAAACATGATCAGATTTTTCATTCTTTTAAACATGGTAATTCTCCTTATAATATCCCTTTAAAGTAAAGTAATTCTCTTTTTTAATGAACTTTTCTTTCTAATTATATGTAAAATAATGTAAATTGTTCCCATAATTGTGAGAAAAATAAGTTTACTGCAAATTATATGATTTTCAGTTAAATTGCCTGAATATGCTATCAGTCTCAGACGTTACGGTACAGTTCGGCTCAAAGAAGCTGTTCGAGAACCTGTCCTTTATAGTAAATCCGAAGGATAGAATAGGGCTTGTAGGCTCAAATGGAGCGGGTAAATCAACCCTGCTAAAGGTAATTAATGGCCAAATAGAGCCTGATAACGGCGAAATTGCCGTATCAAAACACACAACTATAGGCTATCTGCCGCAGGATGGAATTACATTCGGAGGCAAGACTATATATGAAGAAGTTTATTCAGGTGTTGGTGATATATCAGCACTTAAGGATGAAATTGACCAGGTGCAGCTTGAGCTTGAAACACATCCTGATCATACTTCTGATGAATACATGGATCTAGTTGAAACATACGGGGAGCTTCAGCATAAGTTTGAGCTGCTTGACGGATTCAAAATAAAATCGAACATTGAAAAGATCTTAGAGGGTCTTGGTTTCCACACAAAGGATTTTGACAGGCTGACAGATGAATTTTCCGGCGGCTGGCAGATGAGAATTGCGCTTGCAAAATTACTGCTTAAGCAGCCATCAGTTTTGCTGCTTGATGAGCCGACAAACCATCTGGATATTGAATCATTAATTTGGGTTGAAGATTTCCTGAAGTCATATGAAGGCGCAATAATACTTGTTTCTCATGACAGGAAATTCTTAGATACTATTACAAATAAAACGGTTGAAATATACGCAGGCAAGGTCACAATTTATAAAGGCAACTATTCTTACTATGTAAGTGAGCGTGATATAAGAAAAGAGCTTTTGTTCAAAAGCTACGAAAACCAGCAGAAATATTTCAAACAGCAGGAGCGTTTCATAACACGCTTCCGCTCAAAGGCTTCAAAGGCAACAGCTGTACAGAGCAGAATAAAAATGCTTGATAAGGTCGAGCGGATCGAAATTGAAGAAGAAGAGACAGCCATACATTTTAACTTTCCGCCTGCAACACACTCCGGCATGAAAGTATTTGAGCTTAAGAACTTATCAAAGAGCTACGGCGATAACCTTGTACTAAAGGGTTTGGATCTTGAGCTTGAGCGCGGTGAGAAAATTGGTTTGGTTGGAGTTAACGGCGCGGGTAAATCAACCTTGGCAAGAATAATCCGCGGCACAGAGGAATTCCAGGAGGGAACGCGCAAGCTTGGGTTCCAGGTTGAGCTTGAGTATTACTCCCAGCACCAGGCTGATTCACTTGATCCTGCAATGGATGTGCTTGGCACGCTTGATGCAGTCGCAAGTGGTGATGTGCGCAAACAGCTGCGTACAATACTCGGCAGTTTTTTATTCCGCGGTGATGATGTGTTCAAGAAAGTCGGTGTGCTCTCAGGCGGCGAGAAATCAAGGCTTGCATTGGCAAGGATGCTGCTTAAAGCATCAAACTTTTTGATTCTGGATGAACCGACGAACCATCTGGATATGAACTCAAAGACCGTGCTTATGGAAGCACTTCGTAATTACGGC
>CAZOAP010000302.1:0-4045 GCA_964577645.1 uncultured Ignavibacteriales bacterium
CTATAAGATGGCGTGATACCATCACACCAAATGCGGGATATATGGAAGCTCCTTTGGTCAGGGGAATGCCCTACGCTACAATGAATTATGTTAATATGCGACCGTTCGTATCCGCCCCTGCGCCGCCAATAGTATCTGTTAACGGTATAAATGTGCTTGGTGCAAATGATTCAGCAGATATAACCGGAACAAAGTTCACTATCTTGCTAAACGGCAACGTTGGTACAAGCAACAGGCAGTTATGGGTGCTGTATTCATCAATACCGGTTACAATGAGATGCAAAAATAACGGCTTAAGGTTCACAGGCGCATCATTTACAGGATACCTGCGGCTTGCTTATGTTACCACACGTGATCTTGACCCCAATGCAGCAGATTCAACCCAGCGGATAGCGCTGCTTGATAAATACGCAAAATTCTATCCAACAGGCGGCATGTTTGGTGCTTCTATAACAGCGGATACAACGCGCGCATCAATGAATTTCAGCTTTCAGTCAAACATACCGGGCAATGATTCTCTTCTTATGATGGCACTGCCGCATCATGTGCCGATGCTTCAAAACAGCACATCAAATACATTTAAGTTTACCTGCTTAAAAGGCACTATGAGAGAAGTGTACGGCAAAACATGGCAGCTCACAGAAAACCTTACGGATGTAAACTGGTACCCGCAGGGTAACTTAACAAACGTGCCTGCAAATTACCGCGATACATTATACAGAACGCTGGTTTATGATTATGATACTATCTGCGGTACAAGGTCATTTCCGCATGTGCCAAACGGCAACAACCAGACCTCTAATGATGTGTACGGCTTCGGGAAGACGGGTGCTAAATACGGCAGGTTAGCGGTTATTGCCGATGAGCTGCTCTCACTTGGATACCCCCAGTGTGATTCAATTGCGCGTAACATAAGGGATACTTTAAAATATAATCTTAATTCATGGTTAAACGGCAGGCCCAATCCTATTATACTTGGCTCTAACCTAAAGGACTCCCTGATGTATGATACAAAATACGGCGGAATTATTTCAAGCCTTTCATACGACCAGGGTTATTACCAGGATTTTGGGAACGCATTCTATAACGATCATCACCTGCAATACGGTTACTGGGCTTACATGGCAGCAGCACTTGCGCGTAAAGATCCCGCCTGGGTAACACAGTACGGCGGTAAAATTCTTGATATACTGCGTGATATTGGTAACCCAAGCACGGCAGATCCTTACTTCACTCCGCACAGAATGATAGACTGGTACGATGGAAATTCATGGGCAAACGGAATGTATGATGCCGGTGCCGGCAGAAACCAGGAATCAAGCAGCGAAGCAGCAAACGCATGGTACGGCATGTATCTTTACGGTATGGCAACAAATAACCAGAACATAAAGAATACGGGAAGGCTAATGCTTGCCTCTGAAATAAGAGCGGCGCATTTTTACTATCATATCGATCCAAATAATTCCATTTACCCGGCATCATACACAAACTCATGGCATGTTGTAGGCAACCTGTGGCACTCTTTAATTACAAACTCAACATTCTTTGGCAAGAAGATACGGTACGTTTACGGTATACAGATAATACCCACAACACCTGCAACAGAAGAGCTGCTCAGCAAATCATACAGCAAAAATATCTATGATTTTGCGCTGCAGAATGATTCAGTGTTCATGTGGAACGGGCAGATAACTACAGGTATATTTAACTGGACAACTATCTGTGTTGGCGCGCAGGCTTATGCATACCCTGATACTGCGCTGGTCTTCTATAACAAATACCGCGGCTTTGCAGGCAACTTTGATGGCGGGGCAAGCAAAACAAATGTATTGTACTGGATCCTCACGCGGAAATTCAACCCGGCTATAGGTATTACAGCTGAAGGCTCTGACATTCCCCTGAAATATAACCTGTATCAGAGTTATCCAAATCCTTTTAACCCGGCTGCAAATATTAAGTTTGATATTCCCAAAGCAGGCAGTGTAAAGCTTATTATATATGATATGCTGGGCAGGGAAGTGAAGGTGCTGGTAAATGAAGTACTTAAAGCCGGAACGTACAGGGCAGGCTGGGATGCCCGTAACTTTGCAAGCGGTGTATATTTTTACTCGCTTATCACAAACAGTTATGTGAATACAAAGAGAATGGTTTTGGTAAAATAACCGTGTTATAATATGCTGATTAAACGGGTATTATTTATTTTATTTATACAGGTAAGGTTTTGGATAATATCTTTTAACCCCGTTAGGGGTTATATGTTGGTAGTTAAATGATATCCAAAAATGTTGAGCCCCGTAGGGGTGACATGTGCTTTTTTGTTGGTGACTCTTCGCTAAACCTTTCCTCCTACCACTCAGCAAGGCGTAGCAACTTCCTGTATAGTCTGCGACCATACAGATAAGTCAAATGCTGCTAAAGCAGTCGTAGCCAACAACGGGGAGCAGTATGTTGATATTACGGTTTTATGTATTTTTATTTATTAACATGTTCTTTTGTCTTGATACCTTCATCCCGCTTTGCGGTTTTAAGGCAAACAAAAGAACCAAAAAATCAAGGCTTATGAAAAACAGCTAAAACTTTTCGAACGCAATAGCCGCAAAAAAAACTCGACTTCGTCTCAGACAGTTTTTTGCTTTGATAATATGCGTTCTCAAGTTTTTATACGCTGTTTTTCACAGGCCGTTTTAAAAAAACATTATACCCAATACACTGCAAAAACCTGCATTTACGATTTTGGGTGAAAATTTATCACAAACAGGTAAGGTTTTGGGTAATGTTTAAAATTATCTTTGTACTGCATTAAGATACATGCTTTATTATATAATATAGCAGTATCCCCCGATTTAAGCAGTCCGTGTAATAGCGGACTGTTTTTTTTATGTGGTTATGTAATTGCCAATTTTGTTGTTGGTGAACTACAAGGGCAGTCGTAGCACAAACAACGAATAATAGCTTTTAACCCCGTAGGCCGTAAATCTGCCTTAGCATATGATGACATGTGCTTTTATTGTTGGTGAACTGCTAGGACAGTCGTAGCACCAACGACGGCGATTAAATTAATTCCTTCCCTAATATTGATATTTCCTTTGCAAGATTTAATAATACATTATTTTCATTATTTATTTGATCTCTTGTAAATTTTAATTCATTTTGTAATTCTACATCAAACCAAACTGTATTATCCGTTTTTCTTTTATTATGTTCATTGCCAATATTATTATATTTTTGTATAAGTTCCACATATAATAAGTACCTATATTTGTAATTTTCAATCTTATAATAAAATTTTACAACTTCCTTTATTTTTGGTTTAAATAACTTTAAATGATTTAGATTTGCTTTATAGATATTATCGCTCCATAAATAAGTACTCATTTCAGCATTCTCAGCGGATTCAATGTTTGCTTCGATTTCAGATCTTAAAGCTAGATATGCTTCCCTATTAACCGCACGTCTACGAAATAATTCAATAAATATATTTGAAAAAAGCCCTACGAAACCGCCACTTAAAACCAATAATATATCTTGATATTCCATATATTCACGATTTGATAAATGATAATTAAGTATAGTTTATAACCATTTAAATATACTATGTTTGCTGAAATAATTTTCAGAACCAATACCTTCATTACCTGTTATATTTATTTGATTCCCAAAAAATCTTTTATATCTATCCAAAATCTCCTCATATTTATTGTCAGTTTCTAATAGAACAACTTCTATTTTTATTTCTGGGAGTGAACGTATGCATCGTTTAAGAATATATCTAAAATCGAAATCTGCTAATGGTAATGAATACCCAATAAAAACTATTTTACTAGCTTCTAGTAGTTCTATTTGTATGTTATGTAATATATCTGCAAGATGCACATTATCAAAATCTTTAATTAAAGTTGGAGTTTGTATCACAGAAATCAAAGCTGCTTTACCACATTTCTCGCAATTGTTTTCATACATAATATGTTCCAATATTGCGATCTTATTGTCATTACTAAAGTCGATAAATACTTTACTGCAATTCTTGCAGACTAACCAATTAAAT
>CAZOAP010000303.1:0-3993 GCA_964577645.1 uncultured Ignavibacteriales bacterium
ATGGGCACCCTGTTTACATGAACATTCAATGGTGATAGAAAAATCCCTATAACCTTGGCAGGTGCTTTCAGGAACTCATTTTCCTCAACTTCTTCTATCATCATAACTTTTCCGTCAGCAGGTGAAAGTACATCACCCGGCTTCAGGTCCTTTGGTATTTCCCTCAGCGGGTCACGGAAAAAATATAATGTAAACGATATCAGGAAAACCGAAATAATAAGCAGTATAGTTTTAGCAATTTCATTGGGTATCAGCAAAGCAATAATATCCATTGCCAGGGTAATAACAAGCACTGTTATGACCGTACCTCTGCCGTATATTGTAAGTCTCAAGCTTTTCCTGTAATTACTTTCCTAAGATCCTTTTTCTGACCTCAGCATAAGCTTCATTAACTCCGCCAAGATCGAACCTGAAACGGTCCTTATCCAGCTTTTTGTTTGTTTTCTTATCCCATAACCTGCATGTATCCGGAGTAATTTCATCACCCAGCATAATTTTGCCTGTTCTGTCCTTTCCGAACTCAAGCTTGAAATCAACAAGCCTTAATCCCCTTTTTAAAAAGAAAGGTTTAAGTATTGTATTGATCTTCTCAGACATTTGTTTCAGGGTTTTCAGGTCTTTTTCAGTAGCAATTTTCATTGCTAGCGCATGAGAGTCACTTATCATGGGGTCACCAAGTGCATCATCTTTATAGTAAAACTCAACAATTGGTTTGGCAAGCTGATGCCCTTCTTTGAAACGGGTTTTTTTCAGCAAGCTTCCTGCAGCTATATTCCTTACTACTACTTCTATAGGTACTATCTTAAGATGCTTGATGATCATTTCATTGGGAGAGATCTGTTTAATAAAATGATTTCTCACACCCTTTTTCTTTAAGTAAGTAAAAATGAATGTAGTAAGCTCGCAGTTTATGATACCCTTGTTTAAGATCTTGCCTTTTTTTTGTGCATTAAATGCAGTGGCATCATCTTTAAATTCCTGCAATAACAGGTCCGGATGCCCTTTTAATGAATAAAGTTTTTTAGCTTTACCCTCGTAAATTTTCTTTAATTCTATGTAATTTTCAGACATAATTTTGTAGTATAAGGTCAAAATTACTCATATCTGTTTCAAATAACAATCCCATCAATTATTAGGTACTTATTAAAGCCGTATAATTGTTTGGTTTGAACATTAAGCAACACTATTTTCCTGTTTTATAAAATCAATTTCAGATAAATTTAAATTCTTACTTCTTTAATATGACTGAAAAAGTATACGAAATATTTAAAAGCCTTCCCATACTTGAAACCCAAAGACTCAGGCTGAGGAAGCTTTCAATGCGTGATGCAGGTGATGTTTTTGAATATGCCTCAGTACCTGAGGTTGCCGAGCATGTTACATGGGAGTATCACCGGAACATTTCTGATACAATGCATTATTTAAGATTTATAACGCAGCAATACGAAGATGGTATCCCGAGTCCCTGGGGTATAATTCACAAAGATCTTGGTAAGCTAATTGGTACTATCGGTTATCATGTATGGTCACTTCCCAATAAATGCGGTGAGGTCGGATATGCACTTTCAAGGGAGTACTGGAATAAGGGTTACATCACCGAAGCTTTCCGGGAAGTTATCAGGTACGGTTTTGAGCGTATGCGGTTAAACAGGATTGAAGCTACATGCAAGCTTCCAAACACTGCAAGTGAACGTGTAATGATAAAATGCGGAATGTCATACGAAGGCATAATGAGGAAAAAACTGTTTGCAAAAGGCGAGTTTCATGACCTTAAGCTATACAGCCTGTTACTTGATGATTGGGAAAAATTAAAAGAAAAATAAAATATATTGGCTGCAAAAAATAAAAAAATAAACCTGCTTGATATCCTGACTAAAAGAGACGGAAACTATATGGGTCTGGGTATCAACCACGAAAATAAAGAATTCCGCGGAACACTGCGCTTAAAATCTGTGGTAAATAATAAAGGTGTATCATTAAGGTATAAAGCAGTGGGGATTGAAGGAAACGAGTTCAATAAAGATACAACGCTTTATAACCATGAAACCATTTTATATAATGAAGAGTATACCCTGATATGCAATGACAGCGAAAATAAGCTTACATTATGGACACTGAATAATAATATCGGAACTATGGCTAGGTTTGATCTCAGAAGGTTCCGCCAGGTATCGCCAAAACACTGCCTGTTCATTTTCGGCTTTGGTGACCCTGAAGATAATAATATTTTCCGTGAGGAAATTACAATTGAGCTTTGGGATGAAGGCGATTTAAGCTATAATTATTCATGGGGTGAAGCCGGCGGTCATTTTCTTTCACGCTCAACTGTCAGGATGAAAAAGCTTGATTAATTATAAATACGGATTTTTTTACAATACCATTTTGTTAATACCACTGATATGAAATTAGTTCTGAAAATTTTTATAGCTCTCTTTTTTGTAACTGTAATTTACGGTCAGAATGACGGTATTAACAAACTATCATCCTCATTTAAGATTGTCCGTTTAAAATACTCAGGCGGCGGTGACTGGTATAACGACCCCTCGGCCGAAGTGAATATGATGGATTATCTTAAGAAGAACACATCAATTGATGTAGATGAGTCAAAGTTCTATTCAGTTGATATAAACTCAGATGACATTTTCAATTTTCCTTTTATACTGATTACCGGGCACGGTAATATTTCTTTCAGTGATACTGAGGTAAAACGCTTAAGGCAGTACCTTGAGCGCGGGGGATTTTTATATGCAGATGATGATTACGGTATGGATAAAGCCTTCAGGCGTGAGATGGATAAGGTCTTCCCTGACCAGAAAATGCAGGAGCTGCCCTTTGACCATAAAATTTACAATTCACAATTCAGCTTTCCCAACGGACTGCCTAAGATACATGAACATGACGGCAAACCGCCGCAGGGATTCGGCTATTTTTTAAACGGCAGGCTATGTGTCTACTATACATATGAGACCAATATTTCAGATGGCTGGGCAGAACCAAGAGAGCATGAAGATCCACCCGAAAAGCGTGAAGAAGCCTTTAAGATGGGTACCAATATTATTGTATATGTGCTGAATAATTAAAACTTCACCACTAAGACTCTAAGTGCACGAAGATCATATTTGCTTTTGTTCTCCCCCTATGAGGGGGAGTTAGAGGGGGTCATTCTTCCAATATTTCATTCAATAAAAAATCTTACCATCGTTTTCCTGTATTGATTATGCCTATCTGGTTTTACTACTCGATTTTGAATTAAGCTTTTTATTTTTTTGGTTCATATTCAACGATCCATTCAATACCATATTTATCTCTGAAGCCACCAAAATAAGAACCCCATGGACTTTCATCCATCTGAAACTCTATCTCCCCGCCGGCTGAAAGCCCTTTGAATATTTTATCAGCTTCTTCACGGCTTTCAGCACTTACAGATATTTTAGACCTGTTTTCGTTTTCATTTGTCCTTCCCATAAATTCCGGTACGTCATTTGCAATCAGAACACTATTGCCAATCGGCAATGCAATATGCATGATTTTATTTGCTTCATTTTCTGCTACCGGATGTTCAGGGCTTGAAAGGTCTTTAAAACGCAAAACTTTTGTGAATTCACCGCCAAAAACTGATCTGTAAAAAGTGAATGCTTCTTCTGCATTTCCGTTAAAGTTAATGTGTGGATTGATATCAGCCATAAATTTTTCGCTCTTTAAATTATTCTATAAATGGTTTCTAATTTATACAAATCTCGCAAATAAAATCGAGCTATCACAATGTATATACGACAATCTTACAGGCTGTTTGCGACATGCTAATCAATAGGTTCCCATAACTCAATTTTATTTCCTTCAGGATCCATTATATGCACAAACTTACCGTAATCATATGTTTCAATTTTATCTACAATAGTAACATCAGCTTTTTTCAGCTCTTCTACTAATGCCTCAAGATTCCCGACCCTGTAGTTTATCATAAATTCTTTTGTTGATGGCTCAAAATATTTA
>CAZOAP010000304.1:0-3993 GCA_964577645.1 uncultured Ignavibacteriales bacterium
GGATTCCAGCTTAAGCTTTGTAACTTCGTTTATAGGCTCATGTTTGCTTACTATGCGCTCGTTCTCTCTAACCAAACCGAAAGTTTTGGGAACGGCATCGGTAACAGAAGATAATATTTTCTGTGTTTCTTCATTATTATATTTCAGGTCAGGGTATATATACAGCTTTGCAAGCTTAAGGGAAACACTGGAAAGCTCCGGATTTTTATAAAATCCGTTAAATTCATTTTTAAGGATATTTTCAACTTCATTGATATCACGGATATCAGAAAGATCTATATTCTCTTCTATTCTATTTTTTACAAATGCAATTTTGCCGGCTTTGATACCTGACTTGGGAATATCAATTATTTTCTGATCGCCAACCTGGTTAAGTGCTAGGATTATTTTCTTCTTAAATGCATCTATTGAAGCAGAGTTATTCAGGCTGCCTGTAAGGCTGCTCCACTCCGCTTCAGTTAATGTAATATCAAGCTCTGATTTTAATTTATTAAGGGTCTGCTCGCTTGTAGTGCGTTTTTCTTCAGGCAGTGTTCTTTCCCTCTGGAAATCTGTACTGTAATCAACAGCCTTTATCAGTTTCGAGTACTCAGCATTAAGGGAGTCCAGCCAGTTTGAATCACCCGTTTTCCTGCTGTTAACATCAAACACAGGGTATACTTTACTTCCCGCTTCTTCAACTTCCTTTTTGTATACTGATTCGCTTTTATATACAGGAAAGCTGAAAGGAGCAATAAGATCCTCTTTGCTCCATACCATACCGACCATATAGTCGGTTTCAATGGTTTCGTACTTTGGAAACATTGCAGTTATAAGTATAACTGTGATAAAGGCAATAAGAAATTTTACCGTCTTATCGGTTTTGAACTCTCTTTTATTTTTGCTGAGTTTTGCCAAATTGTTTTGTTGCTCCGGACTAAATTAACAATAATAATGTTTTCTATGTGTCCAGATATAAAGGGATTGCAGCGGCTAACGGCTGTTCGCAAATATCCAGCAGGGACCTTAAAATAAAAAAAATCAGTCTATCCCGTAATATGTTGAATACCTCGTTTTGCCGTCTACAACAAAATCCTTTAAGATCTTGGTAGTGAGACCGTAAATGGTATCATCCATTTCATCTTCCATACCTTCAAATTCAGCTTCATCCTTAAGGATATAAACTTCTGTAAAACTGTTCTTTTTATTCTTATCTTCAACAACCATATAATTATGGTCTGTTTTAGAATTCATATAAGATTCCAGTTCCTTTATCGAAGCCAGGTAATCGTCCCGTTTTTCAGGGTGTACATCGTAATTTATTTGAAATAATATTTTACTCATAATTCTACAATATAATTTTATCAATTTTTAATTGAAAGTGCAATTTTTGGTAAATGAATAAAATATTTGGGAACAATTTATATCTAACACGCAGATAAACTATAGGTTTTTACTTGATTATACGGAATAACTTTAATTGATATTAAGAGTACCTGAAATGTATATTTAATATAGTTGTTCTAATTTAAGTTATTGTTTTGCCTAAAGTTAAATTAATGTGATATTTATATTTATATTTTATTATGAATCGCTTTTTGCTAAATTAGTTGAAATACTTTTTTGAGTTATCGATAAAATTGTATTACATGTTTAATTAATAATACCAGGTATAAGTACAGATACTACAAATAATTCTACGGGTGAGCCCGGTACACATAAAAAAAATCTAAAATATCTTCTTTATCTCTCATTAGGTGCTTTAGGTGTCGTATATGGCGATATCGGTACTAGTCCTTTATATGCGCTGAAAGAATGTTTTTCTGAAGTACATGGAGTAAAACCTACTCACGATAATGTTCTTGGAGTACTTTCATTGGTATTCTGGGCACTTATCATTGTTATATGCATAAAATATCTTATCATAGTTATGCGTGCAGATAACGAAGGTGAAGGCGGAATACTTGCGTTAATGGAGCTTGTAAGACCTCGCAAACAGGGTCTTGGCTTTATGATAATAATTAGCCTGGGATTGTTTGGTGCTGCATTGCTTTATGGTGACGGTATAATCACTCCGGCAATATCGGTACTCAGTGCCGTTGAAGGTCTTGAAGTTGCAACTCCGGCTTTAGAGCACTACGTAATACCTATAACCATTATAATTTTATTCTTACTGTTTTATTTTCAAAAAAGAGGAACGGGTAAAGTTGGTGCAGTATTTGGACCAATTATGATAGTGTGGTTCATTGCTATTGCGTCACTTGGAATTGCAGCAATTGTAAAAAACCCTGAAGTTATTCATGCAGTATATCCGGTATATGCTGTTAATTTCTTTTTACATAACGGATTCCATGGTTTCGTGATACTTGGCTCAGTATTTCTGGTTGTTACAGGTGGAGAGGCTTTATATGCTGATATGGGACATTTCGGCCCAAAACCGATAAGAATAGCATGGTTTACTTTGGTACTTCCGTGCCTGTTGTTTAATTATTTCGGACAGGGAGCAATGATGCTTCAGAATCCTGCGGCCGCTGAAAATCCGTTCTATTACCTGGCACCTGAATGGGCATTATATCCAATGGTAGCAATATCCACAATAGCTACCGTAATAGCCTCACAGGCACTGATATCAGGCGCATTTTCAATAACACAGCAGGCTCTGCAATTAGGTTTCCTGCCAAGGGTAAGGATAATACATACTTCACAGGATGAACGCGGGCAGATATATATACCGCAGCTGAACTGGTTATTATTTATAGGCACAATTTTGCTTGTCTTAAGCTTCAGAAGCTCCAGTAATCTTGCAGCAGCATATGGTATTGCAGTTACATCAACAATGGTAATTACCACAGTACTTACATTTGTAGCTATGACAAAGCTGTGGAAATGGTCTGTACCGTTAGCACTTGTTATCTGTACATTCTTTATGGTTATAGATCTTGCATTCTGGGGCGCAAACTTACTGAAAATCTTACACGGCGGATGGGTCCCGCTGGTTATAGGCATGGCAATTTTCCTTGTAATGACAACATGGAACTGGGGCCGCAGAATTTTGGCACATAAGCTTGAAGAAGTAACTCAACCAATAGAAAATTTCATTGATGAAGTTATGAGTGTAAGGCTTGTATCTACACCGGGTACAGCCATTTACATGTCAAGTAACCCTAAAGGCACACCCCCTGCATTGGTAAAGAACATGAAGCATAACAGGGTCCTGCATAAACAGATAATAGTATTGAGCATTGTATTTAAAAAGATACCTCATATAAATATTGAAGATGGTATAGATATACAGAATCCAACTGATGGCTTTTACAGGGTAGTGGCATCATATGGATTTATGGATAATGCGAATATACAGCAGATAATTGAAGTATTGAATAAGAGCGGAATCAAGATAGATATTAATAAAACAACATTTTTCTTAGGCAGAGAGCTGCTGGTTGCAAAGGAAAAATATGGCTTTGTAAGGCTTCGCAAAAAGCTGTTTATACTGCTTTCAAGGAATTCACAGAGAGTTACTGAATACTTTAATATACCAAATGACAGGGTTTTTGAGGTCGGCTCACAAATAGAGCTGTAATATTAATATCCCGCTGCTCTTACCTGGTCTTCATCCATTCCAAAATAATGCGCAATTTCATGTACAAGTACTTCCCGTATCTTCTCTTTTAATTCTTCCATATTATCACAGAATCTCTGGATATTGTTCTGGAAAAGTATTATCCTGTCAGGTGTAGTATTCATATAATAAGTATTCCTGTTAGTGTATGGTACGCCTGAATAGATACCAAGCAATGAATAACCATCTGTTAGACCCACCCTGGCAAGATCAGTTTGTGACGGGTACGGCTCAACCAAAAACACAAGGTTCTCTATCTTGCTCTTGAACGGCTCAGGGATCGTATGCAGAGCCTCTTCCATCATATCACTGAATTGTTCTTCGCTAATTGTTATCATTTGCTCTTTTCCTTTACAAAAGGCTGTGTTATATCAACTATACGGAATTTTTCG
>CAZOAP010000305.1:0-3949 GCA_964577645.1 uncultured Ignavibacteriales bacterium
ATACGGTATATTTTGATGAAAATTTAACGTATTTTGCAATATGAAACAATAAGTCAAGAAAATCTGTTTAAGTAAATAAGAATTTATTCAAATAATTAGACAATATAATTGGTGACAGAATCCAGTATATCAAAAGCCCAGGAATACCTGGAAAGAGCGTATAAGCATCAAATGGACGGAAATTACGAGGAAGCTATCCGAAATTACAAGCTTTCCATTGAATTTTTCCCGACAGCTGAAGCACACACTTTCCTAGGATGGGCTTACAGTTTTTTAGGCGACCTTGACAGGGCAATTGAAGAATGCAAACTGGCAATAGATATTGATCCTGATTACGGCAATCCTTACAACGATATCGGTTCCTATCTTATTCAGCAGGCAAATTATGATGAAGCCATAACATGGCTTGAAATGGCATTAAAAGCAAAGAGGTATGATTCATACCACTATGCACATCTCAACCTTGGCAGGGCTTATGAGTTAAAAGGGCTTTGGTTTGAAGCTTTGGAAGAATACAAAACAGCAATGGGAATGTCTCCAAAGTACGATCTTGCCAAAAAGCTTTATTACACATTACAGGGCAAGCTTAATTAAAACAAATACGCATTTTTTATTTTTTATTAATATTTAAAAGAAATTTATGAACTATCTGAAAAAAGAGATCCGGCATAAAGGATTTTATCCTTTTGTTTTTCTTTTTGCATTGCTGGTGGCTTCGGCAATATTCCAGAGCTGCGAACAGTCAAATATTTTTTCAGATAAAGATGATGTTGAGCTTGGCCAGCAGTTTGATAAAGAGATAAAAGCCAATCCTAAGGAATTCCCAATGCTTGAAGGCCACCAGGAAATAAAAGATTATGTTACAGGGCTTGGCAAGGAAATACTTAACTCACCCAAGATTACAAAAAGGAATATATATCCGTATAATTTCCAGGTTATAAATGATACTATAATTAACGCTTTCTGCACACCGGGAGGTTTCGTATATGTGTATACAGGACTGATGAAGTTTGTTGATAACGAAGCTACGCTTGCCGGTGTGGTTGGTCATGAAATTGCACATGCTGAAAGAAGGCACGTTACACAAAGGCTGACCGCATATTATGGCGTGAGCATGCTGTTAAGCTTTATTCTTGGCGGCAACCCAAGTGTACTTGCAGAAATTGCTGCAAACCTTTTTGTGGGGCTTGCATTCCTTAAAAATTCACGTGATGACGAAACAGAAGCAGATTACTATTCAATACAATATTTAAAATCAACCAAATGGTACCCGGGCGGTATAACTTTCTTTTTTGATAAGATTAAGGAAGAGCAGCGCCAGAAAGGTCAAACACCGGGTGATCTTGACAGGCTGCTATCCACCCACCCGCTTCCCAATGACAGGATAAGCTTTGTGAATAAGGAATTGAGCATGATCAGCCCAAAACCTGATCCAACCAAGGGTCTTTACACAGATGAATACCAGCAGATGAAGTCAAAGCTGCCCTCACGTTAAATAGCGATTTTTTAATTTAAAATTTGATTAAGATGTTTAACAAAACAATACTTAGCCTCTTAGTTTTTTTATTTTTTTCAGCATCCCTTTCATACTCACAGCCTGGTGACGGGAAAACCGTGAACGATGTTGCCTTTAAGTTCACATTTAAAATGCCTGAAGGATGGGAAATGAAGGATATGAAGGAAACTGCCGATAAGGACGGGATATCATATTCATTTGAAAATAAGGATAATACAATGGCTATAATGCTGCTAGCATTCAAGCTGAACAGCGTAAAGAATATTGATGACTTTATTTATAATCTCGAAAAAGATATCAGCCTAAATATCCCCTCAAAGACAGGTGATTATACAGAACAGGATTTCGGGAAGTATGATATGAAATCTGCCCTATATAAAGATAACAAGTTTGATGAGAGTATTTATTACTACAGGACTAAGCTTCCTGATGCACCGAACAACTATGTGTATATGGTAAGATTCATAACAGAAACAAAGAACTATACTTCTGATACTGAAAAGCAGATAAAGGATATTTCAGCAACTTTCACTCCAACCGCTGAATAGATAATCTTATTTTTTTCCGTTTTACCCGCCGCATAAAATATTTAAATTTAATGATATAACTCATTTTATTTCTAAAATGAATGATATATTTTGCAGTGATATTTAATACCTGATATGGCAGCAGAGAATAAATTGATAAATGATTTCAAAGAGCAATCGGTTTACAGGATAAGCTTAAATTATCCAAGAATTGAAAAATGCTTAACAATGCTCACCGAAGAAGAAGTATGGCATAAGCCAAACAGCTCATCTAACAGCATCGGCAACCTTATACTGCACTTATCAGGAAATATTACTCAGTACATACTTTCAGCGCTTGGCGGAGAAGCTGATAACAGGGTGCGTGACCTTGAGTTTTCCTCCAGCGGTGTTCTGGATAAAGCAGGACTTCTTGACAGGATAAAAGATGTCTCTGAAAAAGCTATGAGTATAATCAGCAGTATAAGCGAAGAACACCTTTTGAAGAATTACGAAGTACAGGGTTACACTCTTACAGGCACAGCCATCATCATTCATGTTACAGAGCATTATTCATATCATACAGGGCAGATCACCTTACTTACTAAATTATTTAAAGATACAGATACAGGTTATTATAAAAACATGGACCTGAATAAAAAGAACAGGTCTTAACTGTTTAATATTGGTGGTATTATGGAATTTATAAACAGGCACTGGGCAAAATTCGGCGGGGCAGCCGGTATTCTGCTCGTTTTATATGTTTACATTATTGCAGGGCATGAGCTTCCCCTGCTAAGGAAATATGCGATACTAAACCTTGCATTTTTAATGCTTCACCAGTTTGAAGAATATGTATTGCCCGGCGGGTTTAAGGAATATTTCAATAATTATATTGTTGACCCCATGGGCTTTATCCGCAATAAAATTACAGATAAGGCCATACTCTTTGTTAATATAGTACTTGGCTGGGGACTTTCTGTTATTATAATATTATTTTTAAGCAACAGTATAATCGCAGTTGTATCAATAATTGGAATATTTTTTGTAAACGGTCTGATACATTTTTTTGTATCATTTAAATTGAGAGGTTACAACCCGGGGGTTGTTACCGGTGCAGTACTTTTTATACCTTTAACAATTTATTTCATGAATAAGCTCATAACCACCGGTATGTTCCCGAATTCAAACCTTTTTACAATATTGCCATTGATATTCTTTGGCAGTATGCTGATACCATTTTCAGTATATATCTACAGAGAACCACGCCGCTGAATATAAATTTTAATGCATATTTAAGCCGGTTAAATACCGGCTTTGCTTTTATATCATTATTCGCTATACTGCATTATGATAATGTTCAGAAAATATTCGCTGTATTTTATGTCAGCATTTTATATTACAGCAGGTATAATGCATTTCATCAGGTCAGAATATTATACAGCCATCATGCCACCTTACCTGCCCTGGCATATGGAGCTGGTTTACATAAGCGGAGTGTGTGAGTCAATGCTTGGCATATTGCTTTTGCCTGTTAAAACAAGGAGAATTGCAGCCTGGCTGATTATCGCACTCCTGATTGCAGTCTTCCCCGCAAATATTCAGATGACAATAAATTACGCAAATGAAAACAATCCCGGGCTGTGGTATACAATCATTAGATTACCCATACAGATACTTCTTATATGGTGGGCATGGATATTCACTAAAAAACAAGAGCTTTAAATAAAAATTTTTAAATTTATATTTAACCATTTGGTTAAATATAAATTATTTGCTATATTCGTAAAGTAAAAATATGAGTACAGAAATAAGGTCCCAAATACTGGATAAGCTCTTTTCTTCTCTTGGTGATGCAACCAGAAGAAAGATATTAAGCAGGGTCAAAGAAAAGCCGCAAAACATATTAAAGCTTGCAGAAGATTTC
>CAZOAP010000306.1:0-3914 GCA_964577645.1 uncultured Ignavibacteriales bacterium
AACTTCTTTGCCAAGTACGTCATAAATTTTAAGTAACACACCCCGTCCTGCGGACACCCCTCTCGAGAGGGGAATATCAAACTTAATCCTTGTCATAGGATTGAACGGATTCGGGTAATTTTGAAATAATTCAAATTTCTTGGGAATTACGCTGCTTATTGGCTCAATTCCAATTGGAATGCAAGTTCTGAAATCATTGTAGTAGTATTTCAATGCTGAGTCAGATAGTGATTGCAGTGCGCATACATTCTGGAAGTTATTTCCTCCATCGCGGGTTATCATGTAACTTAATACTACAATTTGTGTATCACCTGAGTTCATTTTAAATGGACCCATGTTACCAATTGTCCTTTGATCTCCCATAGAACTATCAAACCATCCTGTTCTGCTGCATGCGTTACCTGAATATTTATATGAAGTTGGTGCACCTGTTACCCAGTTTATCATATTTTCACCACAACCATTTTTACCACGCATAATATTATAAGCTAAATCAGCTCTGTCAGGATCACCATAACATTCATTTGAACTGTTAATTATCCCAAAATATCCTGACAAACCGGTCAATTTGTATCCTATTAATGTATCGTAAGCTAGTTTAGCAGTATCATTATTGTTATTTGTGTGAATTAAGGGGGACTGTAAAAATCTGACTCCAGCAGCTGGAGGATTAATGCCGTAACCGTTAATATCATTATTATCAAAATTATAAACAAATCCCATATTTCTTGCTGTGTCACAACCGTATAGGTCATCATTATCTTCTACTCCAATATCAAAATCATTTGCATTTGAAACATACACACTATCCCAGAATAAATTGCTTTTATTGATTATTAAATATTTGACAAAATAAGTATCTCGTAACGGAATACAGTTAAAGTTAAATATTAGCTGGTGGATTTCTGTGCCAATAGGAGGGGTACCACCAGGTAAACCGACTTGAGATCTATGTATAGAATCACTGCAGTTTGTATAATCCATAAAAACAAAATACAAAAGTTCTTCCGGACGCGATGTCATTCCATTACCAATACCCGGCCTATCTCCATTCCATGCAGGCTGGTAACCGAGAATTCCGTTTACTTCTACATAAGGAGCGCCTTTTTCCACAGGCCATGCTGCCCATGAATCATAATTAAATGTATATTGTCTGCCTCCTGCTGTTTTATATCTGGTCCCGCCGTTAAACAGAGTTGGATCTGTTAACTGCACTAAATATCCGCGCCAGGTAGGATCATTGCAAACTGATGAAGACGGTATCTGTCCAATTACAGGAATATTGCCCGGTGAATAATGGGTTTCATACCATGATGCTGCAAGTCTAAGCTCGCGCTGTGGACCTACTTTTGCACCAATCCATATGCCAGAAGTAAAAACTGCTGACAGCCTTTGTGGTGCTGTTACCGGCCATATAAATCCTGCAACCCCGCTTGTAAATGTTACTTTATCATAATTAAAATAACCGTCAGTTCTGAATACTGCATTGATATTATTACCCTGCATAAATATACTTTGTGCAGGCGCAAGGCTTTGGGAATGAATGCTTAGTGTTAACAGCAACAAAAATAAAGTAAAAGATTTCATTTTAACACTACCATCTTTCTGGTTTGGGTAAAATCATTTGTGATTAATGAATAAAAATACACACCGCTTGGGAGATTTTCAGCATTCCATTCAATTTCATATGTACCGGGTTTTAATTCTTCGTTTACTAGTATTGCAACTTCTCTGCCAATGGCGTCATATATCTTTAGTAGGGAACGGTCGTGACTGTTCTTTGCAGGAATACTGAATTTTATCTTAGTTGAGGGATTAAACGGATTCGGGTAATTCTGTTCAAGTGAAAAATTTTGAGGAATAATTTCTGAAATACTCTGAATACCAATAGCAGGTACAAAATATGTAACATTTAGCTTATATATCCCGATTGTTTGCTGCAGCAGGATATTACCTTTATCGTACGCATAAATGGCTTCGTTACCATTGTATTCACCGGTTAAAGGAGATGTCTCTATATAGCTTTGCCAGCTATCCTGGCTTATATAAACTGGCCTTGGAACCCCATCCCATGCTCCGGCTATCATTACATTCGGATCATCTGAGGCATATGTAATGCTCCATAAATAATTAATAGGCTGAATCCGGGTCCAATTTATGCCGAAATTAGTAGATCTATAGATTCCGTCTTTTGATGCTGTATTATAAAATAAATGATAAGCAATATCCGGGGAAAATATACTTGTACTTAACGCTGGCGATTCACCATACATGGTCAGTTCGGTATCCGAGTTTGTCATAGTAAAATTTACACCACCATTCACAGACCTGAAAACCTTTGCAGGATGTCCGGTATTTATGAGTATAATATCTGGATTGTTGTAACTGATTTCTATATCGCAAACACCGTAACTTACTGGAAGGTTTGAAATTATATTGAAGTTTAATCCGAAATTAGTAGATTTGTAAAATTTATTATTGGTACCAAGAAATAAAGTTTCAGGTTCATATGGATGTTTTGCAATAGGTATACCAACCTCTCCAATGCCTTCAGATAAGGTAAGAACCCAGCTAGCACCATAGTTACTTGTATAATAAATCCTGGATGGATTTTGAAGTACTGCCAGCATTTTAGCGGTATCCAGTGCTGATACTGCAAGGTATTGGGAGAACAATGCTGCGTAAGGTAATGTGGATATTTGTGTCCAGGTTTCTCCGATATCAGAACTGCGATAAAGCTTGTTTGCAGCGAGAGTGTATATAACTTTTTTGTAAAGCGGATTAAATGTACTTATAGCATCGCCAAAGGTCTGGTTATATCCATACTGAAGTGTCCTATACCAGGTGAAGGCTGTGGTTGTGCCCTCAGGCAGCTGCCATGAATTACCTCCGTCAGTTGTCCGTATAACAGCATATGATCTCCTGCTGACAGCCCATCCGCTTGTGGGGTTATAAAAATTAATGCTGAACAGCTCACCGAACATTGGATTTTGCGGAAATGTATAATTAATACCCCCGTCAGACGATCTTCTGATAAATCCGCCTCCTCCGCATGTGAATAAATTATTTTCATCAAACATGTAAACTGAATTAATGTCAGATAATGTTGAAATTTTATAGTCCACACTTGACCATGATGTTCCGTTATTTGTAGATCTCAGGAAAACAGAATACTCTCCAACAACAATAATGGAATTTCCTTTTATATCGATATTTAAGAGCTCTCTTGAAGTAGGTACTGTTATTTGCTGCCATGAGAAGCCGCCATTTGATGTTTTTAATACTAATCCACCTGACCCGCAGGCTACACCTGAATTGGAATTTAAAAATTTAATTGAGTTTATTTTTGATGAAGTTCCGGATATTTGCTGCGACCAATCTAAACCGCCATCAGTTGATTTAATTATTATTCCGTTATCACCGCCTATCCATCCGGTTTGGGCATCTGTAAAGAATACTGAGTTAAAATTACTACCCGCTGAAATCATTACGGAATTCCATGTAACGCCGTTATCAGTACTGTAATAATATGACCTGTTATCACCGCTTATCCAGAATTTATTTCCCACGGAGCAGACAGAACGTAAGTTTGAAGGAGAAAGGATAGTGCTTGTCCAAACCCTCCCACCGTTTACCGATCTCAATACTATTCCGTTCATTCCGCAGGCAACTACATTAGAGCCATCCCCTGAAGAAACACAGTTCATTCCCTGGGAATAAATTAATGATATCAGAACGAAAAATAAAATAAAAGTTCTTATGAATATCATGTGATTTTCCTTTTTAAGTAATTCAGCTTAATAATCCGAAAATTCTTTATAGCTATTTTACCAATACCAATTTTCTTGTTTGTGTAAACTCATTGGAAATTAATGAATAAAAATAAACACCACTCGGGAAATTTTCAGCATTCC
>CAZOAP010000307.1:0-3891 GCA_964577645.1 uncultured Ignavibacteriales bacterium
AAATATAAAAAAATATGATTTTTGTGAATACACGTACTTTTTTGATTTATAGTTGCCCTGTATTCGTAGCACGAGCTGATAATTAACGAATATACCCAGCATTTAAAGGCTTTTCAAATCAATAAATAATGGAGATATTGACCTGATGAAGCCTAACCTAATATAAAAGGATAATTTGAACAATACACCCTTCGACTCCCGTGCCGTTAGCAGGCTTTGCGCTCAGGGTGATATAGCGGTAGATGTAGCAGGGTGACAAAGCCCATGACAGAAAAGGCAAGAATAGAAACAAGACCCTGAAACAAGTTCAGGGTGACAAGATTTGAGGTAGGCATGGCAGGGGGACCCTTCGACTCCACGCAGGGCGACAATACATTTTATGCTGATCCCCTCTCCTTTGCAGGAGAGGGGTTAGGGGTGAGGTTATCTTAATAATATAAGAAATATTACATAATTGAAATTAATGAAGTACTTTTGCATATTTGCAAATAAAGGATATTATTCCGGAATTTTTGTTCATTATAATAACAGGGAGGTTAACACATGTCATTCTTATTTACTGCACGCCATTTTAAAGCCCACGATTCATTAAAAGAGTACGCTGAGGAAGAATCCAAAAAATTTGTAAAGATATACGACGGTATCATAAAGACAGAAGTCATTTTAAGTTATGATAAACCTGAGAACAGCATCAAACACGCAGAAGTAATAGTACATGCAAAGAACAACCGCACTTTTACCGCCAAAGAATCAACCGATGATTTCATGAAATCAATAACCGGCTCGATGGAAAAGGTATCCTCACAGCTCAGGAAGTTCAAGGATAAGCTTACAGATCACAGCGGAGAAGTATCTGTTAAAAATATTGAAGCAGAAGAATAAAACCATATGAAACACCTTCATAAAGTCTTAAAGAACATTGAAGAAGTAAAAAAAGAAATGATCACGGTCGATTATTTCTATAATGCTGCCAAAGGCCGCTTTAAGCTTACAAAAATTTCCGAAGGTGATAAGGGTTTAAACAAGATAATTAAAGACCAGCATATAAACCGCCCGGGTCTTGCGCTGGCAGGCTACACTGCGCTTTTTACTTTTGACAGGGTGCAGATACTGGGCAACACAGAAATGCGCTATTTAAAAACGCTCAATCCGGAGCAGCGCACAAAGACCTTGAAGAAATTCTTTTCATTCAACATGCCCTGCATTTGTGTAACATTCAACAACAAGCCAAGCGATGAGTTCATGGAAATGGCAAACAAAAAGGATATTGCTGTTTTCATTACGCCACTTGAAACAACAAAATTCGCATACTTCATCAATGATTTCCTTGATGACCAGTTCACGCCACAGATAGCATTACACGGCTCATTTGTGGATGTGTACGGTGTAGGTCTGCTGTTTTACGGCAGGAGCGGGATAGGAAAGAGCGAAGTTGCGCTTGATCTGATAGAGCGCGGCCACCGCCTTGTTGCTGATGATGTTGTGATGATATCACGCAAAGGTGACGGCATTTTGATGGGTACCGGTACTGAGCTTGTTAAGCATTTCATGGAAATACGCGGGCTGGGTATTATAGATGTTCGCAGTGTATTCGGCATCAGGGCAATAAGGTTCCAGAAAAGGGTTGAGCTGCTTGTTAACCTTGAAGAATGGGACCCTAAGAAGGAATACACGCGTACTGGTCTTGACAGCGAAACAATTGAGCTGCTTGGCGTAGAGCTTCCGTTTGTAAGGCTGCCAATATTTCCGGGAAAGAATATCACGGTTATTTCAGAAATTATTGCGCTTAACTATTTATGCAAGCATTACGGATATGATGCTGCAAAAGCACTGAGCGAAAAACTTGAAACAGCAATTAATAACAAATCCAAATTCAAAGACGGGAACATTGGATATGAACGTTCGGTAGAATATCTGGAACACGACTTTGAATAATTAAATTAAACTGTATGAAAACGTACTGTACACTTCTTTTCACAGCTCTCTTAGCCCTCTCTGCAATAAATTGTTCCAAAAAAGATAATACTACAACAAACGAAAAGGATGACTACTCAAAAGTAGCCCCTGTTGATACCAACGGCGCGTTAATTGGCGACTGGATAATTCAGCGTGAGCTTGCAGACCCGCAGAGCCTGAACCCTGTAACACTGCAGGATGCAACTGGCAGGGAATTTTCTCTTCATGTGTTTGAGCGCTTAATGTGGGCAGCAGGCAGGGAAGATTACGAGCTTGTTCCCTGGCTGTGTGAAGCAAAGCCTGAGGAAACACCCGACCATTTAACTTATACTTATAAGATAAAGAAGAATGTGACTTTCAGTGACGGCAAGCCGTTAACCGGTGAAGACGTGATATTTAATTTTAAGGCTATGATGAACCCGCAGGTTGATGCGGCACAATCACGGCAGGCAATTGATATGCTGAAAAATGTTGAGCTTGTAAACGGTGATAAGTACACGGTTAAGTTCACACTTTCACGTCCCTATTTTAAAGCCATATATGCACTCAGCGATATACAGATAATGTCCAAAGATGCAGCTGACCCGGAACATTTAACGGATAAATATACATTTGAAGAATGCAAAGACCTGGCTACATCCCAAAAGAATCCCGTAATAAAAAAATTCGCTGACCAGTTCAATTCACAGGAAGCAAACCGTGACCCCAAAAGGCTGATAGGCTCGGGTCCCTACATTTTTGAAAAATGGGATACAGGTCAATGGGTATACTTTAAACGTAACCCCAATTACTGGAATTTTACAGCGGTACACGGAATGATGTATCCTGAAAAGCTTATCATAAGGGTTATACAGGATCAAAGCGCGGCAACTGTAGCGGCAAAGAACAAAGAAATTGATAACATGTATGTAACCAAGCCGATGGATTTTGTAAAAGAGCTTGCAAACCCGGAACAGTTCGGAATGAAAAAAGCTGACCCGTTTGAGCCGCAGTTTGTTTACATTGGCTACAACATGAACAATGTTCTATTCAGTGATGTAAAGGTAAGATGGGCTTTGGCGTATATGGTTGACAGGAAACAAATAATTGATAAGGTACAGTATGGTTTGGCTGTACCTATACAGAGCCCGATATACTTTGGCGATAAAAAGAACTTTAATTCAGATCTTGCGCCGATAGATTACAATCCAGAAAAAGCAAAGCAGCTTTTAAATGAAGCGGGATGGAAGGATTCAGATGGTGACGGCGTACTTGATAAAATGGTAAACGGCAAAAAAGTTGATTTTAAGTTCACTTACCTTTTAAATACAAATGAATCACGCAAACAGACAATACTTGTAATAGCTGAAGGTTTAAAGAAAGTAGGTATCATAGCAGAAATACAGGTATTGGAGTGGTCAGTATTTTTAGAGAAGATAAAGAAGCATGAGTTTGACGCATTGATGGGTGCGTGGGTACTCACAGATTATCCGCCGGACCAGTACCAGATATTCCATTCATCACAATCAAAAAATGACGGCTCTAATTACGGAAGCTACAGCAACAAAACAGCTGATTCATTAATGGTAGCATACCGCAGCGAGTTTGATGAAAACAAAAGAATAGAAATAAATAAACAGCTTCAAAAAGTTTTATATGATGACCAGGCTTATACATTTTTATGGACGCCAAAAGCCAAATATGTGTATTCTGACAGATTCAAGAATGTAAGATGGTATCCTACCCCTCCTACTGCATATCATTTACCGGAGTGGTGGGTACCTGCGAACCAGCGTAAATACCAGTCAGGCAACTGATAAAATTGTTAAAAACACGGATTTTAAAAAGATTTCATTTTGCAGTTGAAATTATCATTTATATAGATAAATTGCGTTTTATAAAGCAAAAATTTTAATATTTTCATCAAAATTAATATATTTTTCCAATTAATAGATA
>CAZOAP010000308.1:0-3882 GCA_964577645.1 uncultured Ignavibacteriales bacterium
AATATATATATCCACATTATCCAGCTTTACAAGCCCGCTGCCAACGGTTTTTGCAACTTCTTCTCCTAAAGCAAAGGCAGCTGCAAAATTAAAAAAAGCAGCAAATATTACTGCTTTCTGGGGTGAAAGTACTCCGGTTGATACTATTGTAGCAATTGAGTTAGCCGAGTCATGGAAACCGTTTAAAAAATCAAAAACCAATGCTATGATTATAACAACAAGTACCAGTTCAAACATATCTTACATATTCTTAATTAGGATTCCTTCTACAACAGTTGCAGCATTCTGGCATTTATCCACTGCCCGCTCTACAATTTCAAGTATCTCTTTTTTCTTTATCAGCTCAACTATATCTTTTTCATTTTCAAATATGTCAAGAAGCGCATCTTTAAAAACTATATCCCCTTCAGTTTCCAGTGTTTTAACCTGCATTATCTTATCTGTTGTCTGCTTCGGGTTCTGAAGGTTCTTGATAACATCATTTAAAGTAACTGTCTGTATTAAAAGTATATCCGTTAATTGTGAACCGAACTGCAGCTTTGATTTAAGCTTGTACATATATATTCTTGATGCAATTGTATCAATTGTATCAACGATATCATCAAGTGAGTTGACAAGTGCAAAAATATCTTCCCTGTCAATCGGAGTAATAAATGTATCGTTAAGATCGCTGATAACCTGGTGAGTAAGGTCATCGCATCTGTTTTCTATAAAATGGATCTTGCTTGAATATTCTGCAAAGTTCTCATTTTTATCCATCATTTCATCAAGCATTCTTGCTGCTTCTAAAACAGCCTCGGTAAGCTCGATCAAAAGATCAAAGAACTTATTTTGTTTAGGTAAAAATCTTTTGAACATAAATGTTAAGATTTATCTAAAATAGTTAAAAAACGCCAAAATTTGTTAGATTTTCAGCTTTTTTATTAAATTATTGTTTGTGTAATGTTAAAATTATATAAAGTGTTCAAAAAACATAACCAAAAAAAATGGAATGTTATTTATGAATTTATTTATAGATTAATTATATAATAAAGGTCATAAAAAAAGAGGGTATGTAACCCTCTTTCTAAAAAATTATTTTATGCTTCAGCTTTTTTCAGCATTATCTTCGGGATTAAAATCCTCTGACTGATGCCTTATGATCTCACCACTGCAAAGGTAAACAACATCTTCTGCTATGTTTGTAGCTGAGTCTGCAATTCTTTCAAGATTCTTTGAAATTGATCTTACACTGAAATATTCCTTTGTTCTTTCAGGATCTCTTTCTATTGCATTTATTGTCCTTTTAAGTGTTGTCTTGGTAAGTTTGTCAACTTCATCATCTGCTGCAAGTACTTCCCTTGCAAGTGCAACATCAGTATTTACCAGAGCATCAAGGCTTTTTTTAACCATACTCTGCACTTTATCGCTTACATCATTGAATTCTGTTATTAGATCTATCTTTTCTTTTTTTGAAAGATACCTTGCACGTTTTGCAATGTTTGCAGCTAAGTCACCCATTCTCTCAAGGTCATTGTTCATTTTAAGTACAGCCACAACAAAACGTAGTTCCTTGGCAACCGGCTGGTATAAAGCAAGTATCTTAAGGCATTCTTCTTCAATCAGTATTTCAAGTGAATCAACTTCTCTATCCCTGGCAATAACTTCATCAGCTAAGGCAGTATCACGCCTTTCAAGCGAAAGCATCGATCTCTGTATCTGCTCTTCTACAATAGCACCAAGGCTTAATATAAGCTTCTTTAAATTTTCTATTTCTCTTTGCCAGTAATGCAGCATATAATTTGTTCCTTCTTTCTATCCGAATCTTCCGGTTATATAATCCTCAGTCTGTTTCTGAGCCGGTTTTGTAAAGATCTGCCCTGTTGCGCCAAACTCAACAAGGTGACCCTCATAAAAAAATGCAGTATAGTCAGATACTCTGCCTGCCTGCTGCATATTATGTGTAACAATTATAATTGTATAATCCTTCTTCAATTCATTAACAAGGTCTTCTATCTTTAGTGTTGATTTCGGGTCAAGTGCCGATGCCGGTTCATCCATCAGTACAACATCGGGATTTATTGCCAGTGCACGTGCGATGCATAATCTTTGCTGCTGTCCGCCAGAGAGTCCCATAGCGCTTTTATCCAGCCTGTCCTTAACTTCATCCCAAAGCGCTGCTTTTATCAGGCATGATTCAACAATTTCCATAAGCTGATTCTTCTGCTTCACTCCGTGAATCTTGGGTCCGTATGCTATATTTTCAAAAATCGATTTCGGGAATGGATTTGATTTCTGGAATATCATGCCGACTTTTTTCCTCAATCCAACAACATCTGTCATCGGATCATATATATCACTTCCGTCAATCAGTATTTTTCCTTCAAGCCTCGTGCCGTCTATTATATCATTCATACGGTTTAATGTACGCAGGAAAGTTGACTTACCGCAGCCTGAGGGTCCTATAAACGCAGTTACTTTTTTATCGGCAATATCCATGTTAATATTGAATAAAGCCTGTACCGGGCCGTAATAGAAATTCATTTTCTCTACATGAACTTTGATCTTATTTTCCGTAAATATTTCAGCCATTTAATATGATCTTTTTTCTTTTACCATTTGTATTTTTTCCGCACTCTTATTCTGAAAATTATGGCAACAAAATTTAATCCGATAACCAAAAATAAAAGTACTAAAGCTGTGCCGTACTGCATTGGCAATATCTTCTGTGCCTCAGGATGCTGAGTAGCAAGAATGTATAAGTGATATGGCAGCGCCATTACCTGGTCAAAAACAGAGCTTGGCAGCTCCGGCAGGAAAAAAGCCGCAGCTGTTAATAGAATAGGTGCCGTTTCACCGGCAGCCCTACCTACGCCAAGTATTGAACCTGTAAGCATTCCGGGTAACGCATATGGAAGGATGTTTTTATAAATTGTTTCCCATTTAGTTGCTCCAAGTGCAAGACTGCCTTCTCGCATATACTTTGGAACAGATTTTAAAGCTTCTTCACTTGCTACTATAATTGTAGGTAACACCATGCATGCAAGTGTTAAGCTGCCTGCAAGTATGGATGAACCAAAATCGAGTGTAATTACAAACAATCCCAGCCCGAATAATCCAAATACAATTGATGGTACTCCTGCAAGAGTTACAATTGCCATCCTGATAGTTTGTGTGAATTTAGACTGCTTTGCATATTCCGTTAAGTAAATAGCGCTGAACATACCAAGCGGCAGGGCAACAGCAATTGTGCCTATTACAAGAAACAATGTGCCGAGTATTGCAGGGAATATTCCTCCTTCAGCACCGCTTTTTTGAGGCATCGCTGTCAGGAATTCCCATGAAATTGCAGGTAAACCGTGAATAAGTATATCAATTAAGATATAGGCAATAAAAGCTACAACAAGGTATGTTATACCCCGCATCAGCCAGTAAATTATACGTTCACCTGTTCTTTTCTTATTCAATTTATTCTTCGGATTATTTATCTATCATACCGTACTTCTTAAGTACTCTGAATGAGATCATATTCAGTGCAAATGTCATTAATAAAAGTACAATACCCACCCAGAATAACGCCATGTAATGATTAGAGCCAATTGTAACTTCACCCATTTCTGCGGCAATAGTTGCCGTCATTGTCCTTACAGATGTAAACGGGTTCATGCTGATTACGGGAGCGTTACCGGTTACCATCATTACCGCCATAGTTTCACCTACTACCCTTCCCATACCCAGCATAACAGAAGCTACAATACCCGATAGTGCGGCTGGTACAATGACCTTCCATATTGTTTCAAGCTTGCTTGCACCAAGTGCAAGAGATGCTTCCTTGTAAATAGAAGGTACACTCTTAATAGCATCTTCAGATATTGACATAATTGTTGGAATAGCCATAAATGC
>CAZOAP010000309.1:0-3840 GCA_964577645.1 uncultured Ignavibacteriales bacterium
GTGTATCATTCAGCTGAATAGAAGCTTTTTCAGGTAATAGTTTAAAATCAGTGTTATGAAGCTTGAAGTTGTATATAATATCCTGTAATGTTGCCGAGACAAAGAAATACTGTTGTCTAAGCCTTAATATTTTCCCCTGTGGAATTGAATCATTTGGATACAATACTTTTGATATTGTTTCTGTAAGGTTTTTGTTTTCTACTGCAGAAAGGTAATTACCCTGGTTAAAATTATGCAGGTTGAATTCATCAGTTGCTTTAGCCTGCCAAAGCCTTAAAGTGTTAACAGTTCTGTTCTGATAGCCGGGGACAGGTACATCGTTTGCAATTGCAAGAACATCATCAGTATTTATCCATGTATAACGCGTTCTGCCCGTTGCATCAAAATAAGTAGATACAGTTCCATTGAACTGTACTTTATAGGTGAATTCAGCTCTTAAAATTTTCCATGGATTGCCGTATCTCAGCCAGTGATCGGGCTTTTCTATCTGGTACCCATTTTCAATATCCTGTTCAAATATTCCATATTCATATAAAATGCCATAACCGTATGCCGGCAGCTCAAGTGTAGCTAATGATTCCATATAACATGCAGCAAGCCTGCCTAAACCACCGTTGCCAAGGCCCATATCAGGCTCTTCACGCATTATCCGGTCTATATCGTAACCAAAGCTTTCCAGCAGCTGCTTGCACTCTTCATACAAGCCTAAATTGATAAGTGAATTGCCTAAAAGACTTCCCATTAAAAATTCTAGTGAAAGGTAATTAACTTTTTTAACATTATTTACATTATATTCACTTTGAGTTTTTAACCAGTTACGAGTCAGCCTGTCTCTGACAGCAAGCGCTATAGCCTCCAGTATATCATGGTCAGTAACTGTAGTTCTATCCTTAACCAGATCAAACTCTAGTCTTTCTGCAAACTGTGTTATTAAAGAGCTTTGTTTAACTTTAGCTCCGTCAGTAAAAAATATGGAATTATTTTTCTTATTCATCTAAATGATTAATTAATACATTTTGAAAAATCAAAATGCCTGAAAGGGGAGAAGCAATATACTATCATTTGCTGTAAGTAAAATCCTTATCAATATCACGGAATAATTTTGCTTCAAGATCTTTGGGTGAAACAAGAGGTGCGGTTATATTCCAGTCAATGTTAAGCTCTTTATCACTGTATAATATAGCCCGTTCGCTTGACTTATCATAGTAATTTGTACATTTATAATGGAATATCGCAATATCGGAAAGTACAGAAAACCCATGGGCAAAACCAGGTGGTATCCATAGCTGTTCATGATTATCCTCAGAAAGCTCTGTAGCAACATATTTACCAAATGTAGGCGATCCAAACCTGATATCAACTGCTACATCAAGTACTCTGCCATAAACTACCTGGCATAATTTACCCTGCGCAAAACTGCCTACCTGGTAATGTAATCCTCTTAAAGTATTCTTTTTAGATCTTGAAATATTATCCTGAACAAAATCCAGGTCTATTCCGCGTTCAGCGAATATCTTTTTACGGAATGATTCAAGGAAATATCCCCGGTCATCATTAAATACATTTGGCGTTATTATTAAAACATCTTTGATCCTGGTTTCCTGTATATTCATATAATCTTAAATTATTTATTCCTGTCGTGAAGTATTTTTGATAAATACTCTCTGTATGCACATTTTGGCATGTTTGTAATTACACTTTCAAATCCGTTAATGTCTATGAATCCCATATGGAGTGAAATTTCTTCCAGGCACGCAACTTTTAAGCCCTGCCGGTCCTCTATAGCTCCAAAAAAGTTAGAAGCCTGAAGCAATGATTCAGGTGTGCCTGTATCAAGCCATGCAACACCGCGGCTTATCTTTTCAACATTAAGCTCACCCTGTTTAAGGTAAACATTATTTACATCTGTGATCTCAAGCTCTCCGCGCGGTGAAGGTTTAAGATTTTTGGATATTTCTACAACATTGTTATCATAAACATATAAACCTGGTACTGCATAATCAGATTTTGGCCTGGATGGTTTTTCTTCAATTGATATTGCCTTTCCTTTTTCATCAAACTCAACAATACCGTATCGCTCCGGGTCAGTTACCCTGTAACCAAAAACTGTTGCTCCCGTGTTACGTTCCAAAGCGCGGTGAAAGAAATCAAGTTTACCGTAGAATATATTATCACCCAGGATCAGTGTCACTCCATCATTACCAATGAATTTATCACCTAAAATAAATGATTCAGCAATGCCGTTTGGTGCTGATTGAAGGGCATATTCTATATTTAAACCTAAATGTTTGCCATCATTGAATAATTTTATGTAAAATGGTATAGTTTCTTCATTAGAAATGATCAGGATATCTTTTATACCTCCCAGCATTAATATAGAAAGTGGATAGTAAATTAGTGGTTTATCATATATTAAGGTAAGCTGCTTGCTGTAAAGCTGCGAAATGGGGTACATTCTTGAACCTGCACCTCCGGCTAATATAATGCCTTTCATGATGTATCCTTATTTTCCTGTAATTTTGTGATTATGAATGCGTAAAGATAATTTTACTAATTATATATTACAATGAAATAATAAAATATTCAGTTTTTAAGCATTATAAGTCAGATACCTGTGAAATTTCAAGTTTTTTACTGCTTTCAAGCGGTTTGATATTATCCAGTAAATAAGCAGGGTCTGCTTCCAGAAATTCCATAGCATCTTCAGGCAGTATAATATAAGGTGACCTGTGGTGAGGTATTTTCTGCAGTTCTTTGTGCGGGGTAGTTGTAATCATACTGCAATAATTTCTGTCCTTATTCCAGACAAATATTCCGCCAATGAAAAAGAAATCTTCACCTTCAAGTGATATATTGAACTTGGTTTTTCTTTTAACTTTATTTTCCTTTTTAAGCTTTGCAACATCGGGCGGGTCGTTCTCAAATGGTCTGTATTCATAAAATGATGTGGCGGGGATCAAACATCTGGAGTTATTAAATATACTTTTCCATCTTGGCTGATCCTTAATGGTCTCTATCCTGCTGTTATATATTGGCATTTTAGGATTCCAGTTAATTGACCAGTTCATGATAGTAATAACAGGCATTGATTCTTTAATTTTTACGGTCATTATATCGCTGGTGATCCTGATATCCTTCTGTTTTAATTTTTCCAGTTCTTCTTCTGTAATATCTTTATCTATACCCAAAGGAGCGTTCAATTTCTTTAATTTCCTTTGAAGGTCTTTATCTGTAATATATCTATCGTAATTAGTGCACATAATATGAATTATTTTCTTAAAAATAATTAAATATATATTCAGCTTAAAGTCAGCGGGTATACTTAATTACTTCTTACTTTCAATTCAAGGTATTTCTTATCTTTGCAAATATGAAAACAACAGAAGTAAAATTTAAAAATTCACGTGGATTATTACTCTCAGGTAAAATTGATCTCCCTGTAAATGATCATATTAAAGCATATGCAGTATTTGCGCATTGTTTTACGTGTTCAATGGAATTAAAAGCAATTCAAAATATTAATAAATCATTGGTAAAACATGGTGTTGCAGTGTTAAGATTCGATATGACAGGCATTGGCGAAAGTGAAGGAAGCTTCCCGGATACTAATTTTACTACACAAATTGATGATGTTATTGCAGCAGCTGTATTCCTGAAAGAACATTACGAATCACCTAAAATGCTTATCGGACATTCATTAGGCGGCAGCGCTATATTGTTTGCCTCCCAAAAGCTCGATGGAATTAAAGCATTAGTAACAATTGCATCACCGGAAGAGCCTGCAAACCTTTCTATAAAACTAAAAAGGACTAAGAGCAGATGCATCAAGGCAGGTATAGC
>CAZOAP010000310.1:0-3118 GCA_964577645.1 uncultured Ignavibacteriales bacterium
AGCCCATGTTAAACTTCATTAGTAAAAGGATCTTTAGTTTTTGAGGCATGAACTGAAAGAACGGAAAAAGAAAATGAGGCTCAAAAGGGAAGTAATAATTCGGCGTCTGAACAAAATGTTTTTTACCAGTCCTTATAATTTCATCAGCCATTTTCTTCCTGTTTGCCTTGTCGGGAATATGTTCAATAACAGAGTTTGAGAATACCACATCAAAACATTTATTATCAAAGATACTAAGATCTGCTGCATCACCTATAACGAAGATCATATTTTCTTTTTCAGATACGTCACTTTCCGTTATATTAAATATAGTAATGCTGTAATCATGATTGCCTGCCAGACCCATGTTAAGCCAGAAATTTTCTGTGCCGCCAACATCAAGTATTTTAACAGGTTTTGGCAGTGGTGCAATGAGCTCTGTGAAATATTTAAATCTTTTTAGCCTGAATTTATTTGCAAGGGAGCTTTGTCTGGTATTATCAAGTATTTTACTGAACATATTTTATTTTACCGGGATCATTTTCATGCTAACCGGTAAATTTAAAATTATTTTACCAATACCATTTTCTTTATGGCAGTGTAATTGCCGGCTCTTATACTGTACAGGTACAACCCGCTTGAATAATTTCCTGCGTTCCAGTTTACACTATATTTGCCCGGACTTAAATGATCATTTACAAGTGTTGTTACAACTTTGCCTGTAAGGTCATATATAATGAGTGTAACCGGCCCGCTTTGAGCATCAGATGGTATATCAAAATTAATTGTAGTTACGGGGTTAAACGGATTTGGGAAATTATTATACAGCTCAAACTTTTCCGGGATGATACTGCCAATAGGCTCAATGCCGATTACCTGTGTAGTAAAGTGCCAGGTTACTGACCATGGCCCGAATCCGCCGATATTAAAGCCCCTTACCCGCCAGTAATAAACAGAGCTGCCTGAGAGAACTCCGGCAGGTATAGTAAACTGAGAAGGAGTAATAGTTGTATCAAGCCTGGTTGTGTTAAATAGTGAATCAGTTGAAACAATAAGCTTATAGCCTGTAGTGCCAAAAACATCATTCCAGTCAAGCGTTAAAGTAACTGACATATTTGTAGCCCCGTTAGGGGGAGCAAGCAGTGTTGGAGCAGCAACAGGCGGTGATGTAATTGTTCTGAACTTAAATACTGCTGAATACGGACCTGTGCCTGCATTATTGGATGCATTAACACGCCAAAAATATGTTGTATTGTTGCTCAGAACTCCGCCCGGAACGTTATATTGTGAAAAAACAAGTCCGCTGGAATTTATTAGATTCGGTATGGTAAATGTTGAATCAGTGGAAAGCTGTATCCTGAAAGACTGTGCGTACTGAACGCTGTCCCAGTCAAGTGTGGGAGTTGTTGATACATCAATTGCATTGTTTGGCGGTGATACAAGCAGTGGCGCAACCGGGGGAATTAGCAGCGTCATAAACCTGAATGGATCTGCCCATGGACCCGTACCAATAGGATTAGTTGTTCTTACACGCCAGAAATAAGTCTGAACATTGGTTAGCAGACCTGCTCTGACCGGAACCTGAGATATATTGAATCCTGAGGTATCCCACAATGGTGAAGAAAATGTTGAATCAAGTGCTATCTGCACCTGGTATGATGTAGCTGAAATATCATCGACCCAGTCAAGTACAGGCGTTAAGCTTACACCTGTTGCAAAATTTTGCGGTGATAGGAGTGCAGGTGCAGCCGGCATGCCGAGTATTGTTGTAAAGCTGAATTTAACTGACCACGGCCCTGTACCTGCGGCATTAACTGCACTTACTCGCCAATAATACCTGAAATTAGGCTGGAGCTGGGGACTGGTTAAATTCAAGAATGACTGTGTAATGCCTGAAATAAATACAGGCGGATTTGAAAATGAGGTATCAAGTGATGCCTGCAGTGTATATGAATCAGCAGGTGAAGTACTATCCCAATCAAAAAATGGTGTTAACGAAATGTTTGAAGCACCGTTCACCGGTAAAAGCAAACCCGGGGCATTAGGCAGGGCAACAATTGTTCTGAAATTAAAATTAGCTGACCATGAACCTATACCGCCTTCATTTTTGCTCCTTACCCGCCAGAAATAACGGATGTTATTATTTAATGTACCAGCAGGAACATTTAAGCTTGTAAGCACTATCAGCGATGAATCCAGTACCGGTGAATTATATAATGTATCCAAAGCTATCTGCAGCTGGTATGTTTTTGCCTCGGCAACTGAATCCCAGTCAAGTACAGGTGTAATACTAACATTAACAGCGCCGTTAACCGGTGTAACCAGGTTTGGTGCATTTGGTATTGGCCAGCCCCCGTTTGTAGTGTTTAATATTATTCCGTTTGAGCCAACAACAAAACCGGTCTGAACATTAGGAAAGTAAACACCGTAAAAATCCTGTCCCGTTAACCCGGTTGGCTGAGAGATCCACTCAGCGCCGCCGTTAGTTGTTCTGATAATAAAATTCCCGTGGGCTGAGCCTGTTCCGGTGTTTGCATTCAGAAAGCTTAAGTTTGTAACCCTTCCTGTTATTCCTGAGGTCTGGTTTACCCAGGTTGTACCGCCATCAGTTGTTTTGATAATTTTGCCGCCTTCGCCGCCTGCATAAATTATGTTTGCATCAATTATAGCAAGCCCGAATAACAGGTCAGTTATGCCTGTGCTCAGTACCTGCCATGAGCTACCTGCGTCAGTAGTTTTAAGAACGGTTCCTGTATAGCCGGTGACAAATCCTGTTGATGCATCAAGAAATTTTATAGTATTTAAATTTTGTGTAGTGCCTGAAACTAATTCAACCCAAACAGAGCCGCCATTGGTTGTTTTATTTATAATACCACCGGTAGAACACATATAACCGGTTTGTGCATCAGTAAAATAAACACCGCGCAGCAGCTGAACGGGTCCGCCCGGCAAAAACCAGTTTGTACCGCCGTTGGTGGTTTTGTAAAAAACACCGTCGCCGTTCAAAAAACCTGTATCTGAATTCAGGAAATATATTCCGTAAAGATGATTTGATATTACTGTTTGCGGGAACCAGTTAATGCCGCCGTTTGTGGTTTTTCTGACCGTCCCTGAAAGCCCTATCGCAGTGCCTGTATTA
>CAZOAP010000310.1:3128-3790 GCA_964577645.1 uncultured Ignavibacteriales bacterium
CTGCTCTGCTGGACCCATTGAGAACCTGTAAAAGATACAGATACCAACAGGAATAATATGGAAAATAGATATTTCAAATATTACTGTTTATTTTAATACTGCAAGTTTTTGTATAGATGTTTCCGTTTTTCCGTTACCTTCCAGTATAAGTTTGTAAAGATAAATACCATTTGCGATTGTTTCACCATCATTATCCATACCATCCCAGTATATCTGGTTAAAACCTACATGAGCGGGTGACTTTACTTCTTTTATCAGCCTGCCGGCTACAGTATATATTTTGATAACGCATGACCCGGGTGAATCAGGTGCAAAAAGATCGAATGTGAAATATGTATTGCCCTGCATAGGATTGGGGTAATTGAAAAGATTCCTTACGGCAAAATCATAGCTAACATAAGCATTGCCGTGAGTGGAATCCTTATTGCCGTCTTTATCCTTACCCCAGTATTCAAACAAATGCGAACCTGCAGAAAGCTCAGGCTTATAAAGTACAGAAGTTTTCAGGCTTCCGTCATTTACGGGAGTGAAGGTTATTTCGGGGTTAAGCTGGCCACCGATGGTATAATATATCCGTTTGCCGTCAAGCTTAATGTAGATACCCGCAGTATCATCGATACTGTATGTAAGCTTGCTGTCATCATAGAACCTGAATAATATTT
>CAZOAP010000311.1:0-3783 GCA_964577645.1 uncultured Ignavibacteriales bacterium
AGTAGCTCCATTTAAAATTAAAAGATCTCAGCGGTTTCCAGTAATATTGTGCTACCGGGTATAATGCGCCTGTTAAATTTGCAGCTTCATCGCCGGGTGAAAACCCCCAGTCAGTTGCAAAGCCGTCTTCAATTTCAATATCTGTCATATATGCCAAACTGAAAGCCGCTCCAAGCCACACTGAAGCCGTTGGTGAAAAACCTGACCACTCAAGTGCGCCGCGGTAGATTGATTGTATCAATGCTCCGTCAAAAAAATGACCGAACTTATCAGCGCTTTTGGCATACTCCCAGTCGTTTTGGAAATGGAACCTGCCGCGCTGGCCTGCCCACCATGAATTACGCTGGTAATTATGCAGCCATAAAAATGCTCCGGCTGTAATACCTGTTATTGCGCCTAATTTCAGATAATTTACTTTGTAACTGTTCTTTGGTATCTGGCTGCCCATGTTAATGGTTGATTCAGATGAGTTTTTCAGCGAATCAGGCAGCCCTGAACTGTTTTTCAGCTTTAATACAATATTACCTGCGCCTGTTTGCTGGGAAAATGTGATGTTTACCCAAAAACATAATAAAAGTAATGCCGGTATTTTAAAAAGTTTTATGTTCAATATACTAATATACGAAATATTCATTAATTCAGGTGTTCCTCTTTATTTACCCTCATTTTTTGATCGTTTATAGCTATGGCTTTGATCCTGTTAATTATTTTAACTGTGGTTTTTGGTGAAAGAAATGTTATTCCGTGGTTTTGCAAGATAAACATTCATATACACAAATAAAATTCCCATTTTTGGGAATTCTTATAAACATGCTGCTCCTACGGAGCTTTGAATATTGCGTTAATCTATTGCTATAAACATGCCGCTCCTACGGAGCTTTGAATATTGCGTTAATCTATTGCTATAAACATGCTGCTCCTACGGAGCTAACTGTAAAACACATTATGATTTTGAATAATGCCTGAATTATCAGGGTATCAATTCATCGGATGAATGAAAATCCGTTGTCCGGAAATTCGCCAAACACTTTTGATGAAAAGTGAATTTTTTCCGTACAAACGCTGGACAGCGATTTCAGCTTATTTTAGGCAAAAATGGATAGTTGTCCAGCGATTCGGTTTTGAATTCCGGTGATTCACCATAAAGCCCAATGATTCAGTGTTAATTTAGAGATTATGTAAAGATACCAGTTTATATGCAGTAAGCATATTACGTAATATAATATATGTTAATTGCAAATACAAGGAAGATAATAGAGGGTCAAATAGTAAAAAGCATCTCTTGCAGAGCCGCTAAGCCATAGAGAATAAGAGGAGCCGAAATGTTATTATTAACATTCTTGTCACCCAGCTACTCCGTAAGGATTTTGTTTCAGGGCATAAGTTTAAGACCAATGGATGTATGCTTTATAATTGATAATTGGAATATTATACATTATTTTATAAAATTATTATTTTATTACCCAAATACTCAAAAGTTTATATATAGAAAAATAACCGTACCTGATACATTTCTTAAAAAACTATCAATGAGAAGAAAATCCGAAAGAAACAATAAAATATTTAATACAAAAGCAATGATTGCTTTATCGTTGTTCTTTATTTTGGTCAATGGTTTTAGTTTTGGGCAAAGTGCAACATGGCAGCGTATTTTAAACTATAATTATGGTGGTGTAACAAAAGTATTGCAAACACCTGATGGTGGTTTTGCAGCAGTTGGTAGTGTCCGTATCAATAATGAATGGAAAATTAACCTGACTAAGCTTGATAGATTTGGAAATATTTTGTGGGTTAAAATTTTTGGTATAGGATATGCTGAAGCAAGATGGGCAGAAAACACTAATGATAATGGTTTTATAATCGGCGGTTTTTCTGATTCCTCAGTAGGGAATTCAAAAATATATATAATAAAAACAGACTCCACAGGCAATATACATTGGCAAAGATATTTTTCCAACTCTTCTTTGGATCAATGTAATTGTATTAAACAAACAAATGACGGTGGTTTTATTGCAGTTTGTAGGACTGAACCAAATTTAAATAGTGAGATTCTAATTATAAAATTAAACTCTGGAGGTGTTTTACTATGGCAAAAAAATTATCGAAATAATACAAAAGGTCTATATTTGTCTGAAATTGAGTTAAAAAATAATGGTTATTTTGCTGTGGGCTCGATTTTTATTACGAACAATCCTGTATCCGAAAATGTTTTATTAATGAATTTATCGCTACTTGGTGATACTATTTGGACAAAAGAGTATGGGGGAATCAATTATGATAACGGTTATTCAATTGAATATTTTAATAATAAATTAATTATTTGTGGTGTAACTGATTCTTATAACAATCATAGTGAAACTTTATTAATAAATGCAGATTCATCAGGTAATATTTTATGGCAAAATTCTTATAGCGGTACCTATATGGAAGAATGTTCAACGGTTAAATATAAAACAGGCGTAGGTTTTATACTTGCAGGCTATGCCGACACCACGAATATTATGCATACCCGTGCGTTAATAAAAGTAATTGATTCAAATGGAGTATTGAAAAGACAGAAAACCTATTTCCCTTTAAATCGCGGAGGCTGGTTTAATGATATGGAACTTGCTGATGATGGTGGTTATATATTAGGTGGAAAAGCAGACACAAATTCTTATGATAGAATGTACGTCGTTAAAACTGATTCCAATTTATTTGCAGAACCAATTGGAATAATAAAAATTAATGATAAAATACCTTTAGATTTTAAAGTATATCCAAATTATCCTAACCCCTTTAATCCAGAAACAAACATTAAATTTGATATACCGAAAGACGTAAATGTAACTATAAAGATATACGATATACTTGGCAAAGAAGTATTCAGTTTTAATGAATACCAAAAAGCAGGAAGTTATGAAATAATGTTTGATGGAACGAATCTGGCTAGTGGTATGTATATTTATAAGCTGGTTGTTGGTGACGCTTCGCTAAACACCAACAACGGGGTACTTTTTACAGATACGAAGAAGATGGTTTTGCTTAAATAAAGAGTATTTTATTTTACTATAAGGACTTTTAAATAGTTCTACCATACACACAAAACCCCTGTATTACAGGGGTTTTCTGTTTGCTGCAGGTTTTTTTCCGGCAGCGGCGGCAAAAATAATCTTATTTTGAATAGTTCATTTTTTTAACTTCTTTGTACTTGCCTACAATTAGCTTATAGTAATATGAACCGTTTTTCAGGTTTGCATTGCCAAGATCAAGTACGATATTACCCTGGGTCTGGTCGCTATCAATAAGGACTTTCATTTCTACGCCTTTTGTATCAAATATTGAAAATTTTACATATTCACCCTGCGGGATTGAAATGCTGTATAATACGTCTGTATTTACTGTTAATATATCGCTCTGGTCTAATTCTGAGGCTGTAAGTGTATTTCCTTCTGATTTATGGATATTTTCTGTGTTTTTTGCGAAAATATCTGATGCTGTGCATAAAAAAAGAAGCATTAATAACATTGCTGTTAATTGCTTCATGTTTGTGCGGTTCTGGAAGTTAATAGCGTTCATTTTAAATCGACCTTTCTGAAAAAATTATTTTTTAATAATCTCTTCTGCTATCTTTTTCCCTACCGATTAGTGATACAAATATAGCTTTTGGTTGGACCCTAAAACAATCGTAAACCTAAGTAAATACGTAATTACACCCAAAACCTAAATATTCAGCAATTCACTGTAGTGGCAAATAGTCGAAATTATGATACCCAAATCAGTAATTCACTGTACACCAAAAAC
>CAZOAP010000312.1:0-3782 GCA_964577645.1 uncultured Ignavibacteriales bacterium
TTTTTATTTGATTAAAATCATTTTATTTGTTTGTAAAAATTCGCCTGCCTGCATAACACATAAATAAATTCCGCTTGAAAGTTCTGATGCATCGTAAGAAATATTAAATTTACCGGAAGCGAGAGTTTCATTTACCAAAACTTTCACTACTCTGCCTGATACATCAAATATCTTAAGGTCAACATGTGAAGATACCGGAATTTCAAAAACAATTTCAGTTGTGGGGTTAAACGGATTAGGGTAATTCTGATGTAACCTGAAATACACGGGTATTTCATTTGCTGATTGATTCAAGCCCGTGACTATTCCTCCGAAATTAGAAATATAACCGATAGATCCCGCGGCATATCCATTAATTGTAGTTGGCATAAAACATGCATTGATATCTATATTCATCGGTTCCTGCTGCAAAACCCAGGTATTTCCACCGTTGGAAGTAATAAGCCTTGTACCAGATTGACCAACGCACAATCCGTTCATATCAGATGAGAAATGAATATCAATAAGAGCATTAGTTGTTCCTGATGATGTGAGGCTCCAGTTTTGACCGCTGTTTGTTGTTTTGTAAATCTTGCCGGCGGTACCGCAAACAAATCCAGTTTGCTGACTTGGAAAACTTAAACCAAATAAATTCCCCGGCAAAGTGGCCGCATTTTGCCATGTAGTTCCGCCGTTCGTGGTTCTGCCTATCGTACCGCTCTCCCCCAAAACCCAGCCTGTTTGCTGATTTACAAATTTTATCTCAGCGATTTCCTGGTTAAATGAGTATATTTCGTTCCAGTTACCACCGGAATTTGTTGTCCTGTAGAGCTTTTCTGCAGCTCCTGAAGTTGTAGCCATTGCCCATCCTGTGTTAACATCATAAAGCTAAATGAAGTTATAGTAATTGTTCCCGGAATAGTTGTTAATGACCAGTTTAGGCCGCCATTTGTGGTTTTCATTATTGCAGCTGCGCTGCCGTCATTTATCGGACCGTTATTACCTCCTGCAAATCCTGTTAATGTATTCACAAAGCATAAAGAGCTCATAAAATAAGTATTCGCTATTAATTGAGAGTTCCAGCTCGAACCGCCATTACTTGTTTTTAGAAAATATTCCGTTCCGCAAACTGCGTAACCGGTTAGCGGTGAAGGAAAATATATTTCTTCTATACCTCTTCCGGTACCTGTCAAACCCTGAACCTGGCTCCAGTTCAAACCTATATTTGTGCTTTTAATTACATTGCCGCGTTCTCCAAATGCAAGAAAACTGCTGTTGGGTCCGTACGCCAGACAATTATACTGAGGTGAATTCGAGCCAGGCTGGACTACCGCAGTAAAATTTGTGCCATTATTAGTTGAAAGAATAATTGAACCGTCATCAGCGGCTGCAATTATATTACCCGGAGAAATAATGCAATTCAGATCTGAAGTTACACCTGTATTTAATGTGACCCAGTTTACACCAAGATTAGTTGAACGGATAATCTTTCCGTCACCGCCGCAGGCTAATATATGTGCAGGAATTACTTCGAGGGCATTATATGAAGATGCTGCAGGAGCGCCGGCATTTATCCAGTTTACACCGGAATTTGTTGTCTTAAACACTTCTCCGGTACTTGTACAAAGAAAACCATTTGGTATGGTATATATCCTCATATCCATAATATCTCCGGTTGTTCCTGTCAATATCTCTGTTCCCCAGTTAATTCCGGCGTTAGTAGTTCTGAAAACTCTTCCGGATTCTCCCCCCGCAATAATGGTATTCAGATTTAAATAAATAATACAGCGAATGATATCTGTAGTACCAACATTTATAGGTGTCCAGTTCACACCTGAATTAACTGTTTTCAGCAATGTGCCAAAATCACCGGCAACAATCACATTATTTGTATCGTACACTGCTACTGAAAACAGGTCAAAAATGGTACTTGTATAATGCTCTGTCCAGGTATTCATCAGATCATTTGATTTTCTTACAGTACCATTTTCACCTACTGCAAAGTACTTATTTCCGGCAGGATTATGCACTCCTTTAAATACATTATTATATGAAGGTAAATACAATTGAGTTGACCATTGAGTAAAATTTTGAGCAGTACAGCCCAGTAAAATAAACAGAGTTATTATTAGTTTCATTTTTTGTTATCCTTCAATTTATTTTTGTTTGTATTATTCTGAATTTCAGATAAAAATTTGCTGCACACTTTGTTTAAAACAATATCGGTATTTACGTTAAGTATATTCTGTATCTGTTTGATCATATTGTGAGTTTCCGGACTCAACCTGTAGCCTTTCGAAATTTTCACTTCATTTATTTTTTCCATTTCATTGTGCAGTGTTTACAAACTTAGTCTAAAGCAGTGTGCACATTCAAAGAAATTTTATGCCGTTTTTTTCCAATAAAATTTCAATAGATTCATTAGTCCTTGCAAATTGCTTCAATTTTAAGCATTTTGCTCTTTAATTTTTTCCAAATAATCATATAAATACACTGAATTTTGATCGAACACAAATTACTTGATGTTCTGCGGACTTTTAATGAAATTGAATTCTCTGAATTTGATAAGTTTCTAAGATCACCTTTTCATAATGAGGGAAGAAACTATTCAGGGATACTGAAAGCTTTAAAAAAATATTATCCCGCATTTGATCATAAAAATTTCACAAAAGAAAATCTTTTCCGGGTTATATATCAGGGAGAAAAATTCAACACGAACAAGATTAACATAGCTTTTTCAAGAATGTATAAAGCATCCTTGGATTTTTTAGCTATTTACAATCTAAAATCAAATGATTTTGAAATTAAAAGATTAACTCTTGGCCAGCTTAACCGGAGAAAGCTGTATCACATGTTTGATAAATTGCTACCCGAAACCTTAAACATGATCAAGCCAAACTCTGATTTTAGTGAACGATATTTTGAAGAAAAAAGTCTTTTATACCGGATTGCAGCAGAGAAGATATTTTCTGCAGAAGAAGTATATTCCCGTAAAAAAGAAATTGCTAAAAGGACTGAGTATACTTTGTATTCCGTGATAAATAAAATAATAATGTGCAGGTATGATCTTTCACTCTTTCACAATGAATTCGGTTCAGATTTCGATACCGGATTTATCAATCAATTTTTTAAGGATGTAAACATAGAAAATATTCTCGAAAGCCTTGGAACTTCAGGATCAGAGTATTATTCAGTACTGGCTTTAAAATACTACGGCTTGCTCTTAAGGACACCCTGCGATGAGAATATCTATACAAAATACAAGGAGCTCTTCTATTTACACCTTGAAAAACTCAGTTTCAGCGAAAAGTATGTCTATTTCAATAATATGACCGGCTTCTGTATCAGGAAGAGTAACGATGGTTACAAAATTTATGATAATGAACTAATGAGAATATATAAAGAAATGATGCAATACGAATTATATGGACATACTCCAGAAGAATATTTTGACCTTTCGCATTACCGTAATATGCTTCTATCTGCACTTGATATCAATGATCTTGGTTTTATAAATGACCTTATAAACATATATTCAAAACACCTTAGCCCTCATTATAGAGATGACATGGTTAATTATTCAAAAGCAAAACTGTATTATGCCATGAACAAAACTGAAACATCTTTAAAATTTGCTTCAAAAGTAAAACAGGATTTTTTTCTGTTTAAAACTGACATAAAAATTCTGCTGCTTCAGTTGTATTTTGATTCAGGCTTTTTCGAAGAATTATTTTCACTAATTGATTCATTTAAACATTTCATTGCAGGCAGCAGTGATATCTCCGATGCCCGTAAAGCCCGGT
>CAZOAP010000313.1:0-3751 GCA_964577645.1 uncultured Ignavibacteriales bacterium
CCGCTTAGTGTTGTTATCGGCGGCAGAACATGGTCACCAAAAGGCGGCGGTACAGGCGGTATGGTATCATTGCGCGATGGTATCACACACTCTATCAATATAGTAGCAGTTAGAACAGCAATGGAGCTTGCCCCGATCGACCAGGTAATCAAGCTTGCCCATAAAATGGGTATTACATCTGAGCTGCCAAATGTACTTTCACTTGCCCTTGGTGTAGGCGAGGTATCACCACTTGAAATGACAAGCGCATATGGTGTTTTCCCCAATGAAGGTATTTGGGTTGAGCCGCATGCAATAATCAAGATAGAAGACAGGTACGGGAATATTATAGAGGAATCAATTCCCGAAACACGCGAAGTAATAAGCGAAGGTGTTGCCTACATAATGGCTGATATGATGGAAGGTGTTGTGAATGAAGGAACGGCAACATCAATACGTAACTTTTTCAACAGGCCTGCTGCAGGTAAAACAGGTACAACACAGGATTATACCGATGCCTGGTTTGTTGGCTACACACCGCAATTAGTTGCAGGCTGCTGGCTTGGATTTGATGACCCGAGGATAAAATTCGGAGGCTCATACGGACAGGGCGGCAGAGCTGCTGCGCCAATATGGGGAAGGTTCATGAAGTATGTATATGATGACCCGCAAACAACCATGGAGCTTAAATATTTTGAAATGCCATCTGATGTAGAAGAAGCAAATATCTGTTCTGTTACAGGACTTTTGGCAAATGAAACATGCCCGGCTTATACTGATCTTATATTAAAAAAGAACGCTACACGAAAGTGCAGCATGACACATGCATTCACGCCTACAGAAGGAAGTGAATCTACCGGTGACCCGCCGCCGGGAAGCATAGGATTTTAATAACACAAAAACCCGCGATATTTTTCGCGGGTTTTTTATTTATGTATCATTACTTGTTAGGTGAAAGCTCAGCAGCAATTTCCGCAATCCATTTGGGAATCCTTTGCTTCAATTTGTATGGTAGTATGCTCAATATCAAACCGGTCATGCAGCTCTTTTTTAATAACAGATAGCAAGTTATCATTTTGAGATAAATTTTCTGTGACTAAATGGACTGTTAATGCTGCCTGTCGTGTGCTTAAGCTCCATACATGAAGATCATGAACATTTACAATACCTTTTAAGCCGCAAAGATATTTATTCACTTCAGAAAGGTCAATGTTTTTAGGAACAGCATCAATCGAAAGGCTCAGGGTTTCTTTTAACAGATTCCATGTACCAATAAAAATGATAACTAACATAATTAAACTCATAACAGGGTCAAGCCAGTAAACCCTGTAAAGAACAATAAATATACCTGAAACAACCACACCTGCTGATACAAGTGTATCAGTAAGCATGTGCAGGAAAGCGCTTTTTATATTCAGGTCTTTATCCTTATCCTTAACAAAAAGATATGCTGTTACACCATTTATGACTATGCCAATAAATGCAACAATTATAACAGTATTGCCATTAACCTGTTCGTGTGCATAGAACCTCAATATAGCTTCTCGGCAGATACCGCCAAGCGCAATTAAAAGAAGCACAGAATTTACAAAAGCTATTAATATTGAGCCTTTTTTAAAACCGTAAGTGAATTTTCCTGTTGCCCTTTTTTTCATTAGATAAACTGCAACAAGTGCCAGAACAAGAGAAATTACATCACTGAAATTATGGCCGGCATCTGCTATTAAGGCAACGGAATTGGAAATTATCCCGTAAATCACTTCTATTATTACAAATGATATATTTAAAACGATACCAATTATCAGCGGTTTACTGAAATTATTAACTGTGTGATCGTGAGTATGTGCCAATTTACTTATTGTATATATTAATGTTCGTGCTCACCAAGCTCACCTTTTTTAAGCTCTGATCTTAAATAAAATGTGCCTTTTGTAACTATCATTTCACCTTCTTTTAATTCTTCCAGCGGAAATATCTGGATAAATCTGTCATCAGAAATACCAATATTGACAATAACCTTTTTGAAAACAATTCCATTTTTATGTTCGTGTCTCCCGGACTCATCGTTTTCACCCTCTTCGTGTTTTTCATTCTCATTATGCTCATCATGTGATTCTATTTCTTTAATCTCACTCGTTTTTACAAAAATGTAATTTGTTTCACCTTCGGTTTCAATAGCTGATATTGGTACGGAAAGGACTCTTTCCTGCTTAACGTAAATTTTAGCTGAAACGAACATATTGGGTAGCAGCTTTTCCCGCTTATTATTTATTTCCACTCTGACCTTAACGGTCCTTTTAACATCATCAAACACCTTGCTCACAAAAACTATTTCTCCCTCATATACTTCATAAGGATTCACTGAGACTTCCAGAGTAACTTTCTGTCCGGCTGAAACATAATACATATCCTTTTCAAATACATTAAGATCAACAAAAACTGTGGAAGTATTCACAATATGGAACATATCTCCAGAGGGCTCAATATACTGTCCGACTGAAACATTCCTTTCTATTACACTTCCTGAAATAGGTGCTGTTATAGTATAGTATCTCTGCAGGTTAGCAACCGTATCTTCATAGATATTATCAAAGCGGTTCTTTGATATTTTGTAGCTGCTGAGTTTTTCCTCTAATGTTTTGTAATCAGCAAGTGACTTTTTATACTTTGATTCGAGCTCATTCAGGGTTTTCTTTGAGCCTATATTATCATTGTTAAGTTTAAGCTGTCTTTCATATTCACGTTTTGAATACTCGTATTCATTTTTCGCGTTAATATATTCCACCTGTACATCAATTAACTGCGGATTTTCTATGACTGCCAGTGTTTGACCTGCTTTTACAAATGAACCTTCTTTTACATAGATCTTCCTTATCCTGCCTGGAATGATACTGCCTACTTTTGACTCCTGGTCAGGATTTATAACAACTTCACCGTTCACTTTTATGTATCCCGATATGTTCTGAAGCTGCAGCTTTTCGCTTTCAATACCCATAATATTTATCTGTTCTTCGGTTAATACTGCCTCAACAGAACTTTCTTCATCATGATGGCTTTCTTCCTTTGGTTTATCCGACACTTCCTTTTGGCCATCATTGTTACAGCCTGTGAGAGAGATTATTGCTGTTATAATAAAAATACTTATCCATTTTATTTTTATAGTCATTTTATTTCTCCGGCTATAAGTTTTTCCATTTTAAAAATTGAACTGTAATAGATGAATAATGATCTTAAATATTGTGTCCTTGTATCATACACAATCTGTAAAGCCTGCAGGTATTCAACATAATCTATTGCGCCTTCCCGGTAGCTTATCATTGCCTGTCTTATTATCTCATCTGCTTCAGGCATAGCCTCAGTATTAAAAAAAGCTGTTTGCCGTGAGCTGTTCTCGTATTCTTCAAATATTTGATTCATTTCATTTTCAATATTTTTTGCGGAACTAAGTTCATCAGCCGAAGCAATATCAAGCTCATATCCGGCTTCTTTTATATTACCGGTTTGCTCCCACCAGAACCAGAGGGGTAATCCAACACCAAGCTCCATACCCCAGAATCCAGCATCATTACCTATCTTCTGAGTATAGTACCTGAATGAGAAATTCGGCAGAAGCTCAGATCTTGAAAGTGAGAGTTTATTACTGAATTTTTCCTTTTGAAGCTTACTGATTTTTATTTCAGGATTATTTGATAATGCCTTTCTCAGTAATTCATTCTTATTGATAAATACATCTCTGTAAGCAAGTTCATCAGCAGGCTCAAAACGCAAATCA
>CAZOAP010000314.1:0-3751 GCA_964577645.1 uncultured Ignavibacteriales bacterium
AAGTTCGTTATCCCTGTATTCCAGAAGCCAGTAACACCATAACCCAAGTACTGATGGTGATAGTCTTTGGTTAACCAATATCCTGGGACGCTTTGATGTTGTTGTATCCAGGTAACCGTTTGCTATAAGATATACAGGCTTATCACTCCTTTTAATATCAAATATCAGCATGTTCTGGAAAATATACGGTGATGCTCCTTCAGAAAGGAATAAAACCAGTTCATCAGAACCATCACTATTGAGATCAATTATCCGGTGATCATAATAATTCGTAAATGTACTATCCAGCCTGTAAATTTCTTTACCGTCTTTTTTTACGCCCAGCAGCCCTGAAAAGAAACCCTCGTAACCGTAATCTATTTTAAGCTCAAGGTTATAATAATTGATCTTCTGGTTCTGTATAGTATCATATTGCGAATATGACTGCCTGCAGGAAAATAGTACAACAAATATAACAGGCAAAATATATTTAATCATTTGAGAAGTAATCTGCTGACTGGTATACACCCGTCATTTCTTTTTTATACTGCATTAATAGGTCATTAAGCAATGTTGAAGCACCCAGCCTGAATAGATCAGGGGTCAGCCACTTATCACCCAATGTTTCCTTAACAAGACATAAATATGAAATTGCATCTTTTGTAGTTCTGATACCGCCTGCGGGCTTCATCCCTATGATAATTCCTGTTTCATTGTAAAAATCCCTGATTGCCTCAAGCATTACAAGTGTAACCGGTAACGTTGCAGCCGGCTGAACCTTCCCTGTAGAGGTTTTTATAAAATCAGCTCCTGCCAGCATGGCAATAATACTTGCTTTTCTTACATTATCATAGGTTTCAAGCTCTCCTGTTTCCAGTATGACCTTTAAGTGTGCTTCGCCGCATGCTTCTTTAACAGCTTTTACTTCATCGTAAATGTAACCGTAGTTGCCTTCAAGGAACTCTCCCCTTGATATGACCATATCAACTTCATCAGCACCGGCTTGAACCACTTTTTTGACTTCTTCAACCTTTAATTTCAGGGGTGATTGCCCGCTTGGGAAAGATGTTGCAACAGAGGCAACTTTTACTCCGCTTCCTGCAAGTGCAGCCTTGGCTGTTTTTATCAGATTTGGATATACACAAACAGCAGCGACATGGGGGAAATCATCATAACCTGCCAATGGTTTTATAGCCTTTTGGCACATTGCAAATACTTTACCATCGGAATCTTTTCCCTCAAGGGTAGTGAGATCTATCATTGATGCTGCCATTTTAATCGCAAGGACTTTGCTTTCTTTTTTGATGCTCCTTCCGGCTATAGAGGCTGCTCTCTCTTTTGCGCCAATTTCATCTACACTTAAGTGGAATGACTCAAGGCTTTTTAGCTCTGAATTGATATTCATATTTTAACTAATTTAACTATATATTTCCTTAATAAAAACGAAATTACATATTAAAAATTCACATTTTTATGGATTAAATATATTACTCTAAAATACTATCTTTGCAGATTACTACAATTATTATTTTAATGTAAATGACCTCCACTGATAAAGGAAAAAAAGGCTCCTCAAAAACAGAAATTTCTAAAATTTACAGAGTTTCCCAGTATTTTGCCATCAGGGCTATTATGGGTTTATCAGTTTCACCGGATAGTAAAACTATAGCATACATTACCAATACAAACGGCATGCCTAATATATGGACAATTCCCATAACAGGCGGCTGGACAAACCAGATAACATTAATGGATAATGCAGTAACATCCATTTACTACAATCCAAAACACAAAGGTATAGCATTTCAGTCAGATTACCAGGGTGACGAAAATCACCAGATATATTATATAGCCGATACAGGTGGAGAAGTACAATATCTCACCCCTTCTCACAGGGGTTCACAGGTTCAGTTCTGTTCATTCAACAAAAAAGGCGATACTATTCTCTTCTCATCAAATAAACGGGATAAAAGATTTTTTGATACATATACTGTAGATATAAATACCGGTGAGGAAAAATGTATATCACAAAAAGATGATATCTACCCTTCAATTGCGGCTGACTGGAGCTCCGACGGTAAATATATCCTTTACCAGAAATTTTATAACAATGCCAACCAGGATGTATTCCTCTACAACACTGTTACAAATGAAGAGATTAATATTTCCGAGCATAAAGGCTCAATGAAAAATGTTGGATGTTCGTTCAACAAAAAAGCCACTATGGTTTATTTCCTTTCTGATTATGAAAGAGAGTTTGTCGGTCTTGCCTCATACAATGTAAAAACCGGTAAGCTAGACTGGGAAGTCCTGGAAAAATGGGATATCACCAATTACAGCTTATCAAATGATGAAAGATCGATGCTGTATTCCATAAACGAAAATGGTACCACAAAACTTAAGATAAAGAACCATCGAAGCGGCAAAACAAAGACTCTTAAGCTTCCAAAAGGTCACTGTGTATCATTTAAGTTCACAAAGGATGATAAAAAAATTGTTCTGATATTTGACTCACCTCAAAACCCCAACGATATTTATGTATATGATATCAAAAAAGAAAAGCTCTCACAGGTAACTTATTCAATGATAGGCGGCATCCCCAAACATGATCTTATTGTACCGCAGGATATCACATATAAAAGCTTTGATGGTGTTGAAATCAGCGGATATCTTTACCTTCCCAAAGGTGCAAAAAAAGACGGGTCATACCCCGGTATTGTTTGGCCGCATGGCGGACCCGAGTGGCAGGAAAAGAACCTGTTCAATAAATATTTCCAGATCTTTGCAAACCGCGGCTATGCAGTTATTGTACCTAATTTCCGCGGAAGCACAGGCTATGGCAAAACCTTCCAGCATATGATATATAAGGATTGGGGCGGAGCTGAATTTAAGGATGTACTTGGTGCTTATGATTACCTTTTGAATTCAGGCTATGTTGATAAAAGCAAAATTGCTGTTGTTGGCGGAAGCTTTGGCGGATTCATGTGTTTAACCTGCGTAACCAGGGCACCTGAGTTGTGGAAATGTGCTGTTGATGTCTTCGGGCCATCGAATTTACTGACATTCCTGAACTCAATACCTGAGCACTGGAAGCCCGGTACTGTTGAACTTGTTGGTGATGCAGAAAAGGACAGGGATTTCCTTATGGAAAGATCACCCATAAATTATGTTGATAACATTACCGCTCCCCTGCTTATTGTTCAGGGTAAAAATGACCCTAGGGTTGTAAAAACAGAATCAGACCAGATTGTTGAAAGATTAAAGTCACAGAACAAGAAAGTAGAATATTTGGTTCTTGAAGATGAAGGACACGGATTCAGCAGGGTATCTAACCAGATAATGGTTTGGGATAAAATATGCGCATTTTTAGAAAGTCATTTAAAATAGATATTGGCAAATACAATAATGAAAAACAGAATTATTGACGGTAAGCTTATTGCATCTCAGATAATTGATGAGATAAAAAAAGAGCTTAAACCGCATAATAACATCAAGCCCGGCCTTGCACTCATACTTGTTGGTAATAATCCTGCAAGCGAGATATATGTTAAAATGAAGGAAAAGAAATGTGCTGAGCTTGGCTATCATTCTGTTGTCACAAGGCTATCTGAAAAAATAACCGAAGCAGAGCTTCTAGCACATATCCGTTCATACAATAACAGCAGTAAAATTCACGGTATCCTTATACAGCTGCCGCTTCCAAAACATATCAATGAAATGAATGTGCTTGAAGCAGTAGATTATAAAAAAGATGTTGACGGTTTTCACCCGA
>CAZOAP010000315.1:0-3623 GCA_964577645.1 uncultured Ignavibacteriales bacterium
TCATTTTCTCTTGCTTTGCGGCGGGTAACTTCAAGTATATCTTCTTTGCATGATTTCAGTGCTCCGCAATCACGGTAAGTGTGGTATGTTTTGGCTGAATTGCTTGAACAAACATATACAATATCACTATCGCCCGGAGCAGGCGGTTCATCCTTTGCACAGCTGCAAAGCACGAAAGCTAAAACGAAAATAATGAGGTATTTTATCATATTATTTTACCAGTATCATTTTTTTAATTTCAGAATATTCATTTGTAATTAAACGGTAAAAATATACCCCTGAGGCAAGTTTTGAAGCATCGTATGTATATTCATAAACTCCTGCAGGAAGATCCTGGTCAAATGGCGTATCAACCAGCCTGCCGGCAGCATCAAAGATCTGCAACTTTACATTATTGCTCAATTTATAATTGTTATTATGTATTACAGCAAATCTTATGGTTGTTACCGGATTAAACGGGTTTGGATAGTTCTGCTGTAAGCTGTATGATCCCGGTATTTCGTCTGAAATTGTCCTTATCCCTCCCCCTCTGAACAGTGAAATCCTGGTTATACCTCCGTTTGACCTGACAGCAAAAGTTGTCATTGCATACATCAGCATAATATCATAACCCATGTGATTATAATTTCCGGCAGGTGCAGTATACTCCATTAAAAAATTATTGCCGAAGTTAGTAAAATATATCTTATCGTTATTCCTTGCCAGGTACTTTGCCATTGGTGCATTCATTGATACTCCGTAATAAGCAGGACAGAATCCCACAATTGCATTTGTATCCGGGCATGTGTTAACCACCCAGTTTGCACCGTAATTTGTTGTGGAATTGGGATTTTTACAGCCTGCCAAAGTATATGTATATGATAGAGTATCCCAGTAATTCCACACAGCTGTTGAATTCTGTTCAGGCGTTACCATAACAGACCAGTTAAGCCCGAAATTTGCTGAACGGTATATCCTTGTGTTATTTGTTCCTATAAGTATGCTGTTATTAATTATAGCCATAGAATTCCTGAATCCTGTTTCAGACCCATTTTGGGGAAGGTATAGACCAGCAGAATCCCAGTTTACTCCTCCGTTAGTTGTTTTCCACAATGACCATCTGCCGCCGACCGGGTTACCGGACATAAACCCCGTAAGATTATTCTTCATCCAAACAGAATTAATTTTTCCGTTTGTTTGAGTAAAAACCTGTACCCAGTTTGTTCCGGAATTCGTTGTCCGGTATACAAATGTATTGCTTCCAATATTCCCTGCTGTTAAAACAGTATCCGGCGCTTTACAGCTTATACTATTCAATTGAATACTCAATGGTATGCTTACATTTGTTATAACCCAGTTTGGTCCAGATGAAGTAGTTCTTAAAACAACTCCGTTATCACCGCAAATCCAAACCTGGACAGGAAAAGTAAAGCCATAATTACAAACTGAGTTAAGTGAGGTTGTTACCCCTGAGTTAAGCTCAGAATAAAGCCAGGATATTTGCGAGAAAGAAGTTTGTTGGGTTGAAAGATATATTAAAGCAGTAAAGAGTAAAATAAAATATTTCATGTGACGCTCCTTTTAAAGATTTAGAAGCAAATATTTACATAAATATGCTATATATTTATAAGTTTTTCAACGCAATATTTACAATAAAAAAAGCCTGTAAAATTTTTACAGGCTTTAAAATTGAAGAAATCATTTATTTTATGAGTATCATTCGTTTTGTTTCGGTAAAATCTTTGGATATGAGTTTATAGAAATAAACACCGCTGGTAAGCTTTGATGCATCAAAATCTGTTTCATATATTCCGGGCTTAAGGCTTTGGTTAACCAGTACTGCAGCTTCCCTGCCCATAATATCATATACAGCAAGTAATGTCTGTGCTGCTGCTGATCCGCTGAGAGCAAACCTGATCTTTGTTACGGGATTAAACGGGTTTGGATAGTTTTGAGATAAAGAGTAATTTTTCGGAATTTCATTTGAAATGCTTGTTATACCGTTAACCACTCCGCATACACCGTTTAGCGTGATTTTAAATGTACTATCGCTGTTATTTATCGTAAGATCGCCTGTATACCCTGTATTAGATGCAGTTGGCGTGAATTTAATTCTTGCGTAACCAAACTGATTAGCTGTCACCGCAGCCGGAAAACTTTCCACAGTGAATACCGGGTTATTGGAAGTAACTGAGCTTATTGTGAGATTTGTGTTTCCATAATTGCAAATTGAGACGAAATAACTAACTGTATCACCAGGATTTGCGAGTGTATCAAATTTAACTGCGTAGGGTGAAGCTGTTATTTTAGCTTTAGGCGGAGTGTTGAGTGTTGTATAAAATGATGCAATTCTTTCAACCATTTCAGGGTGGTCACAGAACGGGTTGCGGTTATTCTGGAACTGTTTGACCCTGTCATTACGAAGGCGTTCCCTGGCATCTACAGTATCAATTAAATGGAATTGACGTAAAGCTGATTCCTGTGACTGAGCAAGATAGCTTCCCCAGTTCTGGTGCCTTATAACGAAATAAAAAATTGAGCGTGCTGCATTGCCTTTATGCTTATCTCTGGGTTCAAAAACAATATTATTGTTAACATCACGGCCTAATTTAGAGCCGCCATCCTGGTATGTGATGCCCGAAACAACAAAACCGAATGCATAGTTAGCTCTTCTGTTATTTGGCTCAGCATCTGTCGGGAAAAGGTGGTGAAGGTCGCTTACCATCGGGTCATTGCTGTTAAAAAAGCTCTGCGGCCAGGTATGCTCTGTATTAAAATTTTGATTTTGTGCTTCAGTTCTTGTAGTTGCGTGAATTTTTCTTCCTATGTAAACGCACTCAATAGTATCACCGCCATAATCATCCACAGTTTCAAACATCCTGTCTCGTGCTGTATTGTAACCAAGAGTAATTGCCCCTGTTGAAGTGAAGGTTTTAAGAGCTGCTTTCAGCGGTTCATCAATCAATCCTTGAGTAAATGCATAAAGTACATCGGGATATTTTGATGTTGCAATCAGTCCGTACACAAGTGAATAATGCAGCCCGCCGTTTGGAACCTTTGCATCAAGGATCAAAAATGATCGGTATGTCAAGTTCTGATATGATGAATATATCACCCAAATCCCGGTGCTGTCGTTAGCTCCTATATTTAGTGTATTAACCCTTGTATAGAAAAACGGTGAAGTTGTTCTTACAGATGTAACATTTATCAGCTTGTTGGTTGGATTTTTGACATAGATAAGTGAACTATCAAGAGTTTTAGTTAATGATGTATCTAAGTTAACGGTAAAAGGGATTATCTGTGAATTTGCCGAAGTGCAAATTATTGCAATGAGAAACAGTATTAATTTTTTCATAGGGTGCTAAAATACTTGAAAAAAGAAGAATATTCAATTTGATAATTTTAGATAGATTAACCACACCTCTTGGTTTACTCTTGTGAAATCAGATAGATAATAACCTCACCTCTCTATGAGCCTTCAACTCGAAGAGTCGTAGACCAAACCCTCCCGGGTTTGTGGTCACAAGCCAACATCTGGTGGGATGAGTATCAATCATTAAGGAACATGAATCCCGTAGGGATTCCACGATTATAGACAAATTTATCGAATTTTATCCGATGCCGTAGGTATCGAACATAATTAT
>CAZOAP010000316.1:0-3598 GCA_964577645.1 uncultured Ignavibacteriales bacterium
TTGAAAGTGTCCCGATTGCTCCGCCTAAAGCAAGTGAACCGGTATCACCCATGAAAACCTGCGCGGGGTATGAATTGAACCATAAGAAACCAAGTGATGCACCTACCAGTGCTGCGCAGTACACGGCAAGCTCACCATTACCGGGAAGGTATATTATATCAAGATAGCGGCTGAAAATTTCATTACCTGATAAATATGCAATTAAACCTATTGCAAGACCTGCAATTCCTACTGTACCTATTGCAAGCCCGTCCAGTCCGTCAGTTAAATTTACTGCATTTGATGTTGCTGTTATTATAAATACCATCAGCGGTATGTAGAAATAAGAAAAATCAAATTCTATCTGTTTTAAAAATGGTATTGTGGTAACTGAATTTATCTTCTGGAACTCAGGTAAAAAGAATATCAAACATGCCACAACCAAACCCAAACCAACCTGGTTCATAAGTTTATATCTTGCTACCAAACCTTTTTTCATCTTTTTGAAAACTTTAAGGTAATCATCAATAAATCCTACCAAGCCCATCCATATTGTAGCCAGCAGAATAAGCAGTATATATGTATTTTTAAGGTCACCCCACAGCAATACAGGAACAATGATCGCAAGAAGAACAATAACGCCGCCCATGGTAGGTGTACCTGATTTTGTAAAATGTGTCTGGGGACCGTCATGCCTGATCTCTTCACCAACATGTTTCTTCTTAAGCATTCTTAGTATCTTAGGGCCAATCCAGAAACATATTATCATTGCTGTAATAGCGGAAAGTGCTGATCTCCATGTCAAAAACCTGAACACGTCAAATCCCGGTGGATTGAAAGTCTTATTTATGTATTCCGCTAAGTAGTATAACATTTACATTAAATGATATTTAGATTGCTGAGATCTTTTCTATTACTTCTTCCATCTTCATTGAGCGTGATCCTTTTACCAGAACAGCATCACCTTTTTTAAGCTGGCTCTTAAGCATCAAAGCAAGTGTATCTTTGCTTTCAAAATGATAGTTATTCTTAACACCTTTTGCAGCTATATGAGTATTATATGAATCCTTACCGTATGTGAAGAGATTTTCAAATCTCATTTGCCTTATTAGCCTGCCGGTCATTGTATGCTCAGCTTTGCTGGCTTTGCCAAGCTCCAGCATATCGCCAAGTACTATGAATTTTTTTCCTTTTATATTATATGCCTTAAGATTTTCAAGCGCAGCTTTAACGGAATCAGGATTGGAATTATATGCATCATCAATTATCCAGATCCCGTTAATGCTTTTAAGCTGGTTACGCCTGTTCGACTCAATTTTATAACCGGATATCCTTTTTTTGATGTCCTGAACCGGGAGCCCGAAGTAAAAACCAACTGCCGCTGAGCATAGTGCAGCCTGGCAGCTTTGATACCCGATATTATTTAATTGAGTTAAAATTTTCTTTTTACCGTATTTAATTTCTATTTGCGGATAAAATCCGTTAAACTTCTTTAATTTGCCTTTTACATCAGCTTTTGAATTCATACCAAAGCTGAATGTTTTTATATCTTTATAATTACTGTATTTCCTTAAATATTTGTCATCTGAATTCAGGAAGAATGTACCGTATACTGTTTTCAGATATTCGACTATTTCACCTTCAGCTTTGGCCGCTCCTTTAATATCTTTTAAGAACTCCAGGTGTTCCTTACCTATATTTGTTATCAGCCCGAACTGCGGTTTTGCAATTTTTGAAAGCTTTTCTACCTCGCCAAAATGATTTGTACCTATTTCAATTACCGCTATTTCATGCTCAGGCTTTAACCTGAAGATCGTCAGCGGAACACCAAGCTGATTGTTAAGATTGCCAACTGTTTTCAGCACATTGTATTTTGCTGAGAGCACTTCTGCAATAAAATCCTTGGTTGAGGTTTTTCCGTTACTGCCGGCTACACCAATTACAGGTATTACAAATTTATTCCTGTAGACCGAAGCAATATCAGCAAGTGCTTTTTCAGTATTATTTACAACTACAAAACATTTTTTTTTAAAAGAACGGTTTAAAACTTTTTTATTTTTAGTGAACCATTTTGAGTTTACTACAGCGCATAATGTTCCTTTTTTCAGCACATCAGTAACAAAATCATGCCCGTCGAATCTTTCACCCTTTATTGCGAAGAACAGGTCATATTTACCGCATTTTCTTGAATCAATTGAAACACCTGTAAACTTTCTTCTTCCAAAAACCTCAGGGTTGTATACTTTTATACCTTTAATGCCTTCAATATCGCCAATACATAATATCATTTACTGAATTTTTCTGCTATTTCCCTGTCACTTAAATGATATTTTACGCCTTTTATTTCCTGGTATGTTTCATGGCCTTTGCCTGCAATAATAACAACATCACCTTTTCTGCTCATTTCAATTGCTTTTATTATTGCCAGCTCACGGTTTTCTTCTACAGAATAATTATCGCTTGTAATTCCGGTTTTAATTTCCTCAATTATCTGCATCGGTTCTTCATCTCTTGGATTATCAGAAGTGATGATAACTTCGCTGCTGTACTGTGATGCTATTTTTCCCATCAATGGTCGCTTCGCCTTATCCCTGTTGCCGCCGCAGCCAAATACGGTAATAATTTTACCTTTTGAACCGCTCTCTTCAAGGATTTCCCTTACAGTTGTTATAGCTTTTAATAATGAATCAGGTGTATGTGAATAATCTATGATAGCATCTGCACCGCTGGTAAGCTTTATCCTGTTAAACCTGCCGTCAACAGCCTCAAATTCTGCTACGTATTTTACTATTTCACTGTAACTAATTTTGAAAACTCTTAAAGCTGCAATTGCAGCAAGAATATTATGAACGTTGAATTTTCCCGTCAGTTTGGTTTTTATTTTTATCTTCTCAGTATCTTCACCATTCCTTGGAACCAAAACATCAAATGTCATTCCGTCAATATCCATATTTATCTTATTGGCAGTATACAATCCGCACCCAAAACCATATGCAATACGCTCAGCGGGTGATGATGCTACTATTTTTGAACCGTATTCATCATTGCAGTTATAAATTGCTGCCGGCTGAACACCTTTTTTACCTATCCTGTTCAAAGAATCAAACAGCATTTTTTTTGCTTCAAAATAATTTTCCATTGTATGATGGAAATCAAGATGCTCAGGGGTTAAATTTGTGAAGACCGCTGCATCAAACTCAATGCCGTATACCCTGTTCAGAGCCAGCGAGTGTGATGACACTTCCATAACAGCATATTCAACACCTTCGCTTACCATTTCACTCAAAATCTTATTCAGCTCAATTGAATCCGGTGTGGTGTGCTCGGTTTTCAGAAATCTTTTATTTATAAAATTACCGTTCGTACCTATGAGTCCCGTTTTTTTACCGCATGCCTGCAGAACATAATTAATAATTGAAGTGATCGTAGTTTTACCATTTGTTCCTGTTACGCCTATCATTTTCATCTTTTGTGAAGGAAACCCGTAAAATGCGCTGCTCATCATAGCCATTGTTTTACGTACATCTTTAACCCTGAAAATCCTCTGATCAATTATACCTGAATCACTATCAGTTATCACTGCTTTTGCACCTTTATCAAAAGCATCAGGAATATATTT
>CAZOAP010000317.1:0-3588 GCA_964577645.1 uncultured Ignavibacteriales bacterium
TACAGGCTTGAAGCGGGTCACTTCAATCTAACAAAAAAAATGATATTGATAAAGTAACGTAGTTACTTTTGAAATCTGCTTCAGCAGACAGCAAAATTACTGATTTAATTTATGTGCAATCTAAAAGGCAGAGAATATCTGCCTTTTTTATTTTATGAATATAGCTGATTTTAGATTATGAAACCAAATCCAGTAAAACCAAAACCCGGCGAAGAATCAGTTTGGGATTACCCAAGGCCGCCAAAGATAGAAGACTTTAATAAGCATATAAGGATAGTACATAACGGCATTATAATTGCTGATACAGCGAGAGCAAAAAGAGTGCTTGAAACCTCTCACCCGCCTGTATATTACCTGCCCCCTGAAGATGTTAAAACGGAATTACTTGAGCATGCAGAGAATCATTCATTTTGTGAATGGAAAGGCACAGCGAATTACTATCATTTAAATGCCGGTGGCAAGCAGGTAAGATATGCATGCTGGTATTACCCTGAGCCTGTTCCGGAATTCGCGGAGCTAAAGAACTACATGGCCTTTTACGCGCAGAAAATGGATGAGTGCTATATTGATGATGAGCGTGTAATACCGCAGCCCGGTAAATTTTACGGCGGGTGGATAACAAAGAATATTGTGGGTCCGTTTAAAGGGGAAGAAGGCTCTGAAGGATGGTAGCATAATTACTAACACGGAGGCAACTTTCAAACAGCGAAAGTCAGGTTGAAACACAGAAGAATGGTTGAGATTGCTTCGTCGCTTCACTCCTCGCAAAGAAAATATAAATAAAAATTTAAAATAAATAAAAATATTAATAATATCCTTCGCTTCGTTCAGGATTAAGAAATATGAAAATATTATTTTTAAGCAAGCTTAGTGCTGATTGGGATGAATATTTAGATAAACTGAAAGCTGAGTTCCCGCATGCTGAGTTTATTATAAATGACAATGCCGAAGAAAGGCTTACATTATTGCAGAATGCTGATGCCGTAATATCCGGCAGGCTGACTGCTGAGGAAATTGAAAGTACAGCAAATTTAAAAGCTGTCATTGTTCCGTTTACCGGGCTGAATAATTTTCCGGTTGATGTAATAAAGGAAAAGAAAATTAAGCTTTATAACACACATGCAAACGCTCCCTATGTTGCTGAGCATGCCGTTGCCCTGGCGCTTACGTTGCTTGGCAGAGTAAATAATTTTCACAATGACTTAGCTAAAGGAGTGTGGAACCGGACCAAAGAATCTGAAGATATGTGGGAAACTATCATTAATAAAAATATAGGAATACTTGGCTACGGGCATATTGGCAGATACATTGCAAAATATCTGAGGGCATTTGATTGTTACATCACTGGTTTCAGGCGGAATGTGAGCGCTCAAAAAGATGACTTTGCTGATGAAATATCAAATAATATTGAAGAAGTTATTGAAAAAAGTGATGTTTTGTTCAATGTTTTACCTTTAAATCCGGAAACAAAACACATAATTAATGCCGGTTTATTCGCTAAAATGCAGGGAAAGTATATTATTACCGTTGGCAGGGGTGAAACAATTCACGAGGAAGCGATGTATAATGCTTTAAAGGATAATATTCTTGCAGGGGCTGCAATTGATGTATGGTATAAATACCCGGGCAAAAGCACAGAGCCTGTTATGCCTGCAAACTTCCCGTTCTGGGAAATGCCGAATGTTGTGATGTCGCCTCATAAATCAAGCCACACCCAGCAGGCAGTTGATGCTATGATAGAAGATACCTGTAATAATATCCGGAAATTCATTTTATCAGATAAACAAAAATGAAGAAAATAATTTATTTAATATTAATTTTGCCTGTAATGATATTTTCCCAGGATCTAACTGTAAGCTTAACTTCTGATAAAGATTCATACAACAAAGCTTACGGCAGGGATAATGAGAATGATCTGATTGTGCTTACGTATACTATTCACAATAATACGGGCGTACCTGTAAAAGTGAAATTTGAACCGTACTTTATACTGGATTATACCGGAGAGAAAGTTTTCGGTTATAACCATTGCTTCAGGATGTATGAAAGGATAAAAACAGGCAGCGGTGAAATTAAGGAATTTAAAAATGATGAGTATTCATCTTTTGTAGAGATCCCGGCACATGATTCATTAACCAAAACCGGAAATTTTATAATTAGCTGGCTTTGCAGAGGGGCTCCCCCAATTGGTGACTGGTCTTTTGATATTAAATATGAAAGAGAATTAACAGCGGATGATAACTTTTATCTCTTAAACAGCAGGTATACTGATTTCACCAGCAAAGAATTCATTAAAGCCTGGGAAGGAAAGATATCCTCTAATACTGTTAATATTAAGATATTACGTGAACTGTGAATATATCTTGAATAAAAAATATTTTATTTTTCTAAAAATAAAAAACCCCGCAAATACACGGGGTTTATAAATAACACTTAGTCTGTTAATTCTGATCGGGCTGCCTTATAACAAAGAACTTACCGTTTATTTGTGCAGTACCTTGAGGTGAATCAAATGTACCATCAAAAGTTCCTTTTATAATTCCTCCAACAGCTTCATATGTTGTAACTGTTACGTTACATGAATCAGTTGAAACAAAATTTATTCCCTGGTAATTAATGTTTGCGTTCTGACCGGTAAATGTACCTGTGTTATTTCCCGGAAAGAACAGGGCAATAAACTCACCTGACCCGTTTACCGCCGATATTGCAGTTTCCTGATTTGAAATGTAATAGAAACCGACCATTGCAGATGCATTAAGATTTACAAATACATTATTGTACCCTGCGCCGTTAATAGTAAAGCTGTTTTCCCCCTGTTGAATCTGTCCGCATAACCTTATTGTTCCAAAGTCAAGTGTTTGCGCAGTTGCCGGAGATTGTACTGTTGTATCTTTTATTTCCCCTGTTGAAGAAATGAACCTTAGAGTTACGGTTTTATTCGGCGCAACTGTCATTCTGAACCCGCTGCCGTTATTTACAACAGAAGCCTGTATCTGGTTATCCCATTTGCCGCTGACCGAACCGAATAATGGATTACCGTTACAATCAGTAAACACTCCCTTAATAATTGGGTAACATCCAACATTAAAATCAGGCAGTGTAACAACAGTTCCAACGGCAACCGGATCAACATTTATTGGATTACCTGTTATTCCGAAATTCTGGGAAGCCTCGATGCTGACAGTAAAACCAATGCCTGCCGGAACGTTCCTTGAATAATTTCCGCTGGCATCGGTTGTGGTTGTTACCTGTCCCACCTTAATAGTAATGCCCGGAAGAGGCAAGCCATTGCAGTCCAGTACCCTTCCGCGAATACTTCCGGTTTGTTCGGGGTGATCGCAATTCCAGTCAGTAAAATGTGAAACGGTACCAACATATTTATCACCCTGTTTAACCGCAGAGCCATCTTCGCGCCACATGCCTGTTTGCTCATCAAAGAACCACAAAGGAATGGTAGATGGCGCTGTGCTAACCATTGAAGCAGGAATTACAGTAGTAATTGTAGATGTAGAACCTGCTGAGAGCTGTAAACTCTCGCCACCGGTACCTTCCATAACAACTTTTAACACACCATATGAATAAAGAGTA
>CAZOAP010000318.1:0-3586 GCA_964577645.1 uncultured Ignavibacteriales bacterium
GAAAAAATTGTTAGCTAACTACAAATCTTCTAATAAAGCCTGCAAAAAGATTTTTCATAATCCCGGGCGTAAGAACAGATTATCATACGCTTTCAAAGAAATCAGTTATTGACCCAAGGCTCTCTATGGGATGGAAATTCGCAAAGGATATGACACTAAGAGGTGCAGTTGGAATTTATCACCAGTTCCCCAGGCTTGAGTATTATGCTCAGTCAGATAACTATAATTTAAAGCCTGAGCAGGCAACTCATTATATATTAGGATATGAGTTCAACAAGATGGAAGGATTATTCCTCTTCAGGGTTGAAGGTTATTACAAGGATTACAAAAACCTTGTGTTAAGGGATAAGAACAGCTTTTTGTATTCATCAACAGGCAAAGGCTATGCTAAAGGTATTGATGTATTTTTAAAATCAAGCGTAACTAATAAATATTCAACATGGATATCATACGCATATACTGACTCTAAACGAAGCCAGTATGATGCGCAGAACGAAGCGCCTGCTGCTTATGATATAACACATAACTTAACTTTTGTTGCAAGCTATAATATCAGTGATGTTATCACAACAGGTTTAACATACAGGCTTTCTACAGGTAAGCCGTTCACTCCCATAACAGGTGCTGTGTATGACCCGCAGTATAATGTATACCAGCCAATTTATGCTGAAACAAACAGCGGGCGGTTCCCAACCTACCAGAGGATGGATATAAACTTCCAGTATTTATTTTCACTCTTCGGCAGGTTTGCAATTGCAGTGTTCCAGGTAAACAATGTGCTTAACCAGAAGAACCTGTATGACTATACATATAATTTTGATTACACCAAACGCGAAGAAATTGTAACAACCAATAAGAGGCAGTTTTATATGGGATTGGGGCTGCAATTCTAATACGTGAGACGTGAGACGTGAGATGTGAAACGTGAGATGTGAAAAATCTATATTAAACAAAATCATATTAATTTGTTGAATTTAAGACATAAGAATTTAGATGTGTGGAAGATCAGTGTTGATCTTGTTGCTGATATTTATGAGTTAACAGAAAATTTTCCAAAAACGGAAATATTTGGTTTATCTAATCAGCTAAGAAGAGCATCTGTTTCAATTACATCTAATATTAGTGAAGGTTCGGCAAGGCCAACATTACCTGACAGAAAGAAATTTTATAATACGGCACGTTCATCACTTGTTGAAATTGATTCACAGCTGGAAGTAGCTGTAAGGTTGAAATTTATAACTTATCAGGAGTTAACAAAAATTGACGAAAAAATGAATGAATTATTTGCAAAAATAACAAATCTAATTAATAAATCTAAATAAACGGGAAATGCAGATTGTCATACGTCATACGTCTCACGTCTGACATCTCACGTCTCACAAGAAGGAATTAAAATGAAAACAATAATCTTCACACTTCTATTAGCAGTAATTACAACAGTAAACATCACTAACCTAAGGGCTGATGATTACACTGACGCAATGGTTAAGGCTATAAAGAAAATGGGTGATGCCGCTGATAAGAATGATAAGGCTGCTATGCTTAAGGTACGCGGTGATTTTGAGCGTATTTTACAGCTTAAAAAAAATGAGTGGATGGTGAATTATTATTTAGGCTCACTTGATTACATGCTCTCACGCGCTGCGGCTGATGAAAAGAACAATGATGATGTTAAGAAGTATACTGAATCTGCAATTGCGCTTTTTGATAAATCAACCGATGTAAATGACCAGTTTGCCGATGCATATATCATGAAAATGGCTGTACAGGGCAACCGCTGGCAGTATGAGCCGAACAAAATGAACGATATCATTGCAAAAACAACTGAAGCAAAGGATAAAGCATATAAGCTTGAGCCTGAAAATCCGAGATATTACTTAATTGATGGCTATATGACATTCTACACTCCCGAAAATTTTGGCGGCGGAGTTGATAAAGCGCAGCCGATGTTTGAAAAAGCGTGGGAATACTCAAAGACCTACAAGCCAAAGGATGAAACTTACCCTAACTGGGGCAATGACCAGGCTGCGGGAATGGTAGCAATGTGCTATATACAGAACGGAAAGCTTGATGACGCGAAAAAATGGATAGATTTGGGACTGGAAGTAAAGCCTGAATCGAATTTCATTAAAGGTTTTGTGATGAAGGAATACGATAAGGCGAAGAAGTAAAAAAGATCAAATTAGTTTTTATAAATTTCAGATTTTATTATATGGTGTTGGTGCAAACTGACACCATTTTTTATTGTATTTATAATAAATACCTGTTAATTTGCATTAGATTAATTTTATAGTAATGTAATTAATTCAGCCATATGAAACCTTTTCTTTATTGTTTACTCATTGTAATTTTTTTTATGTTTGAAAATTCATCAAACGCTCAATTATTAAGTAAAAAAGAATTCCGGTTAAAGGAATCTAAACAAAATTTAATTGAGCTGTCAAAATCAATAGAACCTGTTTCAAAAGATCAATTACAAAAAATAAAAGTCTACTGCTTGCAGGTGGACTGTCTTTCATCGTACCTGGTGCAGCGTTGGGGCAGTTTTACAAAGAAGAATATATTAATGGCGGCGTGAGGGTCGGTATTTCAGGTTTATGTGTTTTGTGGTTTTTACTTGCACCTACGTATAGTATTACAGGTGATGGTCCTTCTAGTAATCAAAAAATTTACGCTGTTGCCTTGTATGCAGCTAACTGGATAGCTTCTGTTGTAGATGCATTAATACCTACAAAGCATAATAGTTATTCGAAATACAGAAAGTACAAGTTAAATTTTTAATTTTAAATTATAGTAAATATGAATCCTTTGCTTTCCAAATTTATTCTAATATTGCTTTTTATTGCGTTCAGTTCCAATGCCCAATTAATAAGTAAAAAGGAGTTTCGATTAAAGGAATCTAAGCCAAGATTAATTGAGCTATCAAAATCTATAGATCCTGTTTCAAAAAGATCAATTGCATCGAATAATAGTCCTTTCATGGCAGGGGCTTTATCCTTTGTTATACCGGGTGCTGCATTGGGTCAATTATATAATGGGCAGTATCTGAATTTCGGGATACGGCTGGGAATTTCAGGAATTGTTGTTCTGGGGCTTGCTTTATCCGGTGGTGTTGCAAGTGATACTAAAGGGAATGATACAATAGTTCCTTTAGTTATTCTATTTGCTGCGAACTGGGTATCTTCAATTATAGATGCGGTGATATATAATAAGAAACATTTAAGCGGGCGGTGAGGCAATTGATGATTAAATATTCATTTTCAATTATAATATTATTATTTCTGGTAGTAATCTCTGCGAATGCTCAGTTATTGAGTAAAAAGGAGTTCCGGTTTGGGAATATTGAGAGAACAAAAATTAATTATTCTGAATTGCAAAAGCCGAACAATACTTATTCTTTGAAAACCACACGCAGGGATCTCTTTGCAGCAGGCATCTTATCTTTTATTGTTCCGGGTGCGGCACTGGGTCAGTTTTACAAGGAAGAATTTGTAAATGGCGCAGTAAGAGTCGGAATTTCAGCTTTTTGTATTGTATGGTTTTTACTCTCTCCGCCAATTGATGTTGGCGGCGGAAGTAACCCAAC
>CAZOAP010000319.1:0-3579 GCA_964577645.1 uncultured Ignavibacteriales bacterium
CAATATCAAGCTCTTTGTGATAGGGAAGTATCAGGTGACAGCGGGGTGAGATAATAAGCTTTTTCTTAAGATTCACTCCTTCAGCCTCAAGTATATCCATTTCACCGATAAGTACTTCAGGATCGAGTACTACACCGTTGGCTATAATTGCAGTTGATCTTTTATGAAATATTCCGGAAGGGATAAGGCGAAAGAAGAATTTCTTTTCGCCGAGTACTACAGTATGTCCTGCGTTGTTTCCGCCATGATACCTTACAACAAAATCAGAATTTTGGGCAAGAAGATCAACAATTTTACCTTTACCTTCATCACCCCATTGCAATCCAAGTACAGATTCAGCAGGCATACTATATCAATATAATTTTTTTAAAGCAAAATTAATTCTAAAAAACTTACTAAGCTTTATTTACGGCTACTTTTCCTGCGGAGTTAACTGATTTATTTCCTTTACCCTGCCAGTTCTTAATATCAACTACAAATGCACTTGCAACATAAATGGATGAATATGTACCGGTTAAAACACCTACTGTAAAAGTAAAAGCAAATGTTCTGTTAACTTCACCGCCAAATAATAAAAGTATAAATATGGTTAAAAATACTGTACCGCTTGTTATAACGGTTCTGCTAAGCGTTGTATTGATACTCCTGTTCATAACATGCAGTATATCTTCGCTCTTATATAGTTTTATATTCTCACGGATCCTATCGAATACAATAACCGTATCATTAACAGAAAAACCTATAAGCGTTAAGAATGCGGCTACCATTCCCTGGTTAAGCTCAAGGTTAAGTGAAGGGAAAATTACATGGAAAATAGCTATCATTCCAAGAGTAATTAAAACATCGTGAAAAAGGCCAAGTACAGCACCTAATGCATATACAAACTCAAACCTGAAAGCCAGATATATTAAAATTGCTATAAGAGAAAAGATCGTAGCATATATTGCAGAAACTCTTAATTCCTTACCTATTTTAGGGCCAACTTTGTCTATTCTCAGTATCTCATAATTGTTTCCTTTTATTTCATTGGTCAATGCATCTTTTATCTTATCACTCACCAGTGTGCCTTCGCCCTGTTCAGATGTTCTGATAAGTATATCACGCTCACCGCCCATTGTTTTTATCTCGGCTCCAACCTGTCCTGATTTATCCATCGCAGCTCTGATATTATCGATCTGTACATCATTCTGGAATCTGACCAGAACTTCGGTACCTCCGGCAAAATCAATGCCAAGGGTTATACCTTTAAGGAAAAAAACTGCAATGCCAACAACAATTAAAACCGTTGACATTATATAAAATATCTTTCTCTTTGATAAAAAATCTACGTGTAAATTATGAAAAAATTGCATTATATAATTTTAATTTAATTATCCAAAGTTAATATTTGTTTTGCCTTTTTCAGTCATAACATCAAAAATGATCCTTGTTATAACAATAGCTGTAAACAGGTTGGCAATAAGACCAATGATAAGTGTTAATGCAAATCCCTGAATTGGACCTGTACCGAACTGGTACAAAATGACAGCAGTTATAAGTGATGTTACGTGAGAATCAAGTATAGCTGAAAAAGCTTTTTTGTATCCAATCTCAATTGCAGTCCTTAATGGTTTACCGCCTGCAATTTCTTCCCTTATACGTTCATATATAAGTACGTTGGAGTCAACCGACATACCTATAGTGAGAATCAAAGCCGCAAGGCCGGGGAGTGTTAAAGTTGCATGGAAGCTTGCCATTACACCCATTACAAAAAGCATATTGAATATAAGTGCAAGATCTGCAACACCACCTGCAAAATGGTAATAAACAACCATAAATAATGCAACAAGTATCAGAGCTATCAATGAAGAATATAAACCTTTTTGAATTGAGTCTTCACCGAGTGACGGTCCGACAGTTCTTTCTTCGATAATTGTCAGCGGAGCGGGGAGTGCACCGGCTTTTAAAACTATCTCAAGAAGCTTTGCTTCCTGGATATTTGCCATACCTTCAATCTGTGAATTTCCGCCCGTAATTTTATTCCTAACAACAGGAGCTGAATAGACTACGTTATCAAGTACAATTGCAATTTGTTTATTGATATTTGAACCAGTTATCCTTGCCCAGTCAGCAGCACCATCACTGTTCATTTCCATGTAAACAACAGCAGAGTTGCTAGTAGGATCAATGTTTGATCTTGCATTGATAACTACGCCGCCTGTTAATTCAGGGTCTTTCTTCAATACGTAGAACTGGTATATTTTTTCACCGTTATCAACAAATGTAGAGCGGTTGCTGAATGCAAAGCTTACATCTGTTGGTATGAGATCCTGTATCTCTTTTCTTTCAAGTAATTTTAAAACTTTTGGTTTATCTGTTTCCCTTACTAGCCAGACAAGTGAACCATCTTTGAACTGCTGGGGACGGACAAGATAGAACCACGGGTTCTTTTTCTTGAATTCCTCTTCGCTCATCTGCTGGTTCGTATCAATGGGGTTACCATTGCTGTCAGTTAAAGCTGTTGTATTTGAATCTTTTGGTTTTGTAGTATCTTTTTTCTTAGTAGTATCTTTCTTGATCTCTTTTTTGGTCAGGTCCTTTTTGGAAGTATCTTTCTTTGTAGTATCTTTTACATTACTGATAGTTGTTGAATCCTTTTTAATATTCTTATCGGTAAGCTTATTGTTATCCTTTTTAGTAGTATCAACTTTAGTGATTTTGCTTAGTGAATCAGCTTTTACCAGTGAGTCAAGATTTCCGCCTGCCATGAAAGTATTTATCTTTTCCATCACTTTAACGGATATCTGCGGATCGATCACAAGCTTGAATTCAAGTAAAGCTGTTCCCTGCAGAAGTTTTCTTACTTCCTGAACATTGCTTACACCGGGAAGCTCTACAACAAGCCTTGAAGAACCTTTCTTCTGAATGACCGGTTCGGATACACCGTACTGGTCAATCCTGTTCCTAACAACCTGGATGGCTCTATCTATTGCGTTCTCTACTTCTGTCTTAAGATCTTTTTTGATCTTGGAATCATCATCCCTTATTTCACCATAATAAGCTTTTAAGGAAAGGCCTTTTTCCTTCAGCTTAAGGTCAACCAGGTCAACAAAATCCTCATCGGAATTTTTTGTCTGTTCACTAACTGATTCAAGCACCTGTTTAAGTGTTTCATCCTGTTTTTTTGCAAGGTCATTTAACAGCTTTGCAATATCCACTTCCATGATAACATACATACCGCCCTGTAAATCGAGACCGAGCTTAATCCTGTTTTCACGCGCTTTTAAAATATCATTGCTGTATTTATCGAAAAATGCAGCACTATCCTGCTGATTTGCAAGCTTTTTGATATCTTTATTGAACTCATAATCCTTATATGTCGGATAGAGGAAGTATAGGGAAAGTCCTAAAAATAATACCGTTAAAATAATTCTGAACCTGTTTTTTCTCAAGCTAATCCTCTGTAATTTTGGAAATTTCTTAAAAAAACTAAGAAACAAATATAATTTTAAAGTCTTTAATAATCAATGAAAAATAGCAGTTAAATGGGGGGTTTGAGATTAATTCCTGCATTTAAATGGAAAATTTGGGGTGAGCGAG
>CAZOAP010000320.1:0-3563 GCA_964577645.1 uncultured Ignavibacteriales bacterium
GTATTAATAATTTCATACTACTTTCCACCAATGGGTATGGGTGGTGTACAGCGGACTGCAAAGTTTGCCAAATACCTTGGCTTATATGACTGGCAGCCTTATGTGCTGACAGTTACCCCAAAACTATACCTTGCAAGTGATTACTGCCTGCTGCATGAAGTTGAAAACGCAGGTGTCAAAATATTCAGAACAGGCAATAACAAAAATAATAACGGTGAGGCTGAGAAAAACGGCCATAAAGTTGTTAAATTTAAAAATGATTCAAACCGCAAATTACTGAGTAACATTTCACAGACATTCCTTATACCTGATTCAAAAATATTCTGGAAATCTGCAGCGATTGAGCTTGCAACAAAGGTCATTAGTGAAAATAATATTGATATGCTCTTTGCAACAGCTCCGCCTTACACTGATTTTTTAATTGCATGTGAGCTTAAAGAAAAATTCGGTATACCGCTTGTACTTGATTACAGGGATTCATGGATAGACTGCCCCAATAATTTTTATCCAACTCCTTTGCACAGATCAAAACACAAAAAGCTTGAAACCGGTGTGCTTGAATGCGCTGATAAGGTTGTTACAATCAACGACAGGATAAAAGAGCTCATACACATGCGCTACCCGTTTGTAAATGATGAAAAAGTTTCTGTGATACCCCAGGGGTTTGATCCCGAGGATTTTGCAGTAACGGATTTTGATAAACACTTACAAACTACTGAAAATAAAAAAATGCGAATTACATATTCAGGCAGCTTCCTGAATTATTACACACCAAAGCATTTCATTGACGGCTTAAAGCTTGCCGTTGAAAAATTACCTGAATTGAAAAGTAATATTGAAGCATGTTTTATTGGGACTTTCCCCGAAGAATATAAAGAGTACATAAAGCAACATGGACTTGAAGAAGCAGTCAATATTGTTGGTTATGTGGAGCACTCAGCATGCACAAAATATCTTGCAAACAGTGATGTATTATGGATGATGATAAATAAAAGTGAGCGCTCAGACCTGCACTCAACAGGCAAGCTGTACGAATATTTTGGTGCCAATAAGCCTATACTTGCATGTGTGCCTGAAGGTGTTGCACGCAGGTCACTGGATATGCACGGAGCTGTGACTTTAACCGAGCCTGATGATGTAAATGCTATCAGGGATGCTATCCTGGATTTTTACACGAAATTTAAAGCAGGTAAAATGCCTGTTCCGAATGAACAGGTTACCGGTATGTATGACCGCAGGCGGCTTGCAGGAAAGCTTGCAAATGAATTTGATGCTTTAGTGAAGATGGAAGAGGTGAAGAGTTAAATGAAAGTTCTGGTAATTGGTTCAGGCGGCAGGGAGCATGCACTTGTTTGGAAGCTGAAACAGAGCGGTAAAGTAACTGAAATATACTGTGCACCGGGCAATGCCGGTATAAATGAAATTGCTGTTGGTGTTGATATCAAAGCTGATGATGTTGAAGGACTCCTGAAGTTTGTAAAGGATAATAATATTGAGCTTACTGTAGTCGGACCCGAAGTGCCGCTTGAAAAGGGTATTGTAGACCTCTTTACAGAAAACGGTTTGCTCATATTCGGTCCGCAAAAAAGTGCAGCAAGGCTGGAGCACAGCAAGATATTTGCCAAAGATTTCATGAAGCGCAATAACATACCAACGGCTGCTTATGAAACATTCAGCTTAAATGATAAAGCAAAAGTGTTTGATCATATCAGTGAAGCTGTTTACCCTCTTGTAATAAAAGCTGATGGACTTGCTGCGGGAAAAGGTGTCATAATTTGCAGTAATGTTGATGAAGCAATTAAGACTGTAAATGAATTATTTGAAGACAGGATATTCGGTTCCGCAGGAGAGAATATTGTTGTTGAGCAATACCTTGAAGGAATTGAAGCATCCGTTTTTGCAATATGCGACGGCAGTAACTATATAGTACTTCCTGCATCACAGGACCATAAAAAAATTGGTGAAGATGAAACAGGTAAAAATACCGGCGGTATGGGTGCATATGCGCCCGCTGATAAAGCAGTAACACGTGATACACTTAAGAAGATCAAACAAAGTGTTATTGAACCTGTTTTAAAATTTATGAAGAGTGAAGGAAATGAGTTTAAAGGTTGTCTGTATTGCGGACTTATGATAGATAAAAAAGGCGACCCGTATGTAATCGAGTTCAATACAAGGTTCGGTGACCCCGAAACACAGGTCGTTTTACCCTTAATAAACAGTGATATTGCCGATATGTTCACCGCTTCTGCAAGCGGTACAATTGATAAATATAAGCTTGAGCTTAATAAAAATTATTGCTGTACTGTTGTGCTGGCTTCAAACGGTTATCCCGATAAATATGAAACAGGCAAGGAAATTACAGGGTTCAATGATACCGGTAACGGGGCTATTGTTTTTCATGCAGGTACAAAAGCTCAGGATGGTAAAATAATCAGCACGGGCGGAAGGGTATTGAATGTAACCGGTATATCTGAGCTTGGTTTAAAAGAAGCAATTAATACTGCATATCATAATGCAGATAAAATTAATTTTGAAAATAAGTATTACAGAAAAGATATAGGCTTAAAAGGCCTGTAATAGGAACTTTAAAATGAACATTTTAGTAACTGGCGGCGCCGGGTTCATAGGCTCAAACATTGTTGATGCTTACATAGAAAAAGGACATGATGTAGTTATTATTGATAACATGTCAACCGGCGTAAAGGATTACATCAACCCAAAGGCAAAATTTTACAAAATGGATATCTGTGATGATAATATTTCGCAGGTATTTAAAGAAAATAAAATTGATATTGTCAATCATCATGCGGCACAGATTGACCTGCGGAAATCAGTTGAAGACCCTAAGTTCGATATCAATGTTAATATAGCAGGCTCAGTTAACCTGCTTGAAAATGCAAGAGTAAATGGTGTAAAAAAATTCATCTTCGCTTCAACAGGAGGCGCAATTTACGGCGAGCATGATTATTTTCCCGCTGATGAAGAGCATCCAACAAAGCCCTCAGCGCCATACGGCATAAATAAAAATTGTGTAGAAAAATACCTTTACTATTATAACCTGGTTTATGGCATGGATTATATTGTGTTGAGGTATGCTAACGTTTACGGTCCAAGGCAAAATCCGCATGGTGAGTGCGGTGTTATTGCAATATTCACAGATAAAATTTTAGGTGGCTCGCAGCCTTTGATAAATGGTGATGGGAACCAAACCCGTGATTATGTATTTGTGCAGGATGTAGTTAATGCAAACGTACTTGCCATTGATGCAAAGGGCCCGAAGATATATAATATTTCAACTACAAAAGAAACCGATGTGAATTATATTTTTGACAGGATAAACCATTATGCAGGTACAAAGTTCGAAGAAAAACACGGTCCCGCAAAGCTTGGCGAGCAGATGCGCTCAGTATTAAGTTTCCAGAAGATCAGCGAAGAGCTTGGCTGGCAGCCTATGACGGATATTGAAACAGGTTTGAAAATTACGACAGAGTTTTTTAAGAATAAGAAGTAATACATTTAGTTTTATTGTCATGCTGAACTTGTTTCAGCATCTAAAGATA
>CAZOAP010000321.1:0-3559 GCA_964577645.1 uncultured Ignavibacteriales bacterium
TCATACTGCCATCCATGGCTCGGAACTGTTCATATGTATAAATTGAATCATAGGTCAACTCACCTGTTTTTTGCAGATAAAAGCCTAAATCTGTTACAACCCGTGGAGCCATACCTCCTCTGCCGCCAACTGCAACAGCAAATCCTTCCATGAAGAACGGTAAGGTATATAGACCAAGTGACTTCAATTTATAATATATCAGTATATGAGCCACTTCATGAAAATGTGTTTGGTATAAGGTTACAACTTCATCGGTTCCCAGCATTGCGAGTCCTTTGGCATTAAATCCTGTAATTTTCTCAACACCCTTTTCATCAGCGCAGAAAATATAACCGATCTTTTCTTTCTCTAAAATGCGCTTTTCAGAAATTGTAAAGCCAAGTGTATCTGCAATCATGTCAACAAAATCATCAAGCCGTTTGATACAGTAATCATTGAAATATTTCGGTTCTTCTATGCTAAAAGTGAAATATCTGCTTTCTGCTTTCTTCCATTTACCTGCAAAATAAGTGCTGTTTGCAATAAAACCATCATTAAAATAATATACCTTGCTGAAATTGGCATCAGGTACGCTGAATGTTACCTCAATAAAATCATCACCAAGCGTATTTTCTTTAATGTTATACTTATACTTACCGCTCCTGATCCCGGTGATAATTTCATCCGGCAGTTCATAACCAAGCATGAATTTATTCTTTACCCCGGTATATGTTATGCCAAGTCTTTGGCTTTTTTCAAGCTCATTTTTATTTATATACTCCGTTATTTCAGGTTTATCATAAATAAGGGCATCAAAGAATTTTTGCGGCGTGGTTTGTGATAATACAACCCCTGGTACCACGAATAAAAATGCGAATAATATTAAAGGTATTTTACTCATTATTTAGATTATTTTGTTAAGATAAAATATGGATTCAGAATCTTCAATCTTAAATCTGTAATCTGCAATCGATTTTCTACCCCATCCACATAGTTCTATCAAGTGAGCGGTACTGGATAGCTTCGCTGATGTGAGCAGATGAAATATTTTCCTCACCGGCAAGATCGGCAATTGTACGCGCTACTTTCAGTATCCTGTCATATGCCCGGGCAGAAAGTCCCAGTTTTGTAATAGCCATTTTCATAAGCTCTTCGCTGGAGCTATCTATTTTACAGAATTCACGTATATCCTTTGACTGCATATCGGCATTGCTGAAGATATTTTTCTTGTCTTTAAATCTCTTAAGCTGAAATTCCCTTGCTCTTATTACCCTCTCACGGATACTTGCTGATGGCTCACCCGTAGCAGTTGAAGAAAGCTCTTTATACTTAACTGACTGTACCTGTATATGAATATCAATTCTATCAAGCAGTGGTCCGGAAATCTTCGAAATATACCTCTGTATCTGCTGCGGCTGGCACTGGCAATCGTGGTTTGGATTGCCGAAATTTCCGCATGGGCACGGATTCATAGCCGATGCAAGCATAAAGTTACATGGGTAATCAACGGTAATTTTAGACCGTGATATTGTTACTCTTCCGTCTTCCAGTGGTTGGCGCATAACCTCAAGTACATTCTTTTTAAATTCCGGCAGCTCATCTAAGAACAACACCCCATGATGCGCGAAGGATATTTCGCCAGGTTTTGCAGCGGGTCCGCCGCCAACAAGCGCGACATCACTGATTGTATGATGAGGAGAGCGGTAGGGTCTGATTGAAACCAGTGCAGTGTTTGATGGCAATAAACCTGCAACAGAATGTATCTTGGTAGTTTCAAGTGCTTCATCAAAGGACATTGGCGGAAGTATCGTAGGAATACGTTTAGCAAGCATCGTTTTACCTGAGCCGGGCGGACCCACCATAATGATATTATGTCCGCCTGCCGCTGCAACCTCAAGCGCTCGTTTTACTTCATGCTGACCTTTTACATCAGCAAAATCAACTATACTTTTCTGGTCAACATTGAATATTTCTTTTAAGTCAACCTTAAAGGGTTCCAAACCGCCGCCACTGTTTAAAAATTCAACTACTTCTGTCAATGATCCAAGCGGATAGACATTGATACCTTCTACCATTGCAGCTTCCCTGGCATTTTCTTCGGGGACTATCATACCTTTTAACCCTTGTTTTCTTGCTTCAATGGCTATTGGCAGGATACCTTTAACTGGTCTTAGCTTTCCATCTAAAGATAGCTCACCTGCAAATAAATGATCTGCCAGCATATCAGGCTTAACCTGTTCAGTTTCGCATAGAATGCCTATTGCAATGGGAAGATCAAAACCGCTCCCCTCTTTCCTTACATCTGCAGGTGCAAGATTTACGGTAATTTTCTGCACCGGGAAATAGAGAAATGAATTCTTTATCGCTGCGCTTACCCGTTCAGCTGATTCCTTTACGGCGCTATCGGGCAGACCAACAATAATTACTTTGGGAAGTGCTTTTTCAACATGGGTCTCTATGGTGACCCTGTAAGCGTTTACACCAACTGTTGTTGAGCCAATTACAGATGATATCATATTAATTATTTAGATGAAAAAATAAATAGCCATAAAGGCATTTGGGTTTATTTATCAGAATAACTTCTGAAGCCTGATATCCTTAATATCCTTTTCATTTAGTTTTGCTTCAAGCAATACTGTATTATCAAACACGTTTGATTCAACTTTATCAAGCAGTCTTAACACAGCAGGCGGTTTTTTTCCGCTCAGAGTGGAAGAGAGCTTTGCCAGTGCTATTACAGCTTCCATACGGTTCTTAAGCTCTGTGGCTGAAGTCTTATCTTCACACTGGTTCTGCATCACAATATCCAGCTCATCAGACATTTTAATTGAAAATGATACTGAAGTTATTTTTTTATATACAGTAAACAGCTCATTGGTCTCATCAGTTTGTGTCGTATCACCAAGGGCAACTGAGTCGCTTCCTTCACCGCCTCCCGGCAGAACCTGTTTTTTCTTCCTGTTCATATCAGAGAAGTTCTCGAATATCCCCCGTATAAATAATTTTTGATTTGATATCATCCAGAGGTTCTCTTTGAATTTTATCATTTCTATTTCTTTAAGCAGATTAACATTAGTAAGCAATCCGGCTGTTGATGTATCAGATACAGTGAAAGTATTTTCGATCTGTTTAAGATAATTGCTTGCAACAAGAGTAAAATCATCTTTAAAGTAGAAATTCAGGTTTGCATCTACCTGTTTGTAGACTGTCATACCGTTTGGATAATCGATCTTTGTATAAAGAGTATCTGCAGAAACATAATCACTGACGCGCTTGCGGTCAAAAGTACCTTTAACAACAATTGCATTATCACCTAACCATGAATTTGAAAAATACATTTCATCAATTCCATTTGATATGCTGACACCTGCAGCCTGGTTTAATAAGCTTAAGAAACCGCCAAAATTACGCTCTGCGCTGAAAACAGAATCCGATAGGAACTGTTCCCAGAACTTTGTATCACGCATCTTTTTAAAATTAAAGTACATCACAAATTGAGGGTCAGATTGCAGTAATGCAAGGTTTTGCTTAACGGTTAATGGCAGCGGGTCAGGGTCAAGCTTTTTTCCGCAACCGCTAT
>CAZOAP010000322.1:0-3538 GCA_964577645.1 uncultured Ignavibacteriales bacterium
TTCCTTGTAAAAATAAAAAAATTCAACAAGCTTCATCATTATATATTTGACTATCACCCGTTTGATATTGTTGGCTGGGACGGATATTTCTACCCATGGATATTCAACATAAATGATTTCATGCCGATTACCGGCAAGATCCATCAGCCGCCGCCTGTTCACCAGACATTTGAGGCAAGGAACTATGTGATTTGCTCATTCTGCCCAAGGCTGTTTGATTATCACCCGGATGCAATTCCTGCACCATACAACCACAGTAATATTGATAGCGATGAGGTATTATATTATGTTGAAGGTAATTTTATGTCACGCAAAGGTGTTGATGTTGCCTCTTTCACACTTCACCCGGGCGGTATACCGCATGGCCCGCACCCGGGAACAATGGAGGCATCTATTGGCAAAAAAGAAACTCTCGAGCTGGCTGTTATGCTTGATACTTTCCACCCCTTGAAACTGACAGAATATGCAAAATCATATGATCTTCCTAACTATCCATATACATGGAATGAAGAAGGCCATGAAGCTGAAATTGAGTAACAATATTTCGGACCAAAGATTCACTATTTAGAATTTAAAAGGCTGTTGCAAAACAGCCTTTTTTATTTATTGTTTTACAGGTATTTTTACATTAACTCAAAACCTAAAATGGAGTTGAAAATGAAACGTCTTATCTTAACAGCAATTACCCTTGTTGTAATAATTAATACAAATGTATATAGTTTCTGGCAGTGGGTATCAAGCGGTCTTGGAGGTAATTATCCGGTCCAGGCTATTTCATCTTCAGGTAATTATCTCTTTGCCGGTACAAATCTTTTCAGTAATGGTTCGCTGTATTATTCAACCAATCATGGTACACAATGGCATAATATGTTCACTAATAATGTGGATGTACTATCAGTCTGCTCTTCAGGCAATTTTATATTTATGGCAACTGATAAAGGAATTTACAGGACCAAAAATATGGGTTCAAACTGGGAGCGTTATCAGGAAAATAATTATATTTATTCCGTAATATTAAATATTAATTCCCCCTCAAATATTATTGCAGGCTGCTACAATTATGATTCAGGAAAAATAATAGTATCAACAAATTATGGTATTACATGGCTCGGGTCATCAATAAACAATACTTCAATTCTTTCATTGGCCAAAAATGGAAATACATTGTATGCCGGAACAAATGGAGAGGGATTATTCAAATCCACCAATGGAGGATTTAACTGGGTACACTCAGCATTAAATGTTGTCTATGTTAATTCTGTTACTTCAACAGGCAATTATATTTTTGCAGGGACAGAAAGAGGCCTTTACAGATCTACAGACAACGGAAATACCTGGGGACTTACACCGGTTGTAAATACTACAATTTATGCCCTGGAAAACCATAATAATGTTATCTTTGCAGGTGTTTCTGATATTAATAATTTTTATTACAGTACAAACTATGGGCTTTCATGGATATCGAAAAATGACGGTTTGCTGGATATTGAATATTCTTCCGTTCGTACAATACATATTGCCAATGATTATATCTTTATAGGGGTAAGTAATTCTGATTATGACGGAGTTTACAGAAGACCCATAAGTGAAATAATTTCAGTTCAGCAGATCTCGGAAAATATTCCGGTTAATTTTTCGCTTTCCCAAAACTATCCGAATCCTTTTAACCCTTCAACAAAAATAAAATTTGATATAAGCGGCAGTACTGGTGTACAGACATTTCTTTATGTATTTGATGAACTTGGCCGTGAAGTTAAGGTATTGGTAGATGAAATGTTAAAACCCGGACCTTATGAAGCTGATTTTAATGGTACTAGTTACCCAAGCGGCGTATATTATTATAAGCTATTAGCAGGTAATTTTTCCGAAACCAGGAAAATGGTATTAGTCAAATGATCACTGTTAATCTGTATATGTAAATACATGTTTATTAAAAGGCTGTTAAGGCAGCCTTTTTTTATTTTTACTATGGTGTTTAAACGGATATATACATATATTTATGAATGAGAAAAATTTCTACAGGCATTATTATTAAATATTTTGTTTTTTTATTGTTTTTTCAGGCTGTACTTTACTCTCAAAGCAGCTGGTTTAATCAGCCAACCGGGACAAATAAAAAGATAAATACAATTTTTTTCCTGAATGATAACACCGGTTTTGCAGCAGGCAATGGCGGTGTGATCCTTAAAACTACCAATAGCGGTGTTAACTGGGTTAATATTTATTCAGCCGCTATATATGATGCCAGGACAGTATCTTTTTTAAATTCAACTACAGGCTGGGCATATATAAAAAGTAATATTTCAGACAGCCTTTTTTTTCTGAAAACGGTCAATTCAGGTTCAAGCTGGACTAAAATTTTCATAGATACATTAAGCTCTCAGTTTAACTCGGCTGAAATAAAATTCTTTAATGAAAATACAGGCTACCTTGCTAATTCAATTGATCTTAGAAAGACCACAAACGGGGGTTTAAGCTGGTCAATGACCAATTTGAGCATATCCATTCCTTCCTGTTTATATTTTCTGAGTGAAAACACAGGCTGGGTTGGCGGATTTCAGACAAGCCTGTTTAAAACTACTGACGGGGGACAGAACTGGCTACAGCAGTTTGAAAACCAGCCGAATACTACAAGCCGTGAAATAATTTTTCCAAACAGTACTACCGGATTTTATGCAACTGATTATTATATTTACAGGTCAACCGATGGTGGGGAAAACTGGAGCGAAAGCTTTTATGTTAATAATTTTTACCCTGTTTCAATGACATTTATAAATGTAAATACAGGCTGGTGTTTATCAACTATAGCTGATACAACATTCCGTAATGTAGTACTTAAAACAACTGATGCAGGTTTAAGCTGGGGTACATATGAGCTTCTTCTGCCGGGCAGGAGATTTAATAATATTTTCTTTTCTTCTCAAAATACAGGCTGGCTTGCAGGTGATTCCGGTTTTATTTACAAAACAACTACAGGTGGTGTACCAATTGGTATTGAGCCTGTAAGCACCGAAATTCCGGTTAAATATTCACTTTCTCAGAATTATCCCAATCCATTTAATCCAACTACTAAAATAAAGTTTGCTCTAAGCGGCAATTCTGCTGTACAGGTATTGCTGTCCGTGTATGATATCCTTGGTCATGAGCTTGCAATACTTGTAAAAGAAGCACTTAAACCCGGAACATATGAAGTTGATTTTAATGCCTCAAACTATCCAAGCGGTATATATTACTATAAACTTCAGGCGGGTGATTATACAGAAACCAGGAAGATGGTATTAGTCAAATAAATATTATGATATCAGTGAATAACTGTTAAAATCAGTGTTCTTATTTATATAGGCTGTAGCAAACAGCCTTTTTTGTTTTTTATGAATGATATATATTTACATGATTCTTTAAAAAAATTAAATATGTCTGAATTAATTAATATAATTACAAAATTAACAGAAGCCAAATCCTCATTATCTTCAAAATATCATATTGATAAATTAGGAGTTTTCGGATCTTACTCCAGGAATGAACAAAATGAAAAAAG
>CAZOAP010000323.1:0-3520 GCA_964577645.1 uncultured Ignavibacteriales bacterium
AATAAAGGATGATATAACCAAAGAAAAGATGATAAATGAGAAACTTGCACAAAGTCTGCTTGAAAAAGAGATAATGCTCAAGGAAATCCATCACAGGGTGAAAAACAACCTGCAGATAGTTATCAGTCTGTTGAATCTTCAGTCATCATCTGTTGACGATATAAAATTAAAGAACCAATTAATGGTCAGCCAGAACAGGGTTCGCTCAATGGCGCTTATTCACCAGCTTTTATACAGGTCAAATGACCTTTCCAATATTAATATGGAAGAATATCTTTTAAGTATTTCCAGCCAGCTATTAGCAACAAAAAAAAAAAAAAAAGATAAAATAAGGATTAAGGTCAATTCCTGTGATATTTCGTTCACTATTGAAACAGCTGTGCCTTTTGGACTTTTGATAAATGAATTAATTACTAATTCACTGAAGCACGGCTACCCTAACGGTAAAAAGGGTTCTATTTCTATATCATTGAATAGGCTGGAAAACGATACTTTTGAGCTCAATTATTTTGATGATGGTATTGGTTTACCGTTAACCGTTATGAACGGACATGCTGTCAGTTTTGGAACTTATTTAATAGAAATGCTGGTAAGCCAGCTTGAAGGCAGTATAGAGCTTGTTCCTTCAATTGGTACAAATTATAAAATTAATTTCCGGGGAAGTAATTATCAAACCAGGCTGCATTGATCCTGATTAATTGTCCCCAACTATTAATATGGCAGTATAGGTTAGTTACTTTAACCCTTGCGAAGAGGAGTTTGATCTTATTAACCCGGAAATTTTAATAAATTACACTTATGAAAGACAGATCATTTTTAGAAGAGCTTGAAATCAGGCTGAATTTACTAGATGAAGAGATCAATTCAGCCATAGACCAAAATTCAAAATTCAGTCAGGTACCTGAAATAAAAGAAATGCTGTATAAGATCAATGAGGACGTAAAGTCTCATAATGAGAAAAATAATATCGGTAAAGCAGAGATGAACGGTATTACAGAGCCTGTTAACAGGCTTATGGATTACTGATGTAAATATCTGTATGTTTCAAATCCCCGCCTTATTTGTTAAATTTGGTTTATGAAAATTAAACCGGGTGATTCATTTTATAAATATTCAGAATACAAACCTCCTGCTGCACTTTCCGCTTATGTTGAAAAGATATGGGTATTTGATTCTATTATTAACTCCGCCGATGAACCGCATTTCAGACTGATACCAGATTACACTTCCAGTATAATAGTAATTATTTCAGGCAAAAATGAATCATTGCAGATGTTTGCAACCGGACCCAATACTCAAAATATACCTTTTGAAACATTCAATAAACAGGTAACCTTTGGTTACCGTTCTTTCACAGGAATTATTCCCTTGCTTCTAAAGTCTCCGCCATCCGTTTTTTTAAATAAAAAAATAGATCTCACTTATTTCTTTTCCGGCAAAGTTATTAATACGTTGTTACAAAAGTTATCTCATATTGAAGCTATAAAAGAGAAAGTTAATGTATTGAATAATTTCTTTATTCCATATTTTAAAAATATGAATTTTGCAGAGGATGAATTAACAGGTGTGACCAATAAAATAATATCTTCTGAAGGTAAACTAAAGCTTGAGGATCTTTATCCATCCTTAAACATCAGCCCGCGGCAGTTCCAGAGAAATTTCACAAAACGTACAGGACTTACACCAAAAGAATTCGCAAGGGTTGTAAGATTCCATAAAGTAACAAGAAAGCTGGTAAAAAATAATTTCAGACATTTTGATACACTGGTTGAATCCGGCTACTATGACCAGTCACATTATTACCGTGAATTCAGGGAATTAATGGGTATGCTGCCCGGTAATTTTGAAAACAGGCAGAAAAAAATTGAGTATAAAGACCTGCTTAAATAAACCTTTCAACTGTGATGTCGTATTTTTACAATATTAACCCCTATTTTAATATTAACTTTGTAGTAATTAATTTAAACTGATCATGAAAAAGATAATCATTATTATGGTAATAACAGCTTCGGCCCTCAGTACTCAGGGAATATTCTCGGGAGAAAAATTTGAAAAATTGCTAAAACAGTATGAAAAAAAGGATTACTTTAAATTTGCAGGTAATTATAATAATAACGAACTGAATGAATGGGAAAAAATATTCATAAATTCTCTTATCTTAAACCTGAAAGCTAAAAATACGGAATCTAACAGCTTAATTGCAGAACTGCTTTCAAAATATAAGGATTCAATCACGGATTCACTTAAAGTACAGCTGTATGAAACAAGGATGAAAAATTCTGTAAATATGTTTGACTATAAAGATGCACTGTTTTGCTCAAATGAGATAATTAAAAATTATATAACCCTTCTTGATTCTGATGAAGCCAAAGACATGAAGAATTCACAGGTCATATGGGAAGCAGCTGCAAATGTTATGGGTGAAACTGTCGATATTACAGGTGATTCCAGGATCAAAATTAAACATGATAAGGCTGGTCTTATTAACATTCCTGTAAAGTGCGGTGGTATTGAAGAAGATTTTATCTTTGATACAGGAGCTAATTTTTCTGTGGTTAACGATACATATGCTGAAAAAATGCATCTTATCATGCTGCCTGGAAAAGTCCAGGTAGGTTCTGTTACAGGTAAAATGAATGATTCAAGGCTGGCATATGCAGAGCTTGTTGAAATAGGCAGCATGAGAATTAAAAATGTCCTGTTCCTTGTACTGCCTGATGATGCCTTATCTTTTGCAGGAGGATTGTATGTGATAAACGGTATTATTGGATTCCCTGTTATTAAAGAAATGAAAGAGATACATATCATGGAAAAGGAAATATTTATACCTAAGCAAAAAACTTCTTCCGCATTCAGTAATCTGCTCATTGATGGTTTTATTCCGGTTATTGAAGTTATCGAAGGCAGTGATTCGCTTGCCTTTACCTTTGATACAGGCGCAAAGAAAACACTTCTATACTCATCCTATTATGAAAAGAATAAAGCTAAAATAGATATGAAATACGAACCTGAAGATATCGAGTTTGGCGGAGCAGGTGGTACCATTAAAGTTAAAGGATTTAAGCTTGAAAGCAATAATTTTAAAATAGGTACATCAAATTTAAAGCTTGAAGATGTAAGCTTAATTGCAGAGAATATTAAAGATCATGATAAATCATTCTTCGGCAACCTGGGCCAGGACTACATGGGTGAATTCAGCCAAATGATACTCAATTTTGATGATATGTATGTTGATTTTAAAAAATAGCGAATGTAATTATTCATATTTTATAACATAAGATGTGATTTACAGATAATTCGAATAGTTAACATTAATATTGTCACCCTGAACTTGTTTCAGGGTCTTTTTTTTGGAAAAATCTTACCCTTTATTAAAATCATTATATTTAGTAAATTTGCATCTTAGTTGAGCCGGTTACTAACACACGGAGAGGTGGGTGAGTGGCTTAAACCAACGGTTTGCTAAACCGTCATAGGGGGTCAACCTCTATCGAGGGTTCGAATCCCTCCCTCTCCGCCA
>CAZOAP010000324.1:0-3498 GCA_964577645.1 uncultured Ignavibacteriales bacterium
ATATAGTGCAGTAAAAATATCGGCTAAGCCTAAGGGTCCGCCTGAGTGACCTGACTTGGAGATAAGAAGCATATTGATGATATCTCTTCTGATCTGTCTTGCCATCTCATTCAGATCATCTGTATCTGTGAAAACAGGGTTTTTTAGATTTGGAAACATTTATTTTGATTTGTTTAAAAAATTTTCAGAAAATAAATTTACTGTTGATTTGAAACAGGTTTAAAAACTTCAGTGTGCCTTAAAAGAATAATTGCTGTGATAATAAGCGAAAATAAATTAAAATAAAATAATGTGAATCCCGGGACGTTATTATTTATCAGCATGAACGGAACAACATTTACAAGTAAAACGTAAACCGGAAGCGAAAAAGTTGCAGCAGTATTTGCTATCAGTACTTTTCTTTTTAAGGCAAAAACGATAGCCCAAACAATAACCCAGCCTATTATTATGTAAAAATTAACTACCATGAAAATACCTGCTCCGGTTGCGAGTCCCCTGCCGCCTTTAAACTTAAGCCATACTGGATAGTTGTGGCCAAGTATCAATGCACAAGCTCCTACCATAGCTGATGAATACGGATGCGGCATAATATACAGCATAAAGTATACCGGTAAAATTCCCTTTAACAGATCAATTAACAATACGGATATTCCTATCGTTTTTGATCCTGATACCTGGAATGAATTCAGGGTACCAATATTACCAGAGCCTTCTTTTGTCAGATCCTTTTGGGATTTTGCCTTAACAAGAAGATATGCCGTTGGAAATGAGCCTATTATATAACAAAGAACAAAAATTATTAAATTTGAAACTGTAAAAATTTCTGACATAATTTAATATTTTTACGTTTCGAATATTTTATTCACGCTTCGACTCCCATGCCAATGTCAGGCGTAGAGACTAGTGAAACATAATTAAAATTGATCAAGAAAACGGACATCATTCTGATAGAGTATCCTGATATCTTTGATGCCGTATTTCATCATTGTGATACGCTCCAGTCCCATACCGAAAGCATAACCGGTAAATTCTTCAGGATCGATATTAACTGAACTGAATACATTGGGGTCAACCATACCGCAACCGCCAATTTCCAGCCAGCCTGTATCTTTGCATGTTTTGCAGCCTTTGCCGCCGCATAAAAAGCACGATATATCAACCTGCCCTGAAGGCTCTGTAAACGGAAAGAAACTAGGTATGAAGCGTATCTTTGTATCATTACCATAGAATTTTTTGAAGAAATATGCCAATACGCCTTTTAAGTCCTGCATATTTACGTTCTTATCAACGTATAGACCTTCAAGCTGGTGGAACATAAAATAATTCTTATAGGTAACGGTTTCATTCCTGAAAACCTTTCCCGGGCTTATAATTCTAAGCGGTGGTTTATTCTGAAGCATTGTTCTTATCTGTACGGGTGATGTATGTGTCCTGAGAACATACTTCTTATCTTTATCAGTTTTACTCTGCACATAAAAAGTATCCTGCATATCACGTGCCGGGTGGTGTGCCGGAGTATTCAAAGCGTCAAAATTATAGAACTCTTCTTCAAGCTCGGGTCCATCTGTTACCTTGAACCCAATTTCACGGAATATTTTAACCATCTCAGCAAGTGTCTGCGAAATGAGATGCTCTCTGCCGATACTGAAAGTTGCCGGCGGAAGAGTTAGATCAAGATTGGAGCTTTGAGAGCCTGAGCTTTCAAACTGTTCCTTTAAAGAATTGAACTTTGCTTCGGCAAGCTTCTTAACTTCATTAAGCTTCTTACCGACAAGCGGTTTTTCTTCTTTACTTACGTTTTTAAGCTCTTCAAATAGTGCTGTAAGCAGCCCGTTCCTTGAAATGAATTTCAGACGGAAGCTTTCAAGCTCATCTTTGTTTGCAACAGGAAATGAATTTATTTCCTGTTCAATATTTGCAAGATCTGCAAGCATAATATTATTTAGCTTAATGCAAATTTTACAACTTCTGTGAATGCAGCAGGATTATCATAAGCTAACTGTGCAAGGACCTTCCTGTTGATATCAATATTCTTTTTGTGAAGAGCGCCTATTAATTTTGAATATGTTGTATTATTCTCTCTTGCAGCAGCGTTTATTCTAACTGTCCATATATTGCGCATAACCCTTTTCTTAAGCTTCCTGCCTGAATATGCATGCTGTCCTGCTTTTTCAACACTGTGTTTTGCTACTGTAGTTACTTTACTTCTTCTTCCCCAAAAGCCTTTGGCTTTTGCTAGCATTCTCTTGCGTCTTTTTCTTGATGCAACTGCATTTACTGAACGCGGCATTTTATTGTATCTCCTGTTATATTATTTTTTATTTATCGTTAATTAAGCAAGAAGCATTCTTTTAACACGTTTTTGATCAGCATCTGATACAACTGCATCGTGCCTGAGCTGTCTTATCCTCTTTGATGATTTCTTGGTGAGGATATGCCTTTTTAAAGAATGTTTCCTCTTTACTTTGCCGGTGCCTGTTACTTTGAATGACTTCTTGGCTCCGCGGTTTGATTTCATTTTTGGCATTTAAATACCTTGCTTTCTATAGTGATTTATTAATTTCAATATTTATGAAGCTTGTAATAATCCTTTGACGTAACAGTTAAAAATTAATTGATGTTCAGGCTTTAACCGGTTCTTCGGCTTTTGGTGTTTCTGCAGCCGGTGAATCACTTTTTGATTTTTCCTGTGTCTTTTTATAGTCATCAATCTTCTTTTTATCGGGAATAAGCATAACAGAAAGATACCTGCCTTCCATTTTTGGCGGCTGCTCAACCTTACCGACTAAGGTCAGTTTTTCAAGGATCTCATCCATAAGTTTCCTGCCGATATCCTGGTGAACCATCATTCTGCCTATGAAAATGATAGTAGCTTTAACTTTATGACCCTGTACAAGAAACTCAACAAGGTGGCGGCATTTAAACTCCATATCATGGGTATCAGTATTGGGATGGAACCTGATTTCCTTTAACTGTGTGGAGGTCTTGCTTTTTTTCTGTTCTTTTTCCTTTTTCTGCTTTTCGTAGTTATACTTTCCAAAATTTCCGATCTTGCAAACAGGAGGTTTAGCGTTTGGCGATACTTCAATCAGGTCAAGATCCTTTGATCTTGCCATCTTAAGGGCTTCCTGAGTTGTTTTGATACCGGCCTGGTCGCCGTTCTCATCTATCACCCTTACTTCCGGAACGCGTATCTGTTCATTGATACGGGTTTTGATCTTTTTTTCCTTAATGATTTGCTCCTTTAAATGTTATAAATTTATTTTCTTTGTTTCTTTTTCTTCTATAAGGGACTTTATGAATTCATCAAGTACAAACGTCCCAAGGTCGCCTTTTTTATGCGCCCTTACTGTGATATTTCCGTTTTGCTTTTCCTTATCGCCAAGCACTATCATATACGGTACTTTTTTGGTTTCCCAGTCACGTATTTTGTAGCCGACTTTTTCACTGCGGGTATCAAGCTGAACCCTGAATTCATTTGCTTTCAGCTTTTCATAT
>CAZOAP010000325.1:0-3494 GCA_964577645.1 uncultured Ignavibacteriales bacterium
CAATCAACACATAAGTTTTTAATGCGGAAGAAGCCTTTTGGGGAAGAGGTAGAAGGTATTCTGAGGAGTTTTTTTTCATATAGAAAAATCCTGAGAATATTATGTTAAGTAATATTATCAACGAAAATTTTCCAAATGGATACAAAAAAAGTCACTATTCTTATTGTCGGTAATGATGATGAACAGATAAAGTCATTTGAAATTAACCGGTACCTTATAAAAAATTACAAAAAATATTTAATATACATTGGTTCTGCTTTTACATTTGCAGTAATACTGTTTTTTGCTGTATTTGCTTATTCAGTTAAAGTAAGTGTGGATAAACACAGCCTGAACGGTGAGCTTTCACAGGTCAATTCAAAGCTGCATTCATATGACAGCCTTGAACTGAGCCAAAAGCTTAATAAGATAGATAATAATCTATCAATGATAGATAGCTACCTGCAGGAAAGAGGAATGCTTAAGTTTGAAAATATAGGCGGCGTTCCAAGCAGCAGGAAACCGGAATCATTCATAAACAAAATAGCATTTCTCGAAGAGCAGTCTCTTGTATTCTATAACACACTTCGTGATACACCTTTAGGTTACCCGTACGATGGCATCAGAAGTTCTGACTATGGTTACCGCAGGAATCCATTCGGCGGATTTTCAGGTGAGTTTCACCCCGGGGTAGATGTAAAAGGTCCCGTAGGCGATCCAATCCACGCAACTGCAGATGGTATTGTTAACAGGTGTGACTGGTATAACGGATACGGAAATGCAGTGGTAATTGATCATAATAGCGGATACCAGACATTATTCGGCCATTTAACAAAGGTGAATGTTGTGCAGGGACAGTTTGTTAAAGCAGGTGATGTTATCGGATTCTTAGGCTCAACAGGCAGGTCAACCGGACCCCATGTTCATTATGAAGTCAGGCAGAACGGCGATGATATTAGCCCTGAACCTTTTCTGAAATTGCATTAAGACTGTAAAGGATATTGATCTTTTAAATTTAATTAATAATAAGAAATTTAATTTATAATTAATTCCTTCAAAAGGAGGTATAAAATGTTCGGAAGCAAAGAAAAATCACCAAACATGCCGGAAGTATCAGCACCGGTCCCAAATAAATCAGCTTCATCAAAAGATATAAAGACCCTCATTGGCGAAGGATGTAAAGTTGAAGGCAATTTTTTCATCCCAACAGCTACAAGGATAGATGGTATTATTAAAGGCGATCTTACCGGCGATTCAGGTATTGTTATCGGGAATGCAGGCAGAATAGTTGGCAGTGTATGTGCTGCTGAAGTTGTTGTTTTTGGTATTGTAGAAGGTAACATTGAAACCAACAGGCTTGAGCTGAAAAAAGGTTCACGCGTGAACGGTGATATGACTGTTGCAAACCTGATTACAGAACAGGGAGCAAATTTTAACGGCAGATGTATAATGAAAACAGAAGCAGATAATGTAACCGAGCTTACACCTATTGATGAAGCTCCATCTGGCAATGTAAAAATTAAAAAAGTTATCGGGCAGTAACAGATTTATAAATATTTTATTATCTTGCAGGGCCGCATAAGATTATTGCGGCCTTTTTTTATTAAATAATATTAAAAATGAAAAATACAGAGCTTATAAAATACATGCTGGAGGATATCCGTAAAGTTACATTAAAAGGTGTTAGCGGTTTAAGTAAAGAACAATTGTTTGCTGAGCCTGTTCCCGGCGAAGCACCAATAGGTGCGTACATGATGCATCTTGCTGAGTGTGATCTTGGATGGCTTGAAACTTTAACAGGTAAGGAGCAGGATGCAGAATTAAAGAAAAGAAGCTATTATGATGTATGGTTTGATACCGGCAAAAACTATGACCCGCCGAAAAATATTATCGAAATAGAGGAATACCTGGATACAATGGCCAAATGCAGGGAAAAGCTGACAGAATATATTGATTCAATTACTGATGATGATCTTGAAACAAAAGTATACAGGCGGTGGACCCATAACGGAGAAGAAAAGTCAAAGGAATTCACACCAAAATGGATATTATACCACCTTATTGAGCATGAAGCTCACACAAGGGGACAGATGTTCATGTTAATCAGAATGGCAGGTTTTAAGAAAAAGGGGGAAAATAATTAATTTTCTTTAAAAACTGACCTAAATCATACCATTTTACCTCATTATACAGGTATTTTTGTATAGTTGGATAATATAAATTTTCAACTTATAACAAAAATACCGGAGGTATGAAAATGTTTAACTTTATGCACAACCTTAGCTCTTACGAGGATATCTTAAAAGATTTCAGCTGGAAAAATGTTGAGGAAGAGCTTGGATACAAACCGGGTGATCTTATCAATATTGGTGAATATTGTACTGACAGGATCTGCAGATTAGGCAAAGCAGAAAAAACCGCTTTGATCTGGCAGGATCATAAAGGAAATGTTAAAACATGGACATTTGATGAATTACGTATCGCAACTAATTCAGTTGCTTGGTACCTGGAAAATATGGGTATAAAAGCAGGTGAAAGAGTTTGTCTTTTTATGGATAAGGTGCCTGAATTATATATTGGTTTCCTTGGCGGATTGAAAATGGGAGCAATCGTTCAGCCGCTATTCTCTGCATTCGGAAGCGAATCACTTGAAACAAGGCTGCAGGATGCGAAAACAACTGCAATTATTACACAGAAGAAACATCTTCCAAAGGTTCGTAATATCTTAAAAGATATGGACCATATGAAATATGTTATCATTGTTGATGAACGTGACGATCAGCATTTAAAAGAGCGTGAGCATATCCTTGATATTGATAATCTTCCCGAAATGGATCATTTCCATATCTATAAATCCACAGCAGAAACCCCGTCAGTCCTGCATTATACATCAGGAACAACCGGACAGCCTAAAGGCGCACAGCATGTTCATTATTCAGTTATCTCTCAGTACATAACAACAAAATATTCACTTGATATCAAGGATGATGATATTTACTGGTGTACTGCTGATCCGGGCTGGGTAACAGGAACATCATATGGTATTATAGGGCCATGGTCAAATGGCGCTACTCAATGTGTACTGGATGCAGGCTTTACTGCTGACGGATGGTATTCATTCATAGAAAAACACAAAATAACAATTTGGTATTCAGCACCAACAGCTATAAGGGCATTAATGAAAGAAGGCGAAGAGCTAATTAAAAAACATGACCTTTCTTCATTAAGATATCTTGCAAGTATTGGTGAGCCTTTGAATGCTGAGGCAGTTTTGTGGAGTGACAAAGTATTCGGTATGAAATTCCACGATACGTACTGGCAGACTGAAACAGGCAGCATGGTTGTAAGCAATTACCCGTGCATGAAGGTTAAGCCCGGCTCTATGGGCAAGCCTTTCCCGGGTATGGAAGTTGGTTTGGTTGATATAAATACTCATGAGTACTTTGATAAAAAAGGCGTTGTTGGAGTAATTGCAGTTAAACCAGGGTGGCCCGCAATGTTCCGCGCTTACTGGA
>CAZOAP010000326.1:0-3493 GCA_964577645.1 uncultured Ignavibacteriales bacterium
TAAGCACGTTGTTCCAACAAATGATAAGAATTTCATCATTAAGTATAATGGAAATAATAAAAGCAAAGGCAAGACTAAGCTTAACAGGGGAAATTCCATCAATGAACCGGCACTGGCTTTATTAACTGAATGTGATAGACGTTTGGTGAAAGTAAAAACAATTGATGATTATTTGCTGGAGTATAATGGTAAAGGTGCGATGCATAAGACAAGCAAGCCTGCAGGTGCAGTTACAACAAAAGATAGGCTTTATAAAGTTAAGGTCAATTATTTCGTTCATAATGATTATACAAACGGTCAGAATACTTCGGTTAATAAACCATCACAGTCTATTGTTGGAAATCCAAAACAAAATCTTGTCAGGGCTGAACAGATATTAAATTCAAAAGATACTTTTTTATTAGACCCATCATATAACGGTCATGCTTTATCAGTGGATAATCCCGGACCCGTTGTATTAGCTTCTCGGAATTGCCATTATGTTGTGAGTACTAATTATGGAATGGGTATCAGGGATACCGATAAACCATGTTTTACAATTATCGCACGTCAGGATAAATCACCTGCACACCTGTTGACTACAAAAAAAGGTGATGTTTATATCAAAATTGAAAAAACTGATTCTAAAGCAATACGCAGGTTAAAACTTTTCATGGCCGCACATGGCATCATTGATATAAAAATGCGCCAGCTTGAAATAGAAGAGCTATTACAAATTCAGGGTTTTCCAAAAACCTTTAAAATGAAGGGTTCAAAATCTATTAAAAAGAAACACATAGGTAATTCAGTGCATACACATATACCTAAGAATTTATTTAGAGTGTTGTATAAAAACTTACCGGATTGTCCTAAGAAATTTCATGAATTAAGGTACAGAATGGCTGCTTGAGTAAATTTATTGATAAATACTACAGTTTCCTTGAGAGCAAAATAAAGCTTGCAGATAGCTCAGGCTTTGAGATTTCAAAGGATGATATCAATCCCATATGCAAACCGCATCAAAAGGATGTTATTCAGTGGTGTATAGCAGGTGGTCGCAGGGGTGCATTCTTAAAGTTCTCTTTGGGTAAAACCGTTATTAATCTTGAAATAGCACGTTTGATTGCAAAGCATACCGAAATGCCCTCACTGATGGGGTTACCACTCGGTGCAAGGCTTGAATTCTTTAAGGATGCTCATATGCTGGGGTTAAATGTTCATTATGTAAAAAGCCATGATGAAATGATGAAACTCTATCTCAAGGATAAAAGAAACCTGTTTATCAGTAACTATGAACAAATCAAAAGTTCAAAGTTTAATCCAAAGGAAATAGGTTATTTCGGAGGGGATGAGTTCAGCTGTATAAGAAATCTGGATACTGTTGTAACAAATTACATGATGAATGAATTCACTGTAATTCCGTACAGGGATATATTCACAGCAACACCATCACCAAATGATTTTACAGAGCTATTAAACTATGCTCACTTCCTGGGTATTATGGACCGTGGTCAGGCATTAACACGTTTCTTTCAGCGTAATTCACAAAAAGCAGGTGACCTCACTTTGTATCCTCACAAGGTTCAGGAGTTTTGGCTTTGGGTTTCAAGCTGGGCTGTGTTCATCACAAAACCCAGTGATCTGGGTTATTCCGATAAAGGTTATGAGGTACCTGAATTAGAGGTAAAATGGCATGAGGTGATTTTAAAGGAACGTGAAATCTTATCTGATAGGGACGGTCAAACCAAACTAATAAGAGACGGTTCATCCAGCCTGCAGGAAGCTGCCAAAGAAAAACGTGAGAGCATTTCAATTCGTATTGATAAGGTACTTGAATTAATAAAACAACAGCCGGATAAACATTGCGCTATTTGGCATCACCTTGAAGAGGAAAGAAAAGCCATTCAGAAAGCAATACCGGAAGTTAAATCTGTTTGGGGCAATCAAAAGATGGAAGAGCGCGAACAGTATTTAATGGATTTTGCAGATGGTAAATTTCAGTATATATCTACCAAGCCTGAAATAGCAGGTTATGGTTCTAACTGGCAGTATCATTGTGACTGGGAAATCTTTGCAGGTATAACATATAAATTCGAAGAGTTTATTCAGGCAATTCACAGGGTATTAAGGATATATTCTGCAAGCCGTAAAATTACAATTGATATTATTCACACTGATGCTGAACGTCAGATTAAACGGGTTATTCTGCGTAAGTGGAATGATTATGAAGAACAGCAAAGGCAAATGACATCGATTGTTAAAAAGTTCGGATTGAGTTCCATAAACATTAAAGCTGATTTAAAACGCTCCATGGGAGTAAAGCGAAATGAAGTTAAAACGGATTATTATCACTGCATAAATAATGATAATGTCATAGAGCTTTCCTCATGGCCGGATGATAGTGTTCACCTGCAGGTCACATCGATCCCATTTAGTGACCAGTATGAGTATTGTGAGTCATATCATGATTTCGGGCATAATGATGGTGATGTTGAATTCTTTAAACAAATGGATTTTACCACACCGCAGATGCTTAGAGTATTAAAGCCGGGTAGAATTTGTGCAGTTCATGTTAAGGATAGGATTCGTTATTCATATCAGAACGGTGTAGGATTCACTTCCCTATCTGATTTTTCAGGTAAAACAGTAATGCATTTTGAAAAGCATGGTTTTCATCTGATGGGTAAAATCACGGTGACTACAGATGTGGTTCAGGAAAATAATCAAACTTACAGACTTGGATGGACTGAACAGTGTAAGGACGGTTCAAAGATGGGAGTGGGTTTACCGGAGTATGTTTTGATATTCAGAAAGCCTCCAACAGACATGACGAACGGTTATGCTGATGAACCTGTAACTAAAAAAAAAGAGGACTATCCTGTGGAAAGATGGCAGCTTGATGCGCATGCTTATTGGCGCTCAGGGGGTAACAGGCTGCTATCACAGGATGAAATAATGAAGTTAACGCTTTCACAAATAAGCAAAGGCTGGAAAGAGTTCAGTACATCGAATATCTATGATTTTGAGGAACATGTAGGGATTTGTCACTCACTGGAGGCTTTAAAAAAGCTGCCACGGACGTTTATGGCGGTTCCTGTGGTGTCTAACAGTCCATTTGTGTGGGATGATGTCACCAGAATGCACACACTCAATTCAAACCAAGCGGTTAAAGGTCTCGAAAAGCATTTATGTCCCCTGCAGTTTGATATTGTTGACAGGCTCATTGAAAGGTACTCTTCCAAAGGAGAGATTGTTTTAGATCCATTCGGTGGATTAATGACGGTCCCGTATAGATGTGTAAAGCTGGATAGATTTGGTGTAGGAATTGAACTGAATGAATTATCATACACCGATGGCGCTCAATACTGCAGTGATGCCACTAAAAAAAAAGACGTACCCACATTATTCGATATGCTTAAAATAAAATAATTATGAGTAAAATAAACATTGGTATTCCAATTGATTTATCTGCAATGATTCGCTCAAAGCTTTTAGTTGCTGGCGGTTCAGGTAG
>CAZOAP010000327.1:0-3481 GCA_964577645.1 uncultured Ignavibacteriales bacterium
TTGGCAGCTTCGATTCTATGGAATCAACAATTTTAAGCATTTCTTTATAGGTATCATCATCATTTTCAATGTTTCTGAAACCTGCTCTAATTGTAATACTTCTGTTTGAATCCCGGAATGATTTCCTTGCTTCATAATCAAATCCACATAGAATATGATTCATACCCTCTATTGTAAATCCTTTATAAAATTGCATACTTAAATATTTTAATTATTAATTGGTGTAAATATAATTATTATTATTTATCTAAGTGTATCATCCAGTGATATTTTTTTATAAAAACTTGCCATAATTAATATGATTAACAGCGTTTTTCTTTGATTCAAAATTCACATGGCAATATTTCATAGTGGTTGTTAGCCTTGCATGGCCGGCTATGTCTTTTACCAATGTCGGGGGTACTTTCATTTCATTCAGCATAATTGATATGCCGGTATGTCTTAAACAATGCATATGATATTTTTTCGGTAATTTGGCACGGTCCCGAATACGTGCGAATCTTTGTGTTAAAGCATCTTCAGAATACCTGTTTCCATCAGGTGTAATGAATAAATAGTCATCGGGATTTATCATTTGCAGTATATTACCTTTGTTTGAACCGTATCTATCATTCAGGTATTTTGTCAGGATATCATACAGTTCAGTTGATATTGGTACCTCCCTGGGTTTTCTTGTTTTAGTTCTGAAGGTTGGTTTATTACGGATCCTGATTTTCATCTCATTAAGCATTACATCTTTCATCTGTAAATTAATAAGTTCATTTCTGCGGCATACTGTATGAAGTGCAGTTAAAAATATAACCCTGTGAATATCTTCTAAAATGGAATCAAAAAAAGCTTTTAATTCAGATGGGGTTAGGCATAGTATTTCAGGCTCCTCCTCTACCACATTTGATACACCTTTGCATGGATTTTTCAGCAGGTACCCCCAATTAACAGCCCGGGAAAATATTCCCTTTATAGTTCTGAGTTCAATATTCACGCTTGCAGGTTTTACTTCGGCTGATCTCTTTACTTTAAGGTCCTGAATATGGATAGTTTTAATAGAGCTGATGAGTGGGTTTTCAAGTTTGTAATCTTTTAAAATGGTTCGAAGCTGATTAAATGAATGCTCAATTAATGCTATACTGTTTGGTGAAAAATTCGAAGCTTTGGCATCTTTAATTACTTTGTTTTGGAATGTCCCCAAGTCAATTTCACCATTCAGATCCATTTTAGCCATGCCGATTTTCTCAGCTAGCTTTAAATTAGCTTCAGTTTTTGACCTGGTTTTGGTGGATTCATTCACTCTTTTACCATTCACGTATTTACCGATATACCAGATACCGTTTATATGTTTGTACAGGAACATTTGAGACCTCTTTCTAATGGGCTGGTACGCTTCATTAGGCGCTCACCAGCAGGTTTAAATTAGGGGTGATTACCAAAGTGATTACTAATTATTAATTACCATACAAATATGATACTTACAGATAGCAAGTATAGATGTTTGAAAAAACCCGATGTTTATAGCATTATAAAATCGGGTTATTTCTTTATTTTGCGGAACCGACGAGATTCGAACTCGCGACCTCTTGAGTGACAGTCAAGCGTTCTAACCAGCTGAACTACGGCTCCTTTAATATTTACAAATTTACGCAAAAATCAGAAATCTTACAAATCATAAATTTGGTATAGAAAAGGCAATCTTAATTTATTATCCCATAATATTTGTTTCTGTACCAATTCAAATAACCGTCAACATTGTTAAATATTAACCCGTTTGCATTCATTAATATATCTTTTGCCTGATTTTTCTCAATTTCGTTCCCTATCCAGTATAAACCTATGGCATTCAGCAATTTTATTTGTGCTATAGCTATTGCCAGTTATCACTATTCCATATGACTATCTCCGGACTAGATCTGAACCAATAACATTTTTTAAAACCTAAATCTAAAATACCGATTTTACCTAATGAAACACTTTTTAAAAAAAAGAAATTAATATATATCGTTTCTTAAATCATAAGAATTCAGCCTTTCAAAACTATTAATATTATTAATTAGGGTGGCAGTGATGATTTTTATAAGAATACAGTACTATGCTAATATACAAACAGTTATTTTTTTTAATGTTGACTACAGATTTGAAAGTAATAAATCAAAGTTAAATATTTCTATATATTCACAATTCCAAAAAGTTCCTGGCAGAAAGCACAAAAGGTATTTTAGCAATATCAGTTTTGGGTAGTTTTTTGCTTATCTGGAAATTTTCCTTAAATAAAAATAAATTTGTGAAAAATATAATATAGATATCCATTTTAAAATTCCTGTATTTCAAATAATATTCATCGTAATATATCTTTTCATTTATAGAAATCTTACTCCTGCCATGAATTTGTGCTAATCCTGTTAACCCGGGTTTTATAGTATTGATATTCTTACAGTTTCTAAAAATAATTGTTTCTTTATCATCCAATATAACCGGTCTTGGTCCCACCAGGCTCATATCTCCTTTTAAAATATTAAACAATTGCGGCAGTTCATCTAGTCCTGTATCTCTGAGGAATTTACCGAAGCAGGTATAATATTCAGACGATTCCGGAAAATTAGCTGTAGATAATTCCGGAGCATCAGTTTTCATAGAACGAAGTTTCGCCATTGAGAAGATTTTATTATTCAATCCCGTACGTTTTGACCAATATATCATGGGTCCTTTTGATGTAAGTTTGATTAGTATCCCAAGGAAGAAAATTGGCACTGCAAATAGGATCAATCCTGCTGCTGAGATAACAATATCAAAAATTCTTTTACATATTTTATACATAAGTTTTCAGAATTAATTATATAAATGATCTGTTTTATTATGTATTAATAATTTAAATCTCTCAGAAATTAATGACGGCCACGTTCGGGGCTGTATTAAGAAATTTGTTGAAAGGCTGCATTCATGTGTACAAACACATTCAGTTTCCTGTATCCTGCCTCTGAGTTTTTTTGCATTAATGCTGTTCCATAGAACAGGGAGATTGTATCCGTAATCGCGAAGATTTCCAATTTGTTCTTTCAGCATTTCACATGCAAAAACAGAACCATCCGGATATATTACACCACCTAAAGAACCGGCCGAGCATCCACCGCCTTTATATTTATTTTCCAGGATCTTACCGATTATTTTTCTTCGGGCTGCGTTTTTTGCTGAAAGCCATCCTGAAGTATAATGACCTGTATATCCTTTATAGATTCCATCACTTATTTTTTTATCAATAATATCAACTGCTTCAAAATAATTTTCCCTGTCTACATCAATTGCTTTTGGGTTTCGTGGTTCACCGCGAACAATGTTAATACACCACTCGCCGCCGGGGTGAATCTCTCGGACCAATTCCCCGAGTTCTGCCATATTATGCTGATTATAGCTGCATATTGTAGTTATAATACCGGTATCAAAATGAGGGTAAATCTTCTTTAGCTTATTTAAGTGTATTATTGTCTCAACT
>CAZOAP010000328.1:0-3478 GCA_964577645.1 uncultured Ignavibacteriales bacterium
CCTCCGGCTCCAATAGATGCTATACCATAGACAAATATAGCTGTTATACCTGCTGGTGAAAAATGGCAGGATGGTACTATAAGATTTGCAATTGAAGACTATTTAGGGGCGGGTGCAGTTATTTCATGTTTAAAAGGTGAGCTTTCCCCTGAAGCTGAAGCAGCTTCAGCCTTGTTTAAAACACTTATGCCAAATATCAATAAGATCATCATCGAAAGCATATCAGGGAAAGAATTGATCGAAAGAGGGTTCCCGGAAGATGTTTCAGCTTCCCTCCAATTAAATGCAGGCGGCTCAATACCATTATTAGTAAACAATTGTTATATCAATGCAGTTAATCTTTAAAAACTCTATAAATCATTTTAACTATCAACAAAAATCCCTAACTTTGCAGCAATATAAAATTTCATACAAAGAATATTCATGAAAAGAAGAGATATGCTTTTAAAAACGCTTGCAGCCGGAGCGTTACTTACAATTCCAAAACCTTTGCAGTTATTTGCAAATGAAAGTAGAAGTGCTGTTTTAACGCAGCTCGCAGGTAATCCGTTAAGATTCCCTCCCGCATTTACAAATGGCGGCACTATGACACTGGCTAACTCCGTTGTTCAGGTATATCCTTCACAGAACACAAATGTAATTGCAATAAACGGTTCATATCCTTCACCTTCGGTTATTATACAGAAGGGGCAAACATTCACAGCAAATTTTGTGAATAATCTGGCTGAGCCAACAACTATTCACTGGCATGGTTTATCAGTACCTGAGGTGATGGATGGCCACCCCAAAGATGCAGTCGCACCCGGCGGTTCAAAAACTTACACGTTTCCCGTAATTAACAGGGCAGGTACATATTTTTATCACTCGCATGGTGATATGGTTACAGCAAAGGAAGTATATAAAGGATTTGCGGGATTTTTTATTGTGACTGATCCTGCTGAAAATTTTAACCTGCCATCAGGTGCATACGATGTTCCTTTGTGCATACAGGATAGAAGATTTGCAGATATCCCTGAGTTCACATACAACCCGGGCTCACCTGAGATGACATACGGCTACCTTGGTGATAGAGTCCTGGTTAACGGAACGCCAGATGCATACTTTGAGGTCGGCAAAACCCTTTACAGGTTCAGATTGCTTAATGGTTCGAATGCCAGGGTTTATAAGATAGCGTTTTCCGATAACCGGTCGTTTAATATTATTGCAACTGATGGCGGTCTGAAGGATACACCGGTATCTGCGACAAGCTTTATGCTTTCACCCGGCGAAAGAGTTGAAATACTTGTGAGCTTTTCATCTGATAATATTGGTTCAAATGTTACATTACAATCACAGGCATTCACCGCAAACGGTACATTGCCGTATAAACAGGGAATAGCGCTTGATATTTTAAGGTTTGATGTTACCAATAATAATTCCAGCGGAGGAGTAGTACCAGCTGCATTTAATCCAATTGCTTATTACAATCCTGCAGATGTTACATACACAAGACCATTTGTTCTTACAATGTCAGGTTCTCACCCAATGCATAAAATTAACGGGTTAACGTTTGATATAAATAGGATAGATTGGGAAATTCCTTTATATTCACTCGAGGAATGGAAGATCACAAATAATACAGCTGATATTCACCCGATGCATGCACATGGAATGCAATGGCAGCTGCTTGCAAGGAACGGCAATACAAACCTGCCGGCTAATGATAAAGGCTGGAAAGATACAATAATGGTGAATTCACTTGAAACTGTAAGAATACTTGTGAAATTCACAGATTATAAAGGTGAATACCTGTTCCATTGCCACAACCTTGAGCATGAAGATGATGGTATGATGCTGAATTTTAAAGTTATTGATCCAATCGGAATTCAACAGATAAGCAGTGAAGTGCCCCAAAGCTTTGAGCTGCATCAGAATTATCCGAATCCGTTCAATCCTTCAACTAAGATCAAATTTGATATTAAATCCGCAGGTTTAGCTGAGCTGAATGTTTATGATATTCAGGGCAGGGAAGTATCTGAGTTGTTTAAAGGAAATCTTGCTGCAGGAAAATATGAAGCTCAGTGGAATGCTGAGAAATTTTCAAGCGGTACTTATATTGCTAAACTAACTGCAGGTAAATTTGTTAAATCGATTAAGCTTGTTTTAACTAAATAGAAATTAATAAACTTCAAAAGTTTTAAAACTTTTGAAGATTTAAAATGAATTTAGCAAAGGCGTCCTTTTGAACGCCTTTTTTTATGTATGTTAGAACAGAGGTTTTTAAAAATTGATTTTTGTTGATAAGATATCCGAAGTCTTTAAGACTTCAGATGTCTTATGAAATTGGTGTCACAGCCTTACCTTTATAACTATCTTCTTAACTTTAACAGGTTCACTTATCATTATTCCCGGCATATGTATATCCTGCGGATAAAACACTGCGAACATTCCGCTGTACATATTAATAAAGCATGAGTAATTTTTGTAGAACATTATATCTTTCTCTTTAATATACTCCTTAAAAACCGGCTGGTTATCATATAAAGCATAACCTATCTTTTCTTCACCTGATACGATATACTGAATATCAGCATAAATTATGTGTGATTCAGGATCTTTCTCTTCAGGAAACTTGGTTGTATACGTACTGACAAGTGCAAACACGTTATCACCTTCAATATCATGCCTGCCATCAGTCAGATTTGCAAGGTCAGTATTGGAGAGAAAACTAAATCCTTTTTCAAATCTGCCGGATGATTGAAAATAAATTTTTTGATTTTCAAGTTTATCAATTATCATTTTTTAAAGACCCTTATAATGCTGAATATTATTAATGCTGTATTATTTTAAATGCATTTTACATAAATTTATATAAATCAAATCTATATAACCATGAAGAAAATATATTTAATATTGGCAGTTGTTTTACTTTCTCAAAATATTTTTTCTGAAAATAATTTTATGAATCCGCCATTTATTCCTGTAATGACATCAGGCGCGCCAATTACAACGGGTATAAGATACCCCGGGTGTGCAGGTTATTCATCCAACGATTCAGCCTGGATATACGTACTTGGCGGTTTGCAGGATGGTAATGTCATCACTAATACAGTCTACAGATATAATGTTCTTGCTAACTCATGGTCAGTTTTAACAAATTTACCCGATGGCAGTTTCTGGATAAGTGCTGCAGCAGTTATTGGAAGCAGGTTATACAGTCTTGGAGGTACATATACAACAGCGCTGAACCAGTGTACACCAAGAGTTAAAATATATGACCTGGTTTCAAATAGCTGGTCAAGTGGTGCGGATATGCCGTATGGCAGAGTGTTTCATTCAGTTACAGTCTACCAGGATAGCCTGTTGTATTGTGCAGGCGGCTGGGGATTCCCTGGCGGTGTAGTTTACAGTGATGTATATCTGTATAATTCAGTTTCAAATTCATGGCGACCGGCTTCAAGTATGCCTGCACCAAGGGCTGGCGGAGTCCTTTCCGTAT
>CAZOAP010000329.1:0-3456 GCA_964577645.1 uncultured Ignavibacteriales bacterium
TGAAGGGTCGCACCCAAGCTTTATCCTTAAAGGTTTATTTTCCTTTAATGATTTTTCAAGCTTCTTTGCAAGCTCTTCTTCGGGAATGATCTCTACAGTATTCCGCTTAATTAAATCTATTTGTTCTTTTACCGGTGGAAATGACATTTATTGAATATTATTCCTAATGTTTTAGTTTTGCGAGCGAAGCGAAGCAATCTCATGATACGAACGAATATTAAATTTTAAAAGACTGCTTCGTCACTTCGTTCCTCGCAGAAGTTATACTTTAACTCTTTTTAATTGCCTCTGAACATCAGCTTTTTTTATCGACTCACGCTTATCATACTGTTTCTTGCCTTTGCCAAGGCCAAGCTCAACTTTAACAAAGGGTCCCGAGAAATAAAGCTTAAGCGGAATTAGGGTAAGACTCCTATCCTTAAGCTTTATATCAAGCTTCCTTATCTCGCTTTTTCTCATCAAAAGCTTACGGGTGCTGGTTGGCTCGTGGTTAGTATATGTACCTAATTTGTAATGAGCAATATTAGCATTATAAAGCCATACTTCGCTTTTTTTTACACGGGCGTATGAATCAACCAAACTTGCCTTATGGTCACGAAGAGATTTAACTTCAGTGCCTGTGAGTACAATACCCGTTTCATATTTGCTTAATATCTCAAAATCATGGTAAGCCCTTTTATTTAAGGCAATTACAACTTCTTTCCTTACCTTTGGTGTTAAGGGTGTTCCCGAGCCTTTATTTGCTGATGAAGAGCCGGAGGTTGCTGAACCTTTGCCTGTTTTATCGTTCTTACTCATTGTAAATTGCAAAAATATTTAAAAATCTCTCTAAAAACTATACTATAATCAATATGTAAGTCGAAACGCTGTTTCGATTGCCCGAAACAGCGTTTCGGGATACAGGAATATTATGATAACAAAAACATTTACAGTAAACCCGTTTTCAATGAATTGCTACATTTATTGGGATGAAAATACCAAAGAGGGAGTGATAATTGATCCGGGAGTGTATGAGGAATTTGAAAAAAATGAGATCCTTGGCTATATAAAAGCTAACGGAATAAACATTAATCTTATACTGCTTACACATGGACATATCGATCATATTATGGGTAATGCATGGGCTAAAGAAGTCTTCAACGTTCCGATAATTATGCATAAAGATGACCTGCCATTGATTGATAAAGCGCTTGACCAGGGTGCAATGTTCGGTGTGAGCTTTCCCAAACCGCCCGGACCGGATGAATTCATAGATGAATCAGGTACAATAAAGTTTTCAGGTACAGAGTTTAAAATACTGCATACCCCGGGTCACTCACCCGGCAGCATTTGCTTTGTTGATGAGAAAGAGAAAATTATTTTCGGCGGTGATGTGCTCTTCCGCGGTTCAGTAGGCCGTACTGACCTGTGGATGGGGGATATGGATGTGCTGCTTGATTCTATTCAGAATAAGCTTTTCCGCTACGCTGATGATTTTGTCGTTTACCCCGGTCACATGGAAGAGACTACTATAGGTGAAGAGAAGGAGAGTAATCCTTTTTTATCATGATTTTGCGAGAGAAACGAAGCAATCTCATGAGGGGAAGCAATCCAATAAATTAATCAATTAACTATAAGATTGCTTCGTCGCTTACGCTCCTCGCAAATTATGTCGGTTTGCGAACGAAGTGCTATGCTTTAAACACACAGAGTGTGTGGAAGGAAGCAAGCTCACAAATAGAACATTATCATAATGAATCAGAATATTTATGCAGTTTACATTTTAACTAACAAGTATAATCATGTATTATATACTGGTTTTACAAATGAACTTTGCAGAAGGGTTTTTGAACATAAAAATAAACTTGTGAAAAGTTTTACATCAAGATATAATGTGAATAAATTAGTCTATTATGAGTTTTATAGTGATATAGAAGATGCAAAGTTCAGGGAAAGACAAATAAAGGCAGGATCCAGGCAAAAGAAATTGGATATGATAAATAAGATTAATCCAGAATGGAAAGATCTATATGATGAATTATGTAAATGATATAAATGTAAGTTTGTTTCTTCGTCACTATGTTTGAAAATATATTTGGTTTGCGAGCGAAGCGAAGCAATCTCATGCATAAATCCTAAGTTTAATATTAAGATTGCTTCGTCGCTTGCGCTCCTCGCAAAAAGTTTATGGAAGGAAGAAATCATTTTTAATTGTTTGAATTAACATTTAGATTACTTCGTCGCTTATGCTCCTCGCTAACCAGATTCAGAATATATCATAACATGAATCAACCAGCGAGAGGACCTCAGGCATTGGCGGCTCAACTGGACCGCTTTCCTTCAGCTCTCTTCCGAACTTCTTGAATGATTCAAGCTCATTTAATTTCTTTTGTCCGTCTTCATCCCTGAACATAGCAAAGTGCATGAACCTTTGCCCATCATCAAAAATAAATGTTGAATATTTTATTCCTTCATCATTCATTTCTCTCAGCTCACGCATAACATTAGCGATATTTGCCTTATTTGTATCAGCAAATTCAGGTTTTACTTTGTACTGCACTCTGACTGTTTTCATATTATTTAGCCCTCATTCTGTTATTTTTTGGATTATGTTCTAATTCTGCAAGTCCTAAAGCTTCCATCAAAGGTGGAATGTACATCCCGAATCTTCCCCGTAACCCTTTTTTCAAGCCATACCAGCCGCCATTTGGATTCTTTGTTGATCTTCCCCAGGCTTCAACAGTCCCTTCTTTTGCAGGCTTCTGTTCATCGGCGGAGCCCAGCTCCATCCAGTCACCATGCTTTTTCAGCATTGTATGAAGATCATTAATGCATTTTGCATCATACAATAAAACAGTTTTGCCTACTGTGCAAACTATCACTTCTTTTCCGTCTTTAATATCTTTATACATTTCGTAATCAGATGTACCCGGCGGAGTTTTAAGCTTCCAAGGATCCTCTTTTGTACCTTTAGCTTTTGCCATAATGAAAATTTATATTATTTATTGTTATTTAATATTTTTTCAAGTTTTGTGAACATGAATTCCCAGCCCTTTGTTCTTCCCTCAGCATCAATAGTTTGGTATATCTCCTGGTTAAGCACTAATACTGTATTATCATCTTTTTCATTGAATGTAACTGTAACTTTACACTCTCCAATACCCTGGGCATCCGGCTCATACATTAAGGTGAATACAAGTTTTGTATATTTTAAGATTTCGATATATTTTCCTCTAATTGTTAATACAAATTTGCCGCCTTTTAAGAAATCACAGCTGTATTCACCGCCTGGGTGGGGATTTACAATGAAGTTACCGGGCTCAAACCCGGGGGGAGAGAACCACGAGCGGAATTCACCGGCAGATAAAAATGCTTCAAACAGCGGTTCAGCCTTACAGGCAAATTCACGCTGTAAATGAATTATCGTTTTTTCTTTTAAATCTTCCATAACATTTTATTTTCTTTTCTTTTGAGAGA
>CAZOAP010000330.1:0-3443 GCA_964577645.1 uncultured Ignavibacteriales bacterium
AAAATATCTAATATTAATTTTTCCTTATGCTTTACTGAGTGCTTCTGCTCCGCCTACTATCTCGAGTATTTCTGTAGTGATCTTAGCCTGGCGTGCCCTGTTGTATGTAAGGTTAAGTGAATTCAGCAGGTCATTGGCATTTGTTGTGGCTGCATCCATCGCAGTCATACGTGATGCCTGCTCTGATGCATATGATTCCAGCAATGTACGCCATATCTGTGTATTCAGATGTCTGGGTAAAAGGTTGGTAACAATATCAACGCTTGATGGCTCAAAGATATAGTTAGATATCTTTGATTTCTCTCCCGGTGCAGCTTCAAATTTCGGTATCGGCAGGAATTGTTCTTCAACTGTCTGTGTATTTACCACAGATTTGAATTCATTATATACAATTACAACCTTATCAAAACGTTTTTCAATATATCCTTTAATAATTTCCTTAACAATATTCTGGGCATCGGCAAATACAAGCCTGTCAAAAACATTAATAGATCTTGCATACAGGTCGTAATTCCTTTTTGCAAAATAATCATATGCTTTTTTCCCGATAGGGAAGACTGTCAGGTCATGGCTCTTTAAATAATCACCGTATTTTTCATTTATTATTGTTATTGCTGTTTTAAGCAGGTTGGTATTGAATGAACCGCAAAGTCCTCTATCCGCTGCTACAACTACAACGCATATTTTCTTTATTTCCCTTTGTTTCAAAAGCTCATTATCAAAGCTTTCTATAGTTGGGATAAGATTGCGCAGTATATCACTGATCTTCCTAGCATAAGGCCTGGCTGCTACAACGTTTTGCTGTGCCTTGCGGAATTTTACCGAAGCTATCATCTTCATAGCTTTGGTAATTTTCTCAGTATTCTTGATACTGCCTATCCTGTCACGTATTTCTCTTAATGTTGCCATTTATTATTTTACTTTGTATCGTAAAGCTGAATTAATTCAGCCTCATTGAAAATATTATTTAATAGACCCTGAAACAAGTTCAGGGAGACAAAAATTTTAATTATTTTACTGAAACCTTGAAGTTATTTGTGAAATCATCAAGTATCTGTTTCAGCTTAACAGTTGTATCTTCATTAAGATCACCTGTTGATGAAATAATATCAAGTACATCTTTATGCCTTAATTCCATTGATTCAAGGAATTCCTTTTCAAAGCGTTTTACTTCATGAACAGGAATTTCATCAAGGTAGCCGTTTGTACCGGCAAAGATTATCACAACCTGTTTTTCAACCGGGTACGGTGTGTATTGACCCTGTTTAAGGATCTCAACAAGCCTTGCACCGCGTGTTAACTGCTGCAGTGTTGCTTTATCAAGATCTGAGCCGAACTTTGTGAATGCTTCTAAAGCGCGGTACTGAGCAAGATCAAGACGGAGTGAACCTGCTACTTTTTTCATAGCTTTTATCTGTGCTGATGAACCCACACGTGATACTGATATACCTACGTTAATAGCGGGTCTTACACCTGAGTTGAACAGGTTTGGCTCAAGATATATCTGACCGTCAGTAATTGAAATTACGTTTGTCGGGATGTAAGCTGATACGTCACCTGCCTGAGTTTCAATAATTGGTAAAGCAGTTAAGCTACCGCCGCCAAGCTCATCGGAGAGCTTGGAAGCTCTCTCAAGTAATCTTGAGTGCAGGTAGAATACGTCACCGGGGTAAGCTTCACGTCCCGGAGGTCTTCTGAGAAGAAGTGATACTTCACGGTAAGCAGCAGCCTGCTTTGATAAGTCATCATAGATACACAAAGCATGCCTGCCTGAATCACGGAAGAACTCGCCAAGTGCCGCACCTGAATACGGTGCCAGGAACTGCATCGGAGCGGGATCAGAAGCCGCAGCTGTAATAACTGTGGTAAATTCCATTGCTCCTGCTTCCTGAAGCTTTGCCACAACCTGTGCTACTGTTGATTGTTTCTGGCCGATAGCAACATATATACAAAAAACGCCTTTTCCTTTTTGGTTGATAATTGTATCTACTGCAACAGCGGTTTTACCGGTCTGCCTGTCACCAATGATAAGCTCTCTCTGACCTCTTCCGATAGGTATCATAGAGTCAATAGCCTTAATACCTGACTGCAGCGGCTCTTTAACGGGCTGTCTTGCGATTACGCCTAAAGCTTTTCTTTCAATTGGTGAAAATTTATCTGTTGTTATAGGTCCTTTACCGTCAACAGGCTGTCCTAAAGGGTTTATTACTCTTCCTATCATCGCTTCGCCAACAGGCATTGATGCAACCCTGCCTGTACGCCTTACCTCATCGCCTTCTCTTACCTGTGTATAGTCACCGAAAAGAATACAACCAACGTTATCTTCTTCAAGGTTCAAAGCCATACCAAATACTCCGTGCGGGAACTCGATAAGCTCACTTGCCATACATTTTGTTAAACCGTAAACACGCGCAACACCGTCACCTATCTGTACAACTGTTCCAACCTCATATACATCAATCTCTTTTTCAAATCCTGATAATTGTTTACGAAGTATCGCCGATACTTCATCTGGTTTTACTTCAGCCATCTTATTATATAGTTATATTAATTTTAATTTATCTTTTTTTCAGTAAAACGTTAATTGTTAATGCTTCCCATAGAGAATTTCTCTTTAAGAAGCTCCAGCTGTCTTAAAATGCTGGCATCTATAATTTTATCGTCAACACTTGCAATAAATCCTCCTTTAATTGCCGGATCAACTGTATATGTTGCTTTGATATCTTTGCCTGTGTACTGTTTAAGCTTATCTGTAAGAGCTTTTTTCTCTGCATCTGTAATTTCTATCGCAGTTTTCACTTTTGCAAGCACGATACCCTGTTTTTCGTTCACCAAAGTCATAAAATCTTCGGTGATATCAGGAAGCAGGTTTATCCTGTTCTTTTCACAAAGGAATTCCATGAACCTTAATGTAAGCTCACTTACTTTCCCTTCAAAAAGTGCCTTGAATACTGCTGTTTTCTTTTCCGCTGATACAACAGGAGTTAAAATGAAATTGGAAAGTTCTTTTGAGCTTGCTATCGATTTCCTGATATCAGCAATATCCTGCTTAACTTTTTCAACTGAGTTCTGCTCTAAAGCAGTTAAGTAAAGTGCCGTGTTATATTTTCTTGCTACTTTTTTATTGATCATTTTGTATTAATTAGCCGCTCGTTTAAATTAATTCTGCGGTATCTTATTGATGAAACCATCAATAATTTTCTTCTGTTTTGCCGCATCAAGATTCTCATCAATTATCTTGCCTGCTGCCTGTACTGCCAGGTTTGCAATTTCATCTTTCAATGAGTTCATTGCAGCTACTTTTTCACGTTCAATTTCGCTCTTCGCCTGGTTTATCATTCTGGCGGTATCATCGCTTGTTTTGCTGATAAGATCATTTCTTAGTTTCTCAGCAAGCTCTTTGCCTTCAGCATAGATTTTATCAGCTTGCAGGCTGATGACTT
>CAZOAP010000331.1:0-3433 GCA_964577645.1 uncultured Ignavibacteriales bacterium
TTTTGCGAGTGGCAGAACTTGCATGCAACACCATAATACTCACCCAGCTTGATCTTATCCATCCCGTCAGGCCTTTTGCCGAAATTATTTGCATCGGCGGGTATTGTTCTGAAGATGATGTTAACAGGAAATTTCAGATTTTTCTCAGGTACTTTATTCTTTATTGGTGGTAATGTTTTTATATATGCAATTATGGAATAGATATCTTCTTTATCAAGATTTGCAAATAAGGGATATGGCATCATTGGAGCAAGGAATTTCCCGTCCTTATTCACCCCGGCAGTAATGGCGCGGAAGATCTCGCCATCTGTCCAGCTGCCAATACCAGTCTCTTTATCTGAAGTAATGTTAGCAGCAGGAACAAAACCTGCGGCTTCACCGAAATCCATACCTCCTTTGCCTTCAGTTCCCGGTACCAAAGGCATACCGAATTGGTTAATGTTGCGCTCACTGTGACACTCAACACAGAAGGCAAAACTGTTTGCCAGGAATTTACCGCGTTCAATTCTTTCAGGGGTTGGTTCTATCTTTAGCTCAGGTGCCGCACTTACCTTCGGGAAAGCAGAAACAAGATAAATATAACCTCCAGCCGCAAATACAAATACAATTATGAGCAAAATGCCCAGTATTTTAAATAATTTTTTCAAGTTATACCTCCTTTAGATATATTTTAAATTAAAATATTTCTTTTTATAAATCAAGGTTTTATTGATTGTATTTTATAGATTTATATAAAAACAGATTAAATTAAATAATTTATACCGTACTTTTAAATTTCATTTCTGAATGTTTTAATATAAAATACATGATCATTAAATTGATATATTACAAATCTATATATTCTTTTCTGTATTAAAAAAGAAAAATATTGAATTTTGTGAGGATAAATCTGTATCAATATATTTATTTTCTTCTGAAATATTATAAAAAATGAATAAAATATTTACAAATTAATCCTTAATTTGTGAGGAGATATGCATAACACAAAACTGATCAAAATATTGCAGGTATTTACACCTTTTGAACTTAAAGAATTCAGTAAGTTTATTGATAGTCCATTTTTCAATAAAGAAGGTAGTTATCTTATTCGATTCTTTGATGAGTTAAAAAAAGGTTACCCTGAATTCAAAGGGAAAGAAATAGAAAAAGAAAGACTGTTTAAAAAGCTGTATAAAGATAAAGAATATAATGATACTACAATGCGTAAGCTCAGCTCGGGTACTATGAAGCTGGCTGAAGACTACATTAGATATTCTGCATTCCGTGACAGCCCGGATACAGCGGATCTGCTTTACATAAAAAAACTTCGTGAAAAAAGAATAGAAAAACTTTTTGAAAGTGAATCTGCAACCATAGAAAAAAAGCTTTCTGTTATTGATAATTTCGTTGATTCCGAATATTTCAGGAACAGATACAAACTTGAGCTTGAAAAAATTAACTTTTTTCTTGATTTCAATCATTTGATTAAAAAGCAGCAGGATTCAATGCAGCTTGTTCAAAACTATATTGTATATGATTCACTTGTTAACCTGCTTGATATTGGTTTTAATATCCTTGTTGGCATAACAACAATGTACCAGGGTGAAAAGAACCTTGTACTTCAGATACTGGATAAAGTTGATCTTAATTTGGTTGATAGTATGCTTAAGAAAGAGAGTCCTGAGTTTTACCCGGTTTTTGAACTCTTCAGCAAAAGGTATTTGAGCTTTAAGAATTTTGATGATGATAATTCATATTATGGTTATAAGAAAATTGCTTTTGAAAATATGCGTTTATTAACTTGGGAAAATCAGTTCACGGTTTTTATCAGCCTTCAGAATATATGCACAAGAAAGTTTGTTGAAGGGAAAAGGTATTTTACTGCTGAGCTGCATGAAGTACATAAAGAAATGCTTCACCGGGGACTGTATGCACAGCAAAAAGGTGATTACATGAATATTCACACTTACAGGAACATCATACTTACAGCTTCTAATCTAGGGAAGTTTGACTGGATACTTGACTTTATGGATGAATACCTTGTAAAGCTTCTGCCCGAACAGCAGGAAAGCCTTAAGGCATGGACAAAGGCGCTGGTAATGTATAACAGGAAAGATTTCTCAGGGGCATTAAAAGAATTACAATCGGTTAAAAATGACCATTTCCTTTCAAAGCATGAAATAAAGACCATGACAATGAAAATGTTCTATGAGCTAAATGACTTTGAGCCCGGCATATCATTTGCCGAAAGCTACAGGAAAATGGTCTCAAATGATAAAACTTATTCTGAAATTCACAGGAACTCCTATACAAATTTTTCAGTGTTATATCTTAAACTCATTAAACTTAAAGCCGATAACAATATTGATGAAGTGCCTTTTCTGAAAAAGGAAATTGAAAATACCGTTACAAATTCCAAAGAATGGCTTCTTGAAAAGGTAAATGAACTGATGAAATAATGGTTTTATTTAATGTTTTTCAATATTTCAAGTAATTTTTTTCTGCGTGAATCCAATGAAAAATTTGATAAAGACCTTAATTTTGTTTTTTGCCTCATCGATTCATGATTATGATCAAATATTTCTTTTATGATCTTTATATATTCATCACTATTATATTCTTTTACGGTAAAACCTGCATCTCCAATAACCTCAGCTATTGCTCCTCCCGGATTTGAAACGGGAATGCAGCCATATAGCATTGCCTCAGCCTGGGCTATTCCAAACGCTTCGTAATATGATAGCTGCATGTATATTGATGCTTTTTTATAGTAATCTATCAGTTCATTAACTGACCCGGTTAATGGCTTTAATTCAACGTTTTTATCAGTTATCATTTCTGATAAATACTTATATGTAACAGTATCATTATTATGTCCAATTGCGTAAAATTTCGCATTATATTTAGGAAATCTTTTGTTGAACTCTTCACCCAGTTCAATAAAGAAATCAAGTCTTTTTCTTTTTGCTTCTTTTATGAATTTACCACCTCCACCAACAGTAATAACAAGATTTTCCTTTTGCGGGATTACTTCAGGCGGAGGGAATTTATCCGTATCTATACAGCAATATACTGTTTCACATTTATCACTTTTAACTGCTTTTTCCAGGTATGACTTTATTACATCCGATACAGGAAACAATTTAGTACAGTTCTTTATACTGTATGTAACGCAGAACTTTCTGAACTTATCTTTTAAAGTATTCGGAGAGCCGGGGAGTATTTCATCAGCATCGTAACCGCCGATATTAATAACTGAGTATTTGCCAAATAGTTTTGCGAAAAACACAGGCAGCAATGAGTGGTAATCAGCGAACCAGATAAATACAACTTTGAACCTGAATATATTGAACAGCAGGTATATGAATTCTCTGATAAACGCTATAAAGAAACCAATTCCTTTTGAGGTATTAACCTCGTACATTTTAACCTCGAACTTTTCAGAAAGGATAGA
>CAZOAP010000332.1:0-3414 GCA_964577645.1 uncultured Ignavibacteriales bacterium
AAGACCATTAAGACGTCTACGTTCATAGTTTGCGTTTGGATTTCAATTCACTGCAGCATCGCAAACATAGCGGCAGCGAATCTACACTTGAAGTTATCTCACCGTTCGGCTCAAGTAAACCTTGCGGCCAGCTCAAAAGTTTGGCGTCTTTTTACCTTCCAAATGAGCGGTGGAGGCGGTAAAAGACGAGCGGCTTATTTATTAAGCAGCTAAAGCGTAATTATAGTTGTCGTTTATTTTGACTTTTCAGCTATTTTAACGTTTTTGCTGAGAACACGGAATGCTGTCTTAAACATCTATATTCCCGTCGAAACCAAATTCATCCCCATATTTTTAAAAGAACCGATATTTTCTTCAAAAGTTACCAAGATTTTTGAAGTATTATCTTTAAAGCTTACAAAAATATAACAATTACAGGTGGTAAACAATTCCATTCAACACTATTTGTCACCCTGAAATTGTTTCAGGGTCTGGTTTTTCAATTTTCGTAAGGTCAAGCTCCATAAAAAGTGTATGCGGGTTTGGATTGTGATAATAAGGCTTAATTTCAACAAATCCGTATTTTTCATACATAGCAACGGCATTGGGCATTTTTTCCTTTATTGTATCGAGCCTCATTTTCTTATAACCAATTTCCTTAGCATCATTTATGATTTTCTCAACTAACTCTCTGCCAATTCCTTTGCCGCGAACATCTTCTTTAAGGAATAATCTCTTCATCTCGCAGATACCGTCCTCAATTTTTCGTAGTGCAATGCATCCGGAATATTTTCCGTTATATTTTACTAAATACAGTCTACCTTCCGGCAGAGCGTATTTGCCGGGCAGGGAATTCACCTCTTCTTCAAATCCCTGAAAACATAATGATACATTCAGCCACTTTTCATATTCTCTGAATAAAAGTTTGGTTTCTTCTGTTAATTCTCCGTTATTTACAGCTATTATTTCATACATTATTGTTTCTTTCTATTGTCATTCCTGCGCAGGCAGGAATCTTTATCGATCAATTGTTTATTTGAAAATTTATCCGGATTAAGATTAGTGGTAATTGTTTCCTTTAAATTACTTTCAAATTTAGTTAACTTTGCTGAATTATGAAAATCTCAAAACAATACCACTGGGAAATGGGGCACAGGCTGCCTTTCCACAAAGGATTATGCAAAAATATTCACGGACATTCATACCGTATGAATGTAGAAATTACGGGAGGACTGGATAAGAACGGCATGGTAATTGATTTCTTTGATCTGAATAAGATTGTCAAACCCATTATTGTAAAATATGATCATGCTTTTCTCTGCTGGAAAGGTGATAAGAAAGTACTGAATTTCCTTGCAAAAAATAAAATGAAGAAAGTTGTTGTTGAATATCACTCCACAGTTGAAAATATATGCAATGATTTTACAGATAAGCTGACCAACGAATTGCTTGATATAAAAGGGCATAATTTTGAAGAGCTCACCGTTAAGATCTATGAAAGTCCGAACAGTTACGCCGAGAAATCAAGGCTTTTAAATAAAGGAATGATGCTATAGCATGAATGCGGAAAAGCAAATCATAGATCCCCGCCTTCGCGGAGATGTGCTTAAAGTTAACGAAATATTCTACTCTATTCAGGGTGAATCAACCAAAGCTGGATTGCCATGTGTGTTTGTACGTTTGACCTATTGCAATATACGCTGCGTGTATTGTGATACTGAATATGCATTCTATGAAGGTGTAGACAGAACTATTGATGATATCCTGAATGGAATTAAGTCATACGATTGCAAACTGGTTGAAATAACCGGCGGTGAACCGCTGGTCCAGGAAAATGTACATTTATTAATGAAGCAGCTTTGCGATTCAGGTTATGATGTTATGATAGAAACAGGCGGTTCATTACCTATCGAAGTGATTGATAAACGTGTGAAAGTTATTATGGACCTGAAGACTCCCTACAGCAAAATGGAAAAAAAGAACAGGTATGAAAATATTCAGTATTTAAAGCAAACAGATGAAGTAAAATTCGTAATTGGCTCCAGGGATGATTATGACTGGGCAAAAGAAATATTGGAGAAATATGATCTGGTAAATAAAACAGAACAGGTTTTGTTTTCACCCGTCTTTGATAAAGTAGAAAATATTGAACTTGCTGAATGGATATTACAGGATAAACTAAGTGTACGCTTTCAGCTGCAAATGCATAAATATATCTGGCATCCAATGACAAGGGGAGTCTGAGTAGAATTCTCCGCGCATGCTGGTATCTCAATGTTTAGAACGATATTTTTTTATAAGACTAAAAACCATACTTCCATAAATAATTTTTGAATATAATCTGATCTAATGCCTGAGACTGAAAATACAGTTCCCCGTCTTCACGGGGAAAAAGGTTCGAAAGCAATAATACTTGTAAGCGGCGGTATGGATTCATTGGTAACTGCAGCTATTGCTTCAAAAGAATACGATATGGCGTTCCTGCACCTGAATTACGGGCAGAGGACAGAGACCCGGGAATTAAAAGCGTTTAATGATATTGCAGAGCATTATAATGTAAATGAAAAGCTTATTGTAGATATCAAATACCTTGCTGATATTGGAGGCTCATCACTGACTGATAAAAGTATTCAGGTTTCAAAGGCTGATATAAGCAGTAAAGAAATTCCGTCATCTTATGTCCCATTCAGGAATGCAAATATATTATCCATTGCAGTCAGCTGGGCAGAAGTTACAGGGGCATCAAAGATATTCATAGGGGCAGTTGAAGAGGATTCAAGCGGTTATCCGGATTGCAGGGAAGTTTTTTATGATGCATTCAATAAAGTGATCGTTTTAGGTACAAAACCGGATACAAGTATCAAAATTGTTACACCGATAATTCATTTAAAGAAGTTTGAAATAATCAAAAAGGGGGCTGAGCTCGGTGCACCTTTTAATCTTTCATGGTCATGTTACCAGAATGAAGAAAAAGCCTGCGGTGAGTGTGATTCATGCGCATTAAGGCTAAAAGGCTTTCAGCAGGCCGGTTTAGTTGACCCTATAGATTATATTTACCGTCCGCTATACACTAAATGAGAGTTCTACATTAAACAATTAAAATTATATAATCATGAAAAATTTAAAATATTCAGCATTAATTCTTTCAATACTTGCAATATTTGTTTTTATAAACGGGTGCGGTAAAAAAGATAATTCAACATCTAATAAAGATGATAAGAAAACCGAGAACAAAGATTCAAAAGATAATTCAACTTTTTCAAGGGATAAACCGTTTATGGTTGAGTTTGAAGTAACAGGCAGGGAAAAAGGCTCAGGTACCGTCAGCGCAATTTATGACGGTAAAAAATGCCGTTCAACCAGTACATTTGATGCAGACGGCAAGAAATTTTCAGCAACAGCATATTTTGATGGCGGTGATGTTGTTTACACCGT
>CAZOAP010000333.1:0-3394 GCA_964577645.1 uncultured Ignavibacteriales bacterium
AAAGATAACCCGACTACAATTACATCTTGGGTCAATAATCCAAACCCGTTCCCGCATAACTGTGCTTTAATGGCAGGCAGGACATTTATTTTAACAACAGATGAAACTTCAACACCAAACGGAAAATTAAAGGTTTGGAATATTTCAAATCTTTCGAACGTAACATTTGTAACCAACTGGCAGCCAACCGGTATAACAACAGCTATTGTGCATAATGTTGAAATATACGGCAACTACGCACTTGTTGCTCATTATACAGCTGGAATAAGGCTTATAAATATTTCAAATCCTGCTTCACCGCAGGAAGTTGCCTGGTATGATACATACCCGTCATCAAACGCTGCCCAGTATAATGGTATTTGGGGAGTGTATATGTTCCCATCAGGCAAAATAATAGGTTCTGACAGGCAGACAGGTCTTTATGTTGTTAAACCGACCGTTCAGCTTGTAGGAATAAATACACCTGAAACTAATACACCAAACAGTTTTGAACTAAAACAGAATTATCCGAATCCGTTTAATCCGTCAACCAACATCGAGTTTTCTCTGAAAACAGGTTCACATGTTACATTAAAAGTATTTGATGTTCTTGGCAGACAGGTAGCATTAATTGCTGATGAATATAAACCGGCAGGTTCATACAGGATTGGTTATGATGCAGGCTTACTTTCAAGCGGTATATACTATTACACATTAACAACAGATAACGGCTTTACAGCAACAAAGAAAATGGTATTAGCCAAATAAAGGGGATATAAATTTGATCAAGAATATTATAACAGCCTTCGTATTAATTTTATCAACTGTATCAGTTTTCAGCCAGCTGGGTAACCAGAACACAATTCTGCTGGCTAACAAAGATGAACACGGTAACGGATACTCAGCTCTTTGGGGCTATGCCGGACCAAACGGCAGGGAGTATGCAATATTAGGCTGTAATACCGGTACAGCTTTTTATGATATCACCGATACTGCAAATATACATGAAGTTGATTTTGTAACCGGTGTAACATCCGGATGGCGTGAAATGAAAGTATTTTCAAGCTATGCTTATGTTGTTTCAGAAGGTACGAACAGTAAGCTTCAGATAATAGCATTACAGTATCTGCCGGATTCAGTAAGCCTAGTAGCAACATATTCATATTCAGGCTATGACCACACACATTCAATTTCACAATCAGGTCCATATTTATACCTGCACGGTGGTAATAATACTTTTGGGGGAACTGATCCGGGCGGGGAAACAATACTTGATATTACAAACCCGCAGTCACCAGTAAAAAGAGGTTCATGGTCAAATTTCTATGTGCATGATTCAAGGATATTGAATGATACCATTTATGCCTGCAATATTTATAATCCGCCGGGTTCTATTTCAGTTATAAATGCCGCTAATAAAGATAACCTGGTAACAATCGGCTCTTGGGTAAATAATCCTAATCCGTTCCCGCATAACTGTGCAATCCCAAATGACAGGCGTTATATATTTACTACTGATGAGACTCAATCACCCAATGGCAAGCTAAAGGTATGGAATAAATCAAACCTGGCAAATGTTACATTGGTAACATCATGGCAGCCAACGGGAATAACTACAGCGATTGTTCATAATGTAGAAATTTACAACAATCTAGCCGTTGTGGCACATTATACCGCAGGTATCAGGATATTGAATATAACTGACCCGACTAATCCGCAGGAAATTGCATGGTATGATACATATCCTACCAATAACTCAGCAAATTTTGCAGGATGCTGGGGTGTATTCATGTTCCCGTCATCAGGTAAAATTATCGGCAGCAATATTGCTGAAGGTCTCTTCGTTATTAAAATTGGTAATCCTGTTACAGGTTTAACAAGCAATCAGAATATACCGGAATCATATTCACTTAAACAGAATTATCCTAATCCGTTTAACCCCAATACAACAATTGAGTACAATGTACCAAAATCATCATATGTTACTTTAAAAGTTTATGATGTTTTGGGCAGGGAAGTAGCTTTACTTGCCAATGAATTCAAAATTGCCGGTTCATATAAAATGAATTTTGATGCAGGCAGGCTTTCAAGCGGTACATATTATTACACACTTAAAACTGATAATGGTTTTAGTGAAACTAAGAAGATGATACTGACCAAATAGTTTTAAAAATGATCATAAAAAAACCCGCTTATTTGAGCGGGTTTTTTATTTTAATCAATTTAGATGATCAATAATTTCTCTGCCTTAAAATTTCATACAGCGTTACACCTGCAGATACTGATACATTTAAGGATGCTATTTTGCCCTTCATAGGTATATTAATTAAATGGTCGCACAGCTGAATTATATTCTTCCTCAATCCTTCACCTTCACCGCCAAAAACAACCGCACATTTATCCGGAAACCGGAAATTATACATATCTTCACTGTTATTTAACACAGTACCTATAACTTTATAACCATTCTCCTGCAGAATCTCAACAGTTTTGTAAATATTAGGTTCTTTTGATATTTTGATATAATTCGTTGCTCCTGAAGATGTTTTTACAACAGTATGGTTAACTTTAGCTGAGTTTTTATCTGATATGACAATACCATCAGCTCCTGCTGATACAGCCGTACGTATTATTGCGCCAAAATTGTGTGGATCCTGTATCTCATCAAGTATTATTATTGTTGCCTGGGGTTTATCGTTAAGTGATTTCAGTATCTCAGTGGTCTTTGAATATTCGTATTCCTGTACCTCAGCTACAATCCCCTGGGATATTCCTTCTGACTTATCTTTCTTATCAAGTATTTGTTCAAATGACTGTTTACTGATTTTTTCTACTGCAATATTTTTTGATTTAGCATTACGCTCTATTTCTTTTATTTTATTATCAGTTATACTCTCAAGTATTATGATCTTTTTAATTGTATCCGGCGCAAATTTTAATGTTTCAACAACCGGATTTCTTCCAATTACTAGCATTAAATTTAGTTATGTTTTTGTTTATATTTGAAGATTACCACAAATAATTTTTTAATAATACTAGTTACATTCATTTAACTCAATCTCAAAATTAATCTGAATAATACGCTATAATGGAAAAAACGCTGGCTAAACCCAATCATACACCTGAGTTTAAGAAACGCCGCGGTATAAACTGGATGACCCTTGGACTTACATATGCAGCAATGTACATGGCAAGATATAATTTCGGTTTCGCAAATAAACAGTTAAGCGATACTTTTGGTTTTTCAAAAACTGAAATTGGCACTATAATCACAATAAGTACCCTTATATACGGAATCTCAGCCATCTTTAACGGTCCGATTGCTGATAGATGGGGCGGCAGAAGGGCAATGATTACAGGTGCAATAGGTGCCTGTATATTTAATCTTGCCTTCGGTATGGCTGCCTATATGGGC
>CAZOAP010000334.1:0-3393 GCA_964577645.1 uncultured Ignavibacteriales bacterium
AATCTCATAATTTACTTCATTACGCATTAGATGTGGTTAATACTTTTTGCTCTTTATCAGTACTTTAGAGAACTTCTGCAGGTCCTCGAGTACCTTACCCGCGCCGCGAACTACTGCCGTTAAGGGGTCTTCGGCTACGTGTACAGGCAGATTGGTCTCAAGCCTTATACGCTCATCAAGTCCTTTTATTAAAGCGCCGCCGCCGGAAAGCATTATGCCTCTATCCAGTATCTCGGATGCAAGCTCAGGCTGTGTATTTTCCAGGGCTACTTTTATTGCTCTTATCATTTGATTGACAGGATCGCTCAGTGCTTCGCGAATTTCAATTGAGCTTACTTCTGTCATCTTGGGCAGACCCGAAACCAGGTCACGGCCTTTTACTTCGATGATAACTTCTTCCTTAAGCGGCATAACAGAACCAACCTGGCATTTAATTTCCTCGGCAGTTCTTTCACCAATTAAGATGTTATAATTTTTTCTGAAGTATTCTACTATTGAAATATTAAGCTCATCACCTGCAACACGTATCGATGCGCCGTTTGCAATTCCCGAAAGTGATATGATAGCAATTTCTGTTGTACCGCCGCCGATATCAATTATCATATTGCCTACCGGTGATGATACGTCAAGTCCGACACCAATTGCTGCAGCCATCGGTTCAGCCAGGAGATAAACTTCTTTTGCTCCGGCATGTTCAGCTGAATCACGCACTGCGCGTTTTTCAACTTCTGTTATTCCGCTTGGTACACAAATTACAACACGTGAGCTGGGGAAAATACTTGAGTGAACTTTTTTAATAAAGGCGCGCAGCATTCCTTCGGCAATTTCAAAATCAGCAATAACACCATCACCCATCGGGCGGATTGTTTTAATTCCCTTGTGGGTTTTTTCGTGCATCTGTTTTGCTTCGTGGCCGACAGCAATTATTTTTTTAGTTGTTTCATCAAAGGCAACAATGGATGGTTCGTTAAGAATTATCCCTTTGCCTTTTATATATATTAGCGTATTTGCAGTTCCAAGATCGATTGCAATATCTGCTGATAAAAATCCGAATAAAGCCATTTAATTGAGGTATCCCGTGAAAATTAAAATTATATAAAAATGAAATTGTAGTGCTGTTCAAAATGATGCTTATAAATGCCAAAAACTTTAAAAACCAATTTGCAAATATAAGGTTTAATTTTATTTATTTAAGTGAACTTATTTATACTTTTTTAAAGTTTTTTTTGTCCTCAGGTAACAGCTCATCCAGCCTAATGCCTGAAATGCCTGATACCCGTTAAAACCATAGCCAGCCCGTGCTCATTGGCTGCCTTAATTACAACCTCATCGTTAACTGAGCCGCCCGGATGTATAACCGATTTAGCCCCTGCTTTTGCTGCTTCAATAACACCATCAGGGAACGGGAAAAATGCATCTGAAGCTACAGAACATCCTTCCAGGTCATGCCCGAATCTTTTGGCTTTATTCACAGCAAGCATGGATGAATCTACCCTCGAAGGCTGTCCGCCGCCAATACCCAGTGTCCTGCCATCCTTTGCATATATCACAGCATTGCTTTTTGTATGCTTGCATACCTTCATGGCAAATATCAGGTCCCTCAGCTCATCATCTCCCGGAGCTCTTTCAGTAACCGTCTTCATTTCCTTTTCATTCACAACAATTTTATTCACATCCTGCACAAGCAAGCCCCCTGTAACTGATTTCAGCTCCATTGCATTTACAAGCTCCGGCTGATTTATTTTTATCACGCGCCTGTTCTTCTTTTTAAATAGGAATGAAAGAGTATCTTCATCGTAATCAGGTGCAATAACTATTTCTGTGAATATCTTATCCATTTCTTCGGCAGTTGCCTTATCAAGCTTTCGGTTTACAATTACTATACCGCCGAACGGTGAAGCTGTATCAGTCGAAAAAGCTTTTTGATATGCATCTTTTATATCTGTACCAACTGCAACACCGCATGGATTTGTATGCTTCAATATTGCGCATGCAGGTTCGGTGAATTCATTTATCAATCCGTACGCTGCATCAATATCAATAATATTTATGTATGAAAGCTCCTTGCCGTGCAGCTTCTCGAAAATTTCAGTGAATCCTTTTTCACCAACATTATATAACATGCTTCGCTGGTGGGGATTTTCGCCATAGCGTAATTCTTCATAACCTGAAAAATAAATATCAAATATCCCGCTCTTCTGTCCCGATATTCTTCTGAAATAATTCGCAATGCTTATATCATAGCTTGCAATATATTCAAATGCATCTGCAGCAAGCAGCTTGTTAATATCTTTTGAAGCTTTAAGTGACGCGAGATAAATTTCATACTGGTATGGATCAACAAGCACACTTACGCTTAAGAAATTCTTTGCCGCTGCTCTTATGAGCGATACTCCGCCTATATCTATCTGCTCAATAGCTTCAGCTTCTGTACAGCCAGGTTTGCTGATTGTTTGCTTAAAGGGGTATAGACTCACGCAAACAAGGTCAAAAAGCTCAAAATTATGCGTTTTTACCTCATTTAAGTGGTCCGGATTTGTTTTATCTGCAAGTATTCCCGCAAATATCAGGTGCTGAAGTGTTTTAACCCTTCCGCCTAATACTTCGGGAGCTTTAGTAATTTCTTCAACGGTTTTTATGGCAATACCGCTTTCTTTAAGAAGCTTTGCTGTACCGCTGGTTGAAACTATTTCAAAACCAAGTGTTACAAGCTCTTTTGCAAACTCCACAACACCGGTCTTATCGTAAACGCTTATTAATGCTCTTTTCATTGATTGATTATTTTTATTTACCCTCACCCCCTGCCCCTCTCCCCGAGGGAGAGGGGAGAGTAATCCTCAAGCTTTTAGATCATTCAGATTTCACATAATCTCTACTCTTCACTCCCCTCTCCTTTCAGGAGAGGGGTTGGGGGTGAGGTTACTTATATAATTGTAACTTTATTATTTCTCACTTTAATTCTCTTCTCTTCAAACATCTTAATTACCTCAGGGTATAATTTATGCTCAGCCCTTAAAACACGCTTCTGCAATTTCACCGGGTCATCGCCTTTTAACACTTTAACCTCACGCTGTTTTATGATCGCACCGCTGTCATAAACTTCATTCACAAAATGTACCGTTGCACCTGTGGTTTTTTCTTTTGACCTTAAAACTGCTTCATGAACATGGATGCCGTACATACCTTTACCTCCGAATTTTGGAAGCAGTGCAGGATGAATGTTTATTATCCTGTTGCGGAAATTTTTTATTATTACGGGGCTCAGCATTTTCATATATCCTGCCAAAACTATCAGGTCTATCCTGTATTTCCTTAAGGCATCCAGAATACTCTTTACAAATTCCTTTTCTGTGCTGAATAATTGCTGCGAGAGGTGCAAAAAGGGAATATTAT
>CAZOAP010000335.1:0-3367 GCA_964577645.1 uncultured Ignavibacteriales bacterium
GAGCGGCCTTCAGAATACCCCTGACCCCGCATACTGTATACAACGGAATAAAACCCGTTTTGGGCGTAATCAATTGCTTCAGGCATCTCAGTTAATTTATTAAGCCCGAACCCGTGGGTTATCAGCGCACATGGCCAACCTCCAGCAGGCGGTGAGCCCGATGGAATGAATTTAGTACAATCAAGCTTAACACCGTCAGGCAGTGTAAGCATGAAATCCACTCGTGTATAAGCAAAACTTGAATTGGAAGAAGAACTAAAAATAAGTAAAACTACCGCAAATAACAGTAAAAAATATCTCATGGTTTTGGGGGAAAGTTAACGTAATACCGTTATTAATTTAGCACTTAAAAACGAATTGCGCAATAGGAGATTTTTGAAAAAAGGATTAAAATTTGCATAAAATGCACATTTTATTATAAAACAGTAATTTAATTATGTTTTTTAGAAAGGTAATTGTAAAGGTTAAATAGCAGTATGCTTTTTTTATCAATTGAAACAGCGGGTATATCAATATAAAATTCACTTTTTACATTTGGGTTATCTTTCAATAACGCTAAGGATAATGGACTTGAATAAATACCAATATCAGGGTGTTCAGCAAAAACAATTAAATTTTGTGCATCCCTGGAAATTCCCTTTACCTGTTCATCGGGTAATATAATTGTTAAGTTACTTTTTGAATTTGTATACTTGGGCGGAGTGATTAAAAGGGAATCGTGGTCATCAATTATGTAAACAAGAATATTCGGAAGCTGTTCTGAACTGTTATTTTGTATAGAAACGGTTATTACTGTATTCAGGTTCTGTGTATCATTAATCCGGTTAATGAATTTACCGGTAAGGTCGATAAATTCATTACAACCTGAGATAAATATAAATATTAATATGTAAAAGTATTTTAATTTCATTGTTGATTTTATTCAAAGCCGGCATAAGCCGGCTTTGTTGGATTATTAATTACCACAAGGACAGGAACCACCATCATCTACATATACATCAACAAAATTATTGTTGACTACAACACCCGAAACACTATGACTACTGCCAACACAAACGGTATAGGTTCCATTAGGAACCAATATCTTTGCACCACCATCAACGCCGGTTGTAAAGCTTCCGCTTGAAGAACCACAATAAACACCACCGGTGCCTGGATAACTAGAATGCACGACTAAAAATCCGGAAGTTTTTCTCGTTTCGCTTGCATTGGCTTCAGAACTTGTAAAATAAATAACTGATGTTAGTATTGCAAAGATCATTGTTGCTGAAATGATTGTTCGTTTCATTTTTAACTCCTTTCAATAGAGTTTAAAGGTTTAAAATGTACACTCGCGATGTGTATATAAAAATAGCTGAAAGAGTCTTGTTTGCCAAATCAAAATTTGTATATTTGTAGGAAACAAAAGCAAATTTCAGCCTTTCATTTATTATTGTAAACAATTGGTATATAATATTTTAAAATACCTTTTTTTTAACTTTATTAATATAATTCTATGAAACCTTCTAATGATCTTTTCCTTCTGGTAAAATCCCTTACAAAACCAGAAAAAAGATATTTTAAACGTTTTTGTATGTTATACAGTGCAGGAAAAAAAAATAATTATCTAAAGTTATTTGAAGTAATTGATAAACAGAAAGTATATGATGAGAGAAAAATTAAAGAAAAGTTTAAAAAAGAAACATTTGTTAAGCAGTTAAGTGTAGTAAAAGATTATCTGCAAAAAACCATTTTGAAGTCATTAAATTCATTTACATCTACAACGGATCCTTATGTAATTACTAAAGATTGTATTACAGAAGCAGAGATTCTTTTGCACAGAAAATTATATATTAGCAGCTGGAAAAAAATTCAAAGGGCAAAGGAATTATCATATAAATACGGCTACTATTTTGTTCTAATTGAAGCAATTGGAGATGAAAAGTTATTGTTTAAGTTAATGAACAAGAGTGCAGCAGAAAAAGCATTTAATGATTTGATAACTGAAGAAGAAAAAGTACTTAACGAAATAATGAGGATAAGGAAATATCTTCAGTACAACCAGATTGTAATGAATAATATATATTTATTCGGATGTCCTGTAAGGGATATTGTAGAATTAGAAAAGTTACAAAAGATCATCAACGAAATGAGTTTATCGGATTACGATAATGCATTTGCTCCACAGGCAATTAGTTTATATAATCATACAATTATATTCTATAATATTTCTGCATGTAACTACCATTTATCTAAATATTATTCGTTCAAATTTGCTGATTATCTAGAAAGAAATGAAGTGATAATCAAGAATGATCCTACAAATTATTTTTGGTGTTTATATAATTTAGTCTTTTCGTTAATAAAAAACAAAAATTATAAATTGTCAAAGAAATATTTGGTAATTCTTGAAAATTTTATTCATTCAGGCAAATATTATTCTACAAACAGAAATCAAAATGAAATGAAACTTCATTTTTACAGTCTGAAAATTTATTTCAATAATAAATTGAGTAAATCAGCGGAAAACCTTGCTGAAATAGAAAAAATATATAAGTATGGTTTAGAAAATATTTATGAAACAGATGAAACTGATAAATTAATTATTAATATTATTGTAACATATTTATCTTTGTCGTATTGGAAAGATGCTTTGAAATGGCTGAATTATATATTAAAAAACTCTAAAATTATAATATATAAAGATATTTCAAATATCTTAAATTTAATTGTACATTATGAGTTGGGAAATTATGATTTATTAGAAAAATTGTTGTCTAGAAATATAAAATATTTTAGTTATAAAAAAATAATCCATTACGAGAATATTTTTATAAAAAATTTTAAAGAATTAATGTGTACCAATCAAAAATCTGATATTAAAAAAATATTTGAAAGACTGAAAAATGATATCAAGCCTTATTTGAATATTTCAACGGAAAAAGAAATATTAGAAGACTATTATATTATTGAATGGATAAACTCAAAAATAAGATAAAGCAGCTGATAATTTGTTCCTTATAAATTCTTTATATATTTTAATAATCAATCCCTTTTAATTATATTTGTAACTATGGAACAATTAGTGATATCTACATGGAAACACGGCATAGCTGCCAATGAAAAAGCCGCTGAAATACTTGATTCAGGCGGCTCTTCGCTTGATGCTGTTGAGCATGGCGTAAGAGTTGCTGAAGATGACCCCAACGTTCTTAGTGTTGGCTATGGTGGATTGCCTGATGCTGAAGGCAGGGTGACCCTGGATGCAGCAATTATGGATTGGAAAGCAAGAATAGGTGCCGTAATTTGCGTTGAGCATATTAAAAATCCCGTCTCTGTCGCAAGGCTGATACTTGAAAATACCGAACATGTATGTCTTGCCGGTGAA